>NZ_JBQWRH010000016.1:0-174839 GCF_052545115.1 Nocardia glycosmidis | reverse complement strand
GGCGGGCGGTGGGCGTCCGAGGCGCGGCTGTGCGGTAAGCAGGAGCCGAGGGCGATGATCGCGGCGACCAGCAGCAGGCATGCACCGAGCATGGCCGGCAGCGGTTCCACGGCCGATCACTGGGTGGCAGCCTGCTGGACACCGGAGGCGGCGGCTAGGCCGTGTCTCCCAAATTGCTGGTCCCGACACGAGCGTGGATGACGGCGCAGGCCAATAGGACGCCGCCGAGGTAGGTCAGCGCGTACTTCATACGCCACATATCTATCTTCACTGACCTTTAGACGTGCGCCAAGATGTCTTCGATGCGCCTGCTGTCCTTCATGGCTTTGCGAATTTTCAATGCCGCGCGCGGAAGTCCTACCGACACCACTCCCGTCACATATGCGCCTTTTCCGTAAACCGCCATTGCGGTGGTGTCGTCCAGCACCAAGTGGTGAACGTCGTCTTCGGGAGAGACGTTCCCCATGACTTGGATGGTGGATTCGTACTGATCCGACCACACATAGGGAACCGTCGCCGGCCGCGTTGTGTCGGCGTCCCGCGCATAGTTGCCACTGCCCAGTCTCAGGCCGACGTGTCGCGCCTGATCGACCGCTCGAGTCCAGTGCTGGCCTCGTGACACGCCATCTGCAGAGCTTCCCCACTGGGCGCAGTCACCGACCGCGAAGATGAACTCGTCTGGGGTCCCGACCACACGGCCGTCAGCATCGGTAAGAACACCCTGATCGGTCGGAATATTCGCCGACCCGATCCACTCCAGGTTGGGCTCCGATCCGACGCCTCCGATGGCAACATCGGCAACCAGTGTCCGTCCGTCGTCAAGGATGACTTCAAGGGGCATCGCGCCACATCGTTCCATGATCGTTCCGGTGCGTTGAGCATGTACTACCACGCCGTTTTTCTCATGCAGCTCTCGCAGCCAACGGGCGAGTGGTGGTCCGACAGATTTGGCGCACGGTCCGGGCCCGCGGCAGACCAGATGCACGGCGTGGTCACGGTACCGTGAAATCGCCGCTGCGGCCTCAGCCGCGATGAACCCCGAACCGACCACTACCACCGTGCTGGGTGCCGCAGAATTCAACCTGTCTCGCAGCTGTTCGGCGTCGGCCATGGTCCGGATGGTATGTACTCGAGGGTTGCCCGAGAGTGGTTTCGCTCGAGCGCCGGACGCGATCACAAGAGTGTCATATGTCAACTCGATGCCGCTGTTCAATGAAACAACATTACGACGTCGGTCCAGCTGGACTGCCGGGTCGAACTCGAAATAGCGCACGGCCAAAGCATCCAGCATTTCGTACGAAATCAGTTCAGCTTGCTTCGCGGTCCAGGTCCCTGAAATGATATTCTTGGACAGAGGCGGCAAGTCGTACGGCAGTCCTGGCTGATTACCGACCAGCGAGATAGGACCGGCCCATCCCGCACTTCGCGTTGCCTCGACAACACGGACACCAGCTATTCCAGCGCCCACAACAACGAGATGACCGTCCGGGTTCGGGAGTTCTTTACTCATCGCGCAACCGAAGCGCATGCACTGGGCATGATTTGACCGCACCGATGACTCCGGGCTGCGTGGCGTCAATCTCCCCGGAATCCAACAGGGTAACCAGTCCGTCGTTGTCTAGATCGAATACGTCTGGTGCCTCCATAATGCAATTGCCGTACCCCTGACATTTGTCACGGTCTATCGAAACGTGTACCACTATGTGTTCCTTCGCAGTCGGGTCACTGGTCGAGGTTACGCGTGACCAAACTTCGCAGTTCTTCCGCGTCCATACTTGAAATAGCTTGTAAAACGACCGGATCTACGTAGCTCGTCGTACCGCGCGACGGGGACGTAATCGAGAGGCGCTCACCGTTTCCATAACGGATGATATCCAACTCAACGAACGCGAACTCGTTGGACAAGATCGCCGGCAGGGCATTACTCACTTGCCGCGCTGCGTGTTCCTTGGATGATCCCGGCTCCAGATGTTCGTCCTGGTCGTCGTGTTTCAAAGGAAGACTCCCAGGTTCGCCGTCGGTATCACCGTGTGCTCGAGAAGTACCGTGCGTCCCCCGAGAAGAATACGACCGTTTTCCACGTGCAGCAGATCCTGTCGTTGACCGGCGAGGAGATCTGAATCGAGACTGCCTCGCCCCCGAAAGAGGAGGAATGAACTGGCTACCAAGTAGTCGGTTGACGATCGTTGTTCCAGAACCTCCACACCCGAAATCACTCGACGCAGGCGGGAAGGAGGTTCTTCTGCCCATGCATGTTCTGTATCGAGGCGCTCAATGCGCAGTCGTATGGATTCCAGCGTCTCGAGCATGTGATAACCGTGCTCTGAGAACTCACCCAACCGAGATCGACGCTCCCGCGAAATACGCACCGGGATGTGATAGTAGAAGTCGGCCGAAAGAAGGTCGAACCACTCCCACAACCGCTTAGGGCTGTCCAACAACGTCGACTCGTGATCTAGGAATGCTCGGGCCGCCGAGAGAAACGTCAGCTTTTCGTCATCGAGTTCGTATCCGCGCGTTGGCGTTACTTTACGGATGTCGTGACCGCCCTCGGCCGGCTGAAGATTCTCGGTGTTGCTGGGTACTGACGTGCTGGTCACTCAAGCCTCCTCGACCATCATCTTCCGCCACTGCTTGAAGAAGCTCCTTTGATTCTCTTCGCTGTAGCTCTTGTGTCTCCCCAAGACCGGTCCCGGGAGGTCGTCGGCAGGTCCACCGGCAGACATGCCTTCCAAGCCGAGTTGGTAGTTGTACTCCATACCATTCATATCCGCCATCACGCTTGTTGCCGCAGCAGCCGCTCCTTCCCAGACCGCCATGTCGTCCTGTTCAAGCAGCCCCGCAGGCCCCATCATTTGCATCCCGGTCGCGTAGGCCGCCGCATAGTGTTCACTTGGCTCTGCCTTGTAGACACACATCCAGTTCCACACCTCTGTTTGGCTGGGACTCACCGGTTGCCATGTCCGAACCATCAGGAAGTTCGGAACGTGTCCGGTGTCAGGATCGGGCGCACCCAAAAACCTGAGAACGCTGAAGTTCGGGAAGAAATTGAAGGTCAGGAGCAAATGTGTTTCATGGAACTTGAAGTGGTCATCGTCGAGGTCTGATTTGTCGAAGCTATCCCATACTTCTTGGGAAAACCCAAACGGTGTGAGACCAAGGCTCGGCGCGTAGTTCGCAGAAGCTGTGCATCCATGGCCATTTCCCGCATCGAATTGAGCGTTGCCTTCGTTCGCATCCCGAAAGTCGGGTAGGACACCGATTTCACTGACCGAACCATGCAGTGTCGCGACGTGGTAGTTGTCGCCACCGAAATTCTCTGATCCCGACTTCCAGTTGGTCCTGGTGATCCATCGATTCGGGTCCCCCAGTGCGTGAAGCCCGCGGGAATCGGCCCCCAAGAAACCTCTCAGATACCAGAGCGCGTCTCCAGCGTACTCCTCAAAGCTGGGACCATCGGGGTCCAAGCACGCGAAAATGAGGCCCCAGCGGACCTCAACTTTCGGAGCCTTTATGAGGCCCCAAGATGTCCGGTCCAGTTGCCGATAGGCCCGCGGTCGCTTTGGCGCGCCGGTCCACGACCCGTCGTTCCCATAGGTCCAGCCGTGGTAGGGACACATGAAGTTCGACGTGTTCCCGCTATCTTCTCGGCACACGACCGCTCCACGGTGGCGGCACTTGTTCAGGAGGACATGCACATTGTTGTCGTCGCCACGCGAAACAATTACTTCGTCTTCACCCATTCGGCGGAGAACGTAGTCGCCAACCTCTGACACCTCCTCTTCGAGACCAAGAAAAAGCCACGCGTGCCCGAAGATCTTTCGTAACTCTTCACGATAAATCTGCTCGTCACCGAATACGGCTACCGGAACGAGTCCGCGGTCCAGGCTTTGAGCGAGTCGGTCGACGCTTCGGGCAGAGGCTCCCGTTAGAATTTCTGTCATTTCTCTCCTACCCTCTGCGATAACAGCCGGGCCAGTGACCCGGCCTTATCACCTGGCCGAGTGTAACGGCTATCACGTGATCGGAAAAGAGCGACTTACGTTATGGGAGGTATCACGTAACGTTATGCGAGGTATCACGTAACGTGATGCGAGGTATCACGTAACGTTATGTATCGCGATAGCACATCGCTTTCTACAAGGCCCCCATCGGTGCCCCAGGGCTCGGGTGCACCCCCGGCTCCGGACCGACGAGTGAAAGCCGGCGGCTGTTGCCCTTCAGATCGGTCGATGCGGTGCAGCATCTCGTCGACGATCGGCTCGCTCAAGGACCGCTTCACGATCGATCTGGACGCGCGGACGGTGACCTGCCCGGCCGGGTCACCGCGACGATCGCCGCCCGCACCGGCCGCCACACCGGTGCCGCCTACTTCGGCGGCGCCTGCGCCGAGTGCCCGCTGCGCGCGCAGTGCACCTCGGCGGCCGGCGGGCGCGCGATCACCGTCGGCGCCCACGAGAAATACCTGGCCACCGCCCGCGAACGTCAGCACGATCCGGACTGGAAGGCCTCCTACCGCATGACCCGCCCAAGGTGGAACGCAAAATTGGGCACCTGATGCGCCGCCGCCACGGCGGACGCCGCGCCAGAGTCCGCGGTCAAGTCAAGATCGGCGCCGATTTCGGGTTGCTTGCCGCCGCGGTCAACCTCGCCCGCCTCGCGGTCCTCGGGATCGGCTACACCACCGGAGGCTGGACCGTGACCCCCGCCTGAGCGCTCCCGGCGCATCGCATCGACAGGCCAATCACCACAGGCACAACCCGAAACAACAGACACGAGTCATCCCGCCAGCCATTATCGACCGACCACACCCCAAATCCGGCGCCATCACGGCTCCAACAGGCCCGTTCGACACCAGTCATCTAGGTGCCGGCGGCAGCTCGCACCGTGCCCACCGGGGACGGCACGGACGAAGCGCGCGCGGTCGTAGCTCAGACCGTCGATGGGCAATGCTTCCATTCTTCACCTCCATGAGTAGGTGCACCCGGCACCGTGTAGGCGCCACCGCAACCGCGCTCGACACGGATGGATCGGGCCGTGTCGGGACCGTGCGCCGGGTTCCGGGCAAGAGGCGCCCTCCACAGGGTCTGGGCGTGACCCCCGATGCCGGGTGCAGATTCAACAGTGCGCGTGGCGGTTCGGTGGATAACAGTCCCTAATGTAGTAATTGCGAGTACTTTCCGTTCGTATCGTCCTGGAGCACGGAAGTGAGACCTATGGTGGAGGTCGACTGGACGGGCGAAGCCGTACTCGCGCTCCGCACGGCGATGAAGCGAAGCCGTTACGAATTCGCGCGTCTGGTGGGCGTCACCCCGCGCACTGTGGCCCTGTGGGAGAACGGTCGGACAACCCGGATGCAGGCCGCTAGCCAGCGACTGCTCGATAGGGTTCTGTTGCAAGCCGATTCAGCAGCTGTCACGCGATTCGAGCGGGCGATAACAGCGCTCCGGGAGTCGGAATCCATCGGCGAAAGCGCCGATCCGGCACCCGAAGGATTTACCAAGCTCGGTAGGGTAATCGGGCTCGACAAGGAAGTCGAGGAAGCGGACGTGAGAAGGCGAGAACTGCTGGCCTGCATCGGCGCGGGCCTGGCAGGCCAGGCGGCGGACCTGGTGGCAAGCGAACCGGAGCGGATGCTCGCAACCCTCGACGCCGGGTCGATCGGCGAGCGGCGACTGGTGTTTCTGGAGCAGTCTGCCGAGGTACTGGGCACCCGGGTGGTGCAGGTGCCGCCGCACGACCTGCTGCATGCCAGCGTGGAGCAATTCCGGATAGTCCGCGGCTGTCTCGGCGCACGGCAACCCACCCATCAGCAGGTCCGGCTGGTGCGCACTGCGGGCAGGCTCGCGAACGTGGTCGGCGAAATCCTGTTCAACGACGGCCATCTCGGCCAAGCCCGCATGTGGTACACCACCGCGATCCACGCCGCGCAGGACATCGGTGACCGATATTCGGAAGATATCGCCCTGGCCGGTCTAGCGTATTTGCCGACCTATAGCGATAAACCGAAGGAAGTTTTGCAGCTGCTCGACGGTCGTTTGCAAGAAAATCCGTCGCACAGCGCGGCCGCCGCATGGTTGTGGGGAATGGCCGCACGCGCACATGCCGGCCTCGGCCACGCCGATGAATTCGCGCGCTGTATCGCTCGATCGGCAGCGGCATTGGATGACGTGGGACCGGAAGACCTTTCGGTTGGTATCTTCTCTTTCCGACCGGAGAAACTCGCCTTTTATCAGGCGATCGGATATTCCCGCCTCGGCCGGGCCGAGGAAACCGCCGCGGCGGCGGCGCGCGCGATGGCGCTGTACGACCCGTCGGAGACGATGGAACCCGCCCTGGTCCGCTTCGAGCACGCTACCGCGCTGCTGGCCTCCGGCGAGGTCGATGAAGCCTGCGCGGTGGCGAGCGGCGCGATCACCGATCCACGCACCTACGTCGGGCTCACCGTCACCCAGCGCGCCGAGCAGTTCGACTCGGCGCTGGGCGGCCTGCACACGCGAGCCGTCGCGCAGTGGCGGCAACAGGCTCGCGCGGTGCTCGGCGCTCGCGCCGACGCGTGAAACCCCGTCGGAGACCGGGCGGGGCGCGCCGGTCGGCACGGCGGAGGTCGGACCAGCGCGCCCCGCGTATTCAGTTGGTCAGTTCGCCTCGTTGGAAGCGGCCTCGATGAGCGACTTGGGACGCATGTCCAGCCAGTGGTTCTCCACGTACTGCAGACAGGACTTGCGGTTGGCGGCGCCGAAGGTGATGGTCCAGCCCTTGGGAACGACGGCGAAGACCGGCCACAGCGAGTGTTGCCCCTCCTCGTTGATCAAGACGTAGAACCTGGCGTCATCGTCGTCGAACGGATTGTTCATTCGTTTTCCTTCTTCCTGCTCGGGTCAGGGCTCGAGGCAGCCATGCGGGCGATGTCGCCGGCCGACCGGGCGACCGCGGTAGGTGCCTGGTGGGCCGGCACTCGAACCGTTCGGTTCGCGATGTCGGGACATGCGCCCGAACTGCGGCGCATCCCGCACGGTGGTGAGCACGACCGCCGGTTCGGCCACCGAGAAACGAGCGCGGTGCGCAGCCGCGACAGGCTGACCGGCCCGAGGGCGAGATGCGGGATGAGCGCGCACGGAAAGCCGACCGGTCGATGCGCGCGGCATCTGTCGGTGGCCGTACGGACACGATGCGTGGGTAGCGGGAATCCGCTCGAATTCCCGCCGGTGCCGAACCTTCCCCGAGTCCGGCACCGGCGGGATTTTCGGTGACCGTGAGCTGGAGATCCAGCGCGGTCACTCCGGTGTCCAGGGTACTGGTGGACACCGACAGTTCGGACAGTTCGACCGCGATCGCCTCGGCGGGCCGCCGTCGATCCCGCTCGCGGGATGACGCGCTGGGCGAGCTGTACCCCCGACAGATACAGCTCGCCTGCCGCCACCGATACCGGCCGCAACCGGGAACCGCGCGCGTAGTGCCGAGTTTCGACCGCCGGCGCGCCGATCGGCACCGAGAGACTATCGGTGCCGATCGACTCTCGCAGCTTCTGGGCGGGCGCGACATACGATGCCGCCCCCGGAGCGAGCACCGGCGTGTTCCGGCGCGCGACCGGCCGGCCGACAAGCTCCGTACCCCGCACCCGAGCCTCCTCCTCGGCCGAACATCAGCCGTCCGAATGCTTTTGGGCAGCATGGACAAGCCGCCGCGCCCGGCTGCCCACCGGGACGCATGGCGTTTTCACCACGTGCGATTCGACGAAAACGCCAGCGGCCAGACCGCATGCGCACGGAGTCGCGACAGATTGTGTGCAGAGATCGGCAACCGGTGGTCACCGTCATGGCGTGAGGTCGCGCCCCCGGACGGACTGGCCTAGCGTGTGATCATTCCTCCAACGTATGGCCGTGGGCACCACGGCTCTATCAGCTATCGCACACGGATGATCCCGCAGAGCGAACTGTAAGCGGTCCGCACATAAAAAGGAACCACTTCCTCTAAAAAATTGGGCCCGGCATCCATCTTGCCGGTCATTCCGTCTCGTGCCACCCGAATCCCGCGAGCGGCGACGGCCGACGGAATTATCCGCCAGATCCCATTCCGGCGCAGGCGATGCCGATCGGAGACCATGCCGATGGAGACCAACCGATCCCGACTTACGAGGCGAGGTGCGCGGCCGCCTTCTCCGCCAGCATCACCACGGTGGCCTGCGGTCCGCGCCCCAGCGGCACCGGCACGACGGAAAGATCCACAATGGACAATCCGGTCACGCCGCGCACCCGGCACGTCTCGTCCACCACGGCTGCCGCGTCGTCCGCGCGGCCCATCGGACAGGTTCCGGAAAGATGCTGCGAGGTGGCCAGATTCGCGCGTAACCAGGGATCGAGATGCGACCGCATCGGAATGGCATCGACGGGACGCGCGCCCATCCGGCGCAGCACGTCGGCGGCGGTCGACACCGCGTCGCGCAGGCGGACGCGATCTTCTTCGTCGGTGAGGTAGCGGTAGTCGATCAGCGGCGCGGCACCGGGCATGGCCGAGCGCAGGCGCAGGACACCGCACGAGCGCGGGCGCATCAGCGCGACGCCGAGCCGGCGCACGCCCGGCGTGAACGACACAGCGTACGGCCGGATCTCGATATCATCGATACCCAGCACGGATTCCAGGGGAACGCTCGGCCGACCTTCCAAGTCGATTTGGTAGGAGATGCCGATCTCCGGATGGTCGGTGAACCCGGCGCCGACCCGCGCGGGATGCACCACCGGAATGCCCAGTGCGCGAAGCTGTTCCGGGTCGCCGATACCGGAACGCAACAGCAGGACGGCCGACTCGATCGCACCGGCGGTGAGTATCACGCGATCGGCCCACTCGGTATCGGCCCGGCCGTCGCGGACACAGTCCACTCCGATCGCCCGCGACCCGTCGAAGCGGACGCGGGTGGCGTATGCGCGGGGGGCGACGCTCAGATTCGGGCGCGACAGCACGGGCAACAGGTAGCCGAGCGCCGTGCCGGTCCGCCTGCCCTGCTCACAATTGCACGGCACCACGCCGACGCCGTCACCACAGTCCGGCGCGTTGAGATCGGGCACCGCGGCGAAACCGGCGTCCAGGCACGCCACGGTGAACGCCGCGCTGATCGGGGCCGGCTGCTTGGTACGGTGCACCGGAACCGGCCCGCGGTCGCCGTGCCACGGGCGATCAGCGAAATCCAGGTCGCGCTCGGTGCGGCGGAACATCGGCAGCACAGCGTCGAACGACCAGGTCGCCGAGCCACCGAGCACCCGGTCCCAGGCGTCGAAATCCGCCGTCGCGGCCCGGACGAAATAGCCGCCGTTGATCGCGCTCGATCCGCCGATCACCTTGCCACGCACGATGGTCGCGGGCACCGGCGGATCGTCGGCGAGGACGACTTCGTAGTGCCACAACCACTCCGCCCCCGGGCTCAGTGGCATAGCGGTCGCGTCGAGCAATTCGGCAGGGATCGCGGCTGAGTCGTTCCACAGCTGCCCGGCCTCGAGTAGCCGCACGGTATGCGCCGGGTCCTCGCTCAACCGCTCCGCCAGAACACACCCGGCGGTACCGCCCCCGACAATGAGTGTGTCGACCATAATCCTCCGCCTCCCCGGGTCTCGAGGCCGTACCAATCGGTCACTCGGGTTCTGGGTGTTCCCGGTGAGTTACCCAGGTGCCGACGAATCAATAATCGCGGGTTCGATCAGCGGGGCGTCGTAGGTTTCAGCGCTTCTACACTGCGGGCACGGAAAGCACCCAGCCACAGGCCGGTGCCGTAGGCGATGTCATCGATCCGCTTGTAGGCCACGTATCGCACCGGATCGAGTCCGCCCGCGTCGCGGTGGGTGAACCAATCGGCCAGCCCGTCGGCGAGGGCCATCGTGACGGCGATCCGCCGAATCCGCCGCGAGAGCAGCATCGCCAGCAGTGTGATCGGCCAGTAGTGCCTGCACATGGCCGAGGCGAGCCGCCAGAGTCCGGCGAAGAAGCCACGAGCGAGGTAGATCGCGGCGATCCGGGTGGGGTTGTCCAGTTCGGCGAAAACCCGGCGCAGGCGGGCCAGCGCGGTGATCAGGGTGATGATTGCGCCGAGTGATCCCCACCTGGTCAGCGTGGCGAACAGGAACGCGGCCAGCACCGTCCAGGACGGCACCGCCAGCGGCGCGACCATCCCCGCGTGGCGCTCGGCCAGCGGTGCGGCGCCCGTGCCGTAGAACAGCTTCCGGCCGAACCACGCGCGAAAGCAGACCCGGTGATCGTGCGCCACATGTGCCGCGGGCTCGTAGCGAAGTCGCCAGCCCGCCCGTTCCAGCCGCCAACACAGGTCGACATCCTCCGCGACGTGCATCGACTCATCGAAGCCACCCTGCGCCAGCAGCGCCCGGCGACGCACCAGCAGCGCCGCGCTCGGTACGTAGGACACCAGCCCGCGCGAGTGCACCGCCGCCTCGCGTCTGCCGAGATCGAGCGAGGAGCGGGTGTGCTCGTACCGCGCCAGCGCGTTGGACTCCGGGTCGAGCGCGACTATCCGCGGTGCGACCAGCGCCACCCCCGGGTCGCTGAAGTGGCCGAGCATCACCTCCAGCCAGCCGCTGCGCGGCACCACGTCGGAGTCCAGGAACGCGACGAAGTCGGTTGTCGCCGCGCGCAAACCGGCATTGCGCGCGGCCGCCGGGCCCTGCTTGCGGTCGTGCCGCAGTACCGTCACCCGGCAGCGGGTGCCGCGGTTGCGCGGAATGCGCACCGGCTGGTCCGAACCATCGTCCACCACGATGACGTTGTGTCCGCGCAGCGCGGCGAGCAGCCGCGCGAGGCCCTCGGCGTTGTTGTGCAGCGGCACGATGACGGTGACATCGTCCGGCGAAGGCAGCAGTCGGGGCCGCGGATTGGCGACGCCGGAATCGAGCAGCCGTCTGGCGACGACGGCGGACTTCGGGTCGGTCACCTCGAGGTACCCATCGCCGATCATCTCGGCGGCCTCCGGGGCCAGCCGCAGCAACCGAGCCGGTGAACCGCCGATCAGAACCCGCCCGCCGGAGTATGCGCGTACCCGAGGATCGATCCGCACCCCGAATCCATCGGGCAGGCGATCATGGCGCATTCCTGGCATGCTATGCGGAGATTCACGCGCGGACATCATCAGTCCGGAAAAATCGGCAGAATTCCGGGCCCAACCGTCCCGCCGCGGAGGGCATCGCGCACCGCGCGCGATGCCGACGAGTCTCCTGCGCGCGTTCTCCAGCATCCGGCAACATAATGGCTATCGCCCGGTCGCAGACTGCGTGACAGCGGCAAACGCACTTTCAGCATACTTTCAGCAACCTCATGGCATCAGGCCAGTGGACTCTCGTCGCACGCTCGCGCGGGTCGGCGTTCCGGCGCGTAGGCGGCCGGGCGCGTCGCACTCAGGGTCAGCGGGATCGGTCCGGTCCCGCGCCCCTCCGCACGCGGTACCGCCCGGCGAGAATGGTCGACCGACGAGCGTGGGATCATTCGTGCGGTGTCGGCAAGCGCCGCCTCGCCATACCCCTGGACACACTCCGGGTCCGGTCCGTCCGCGGGGAGCCCGGTGAAGAACTTGGCCGCCATACAGCCGCCCCGGCAGGCGTCGTAGTGACCGCACGAGGCGCACGCGCCGCCGCCGCTCGGTTCGCGCAACTCGGCGAACAACTCCGAGGACCTCCATACGGCGCCGAAACCCCCGTCGGTCACCACATTCCCCGCGTGGAACCGGTCGTGGATGGCGAATGGACAGGCGTAGACGTCGCCGACCGGGTCGACCAGGCAGACCACGCGGCCCGCGCCGCACATGTTCAGTCCCGGCAGCGCCTGACCGAACGCGGACAGATGGAAGAACGAGTCGCCGGTGAGCACGCCCTCTCCGTTGCGCAGCAGCCAGTCGTAGAGCACGCGCTGCTGGTCGGGCGTGGGGTGCAAGTCGTCCCACACGTCCGCGCCCCGCCCGGACGGCCGCAGCCTGGTCAGACGTAGCGTGGCGCCGTACCGGTCGGCGATCGCCCGGAACTGATCGAGCTGGCCGATATTGTGCCTGGTCGCCACGACCGACAGTTTCGCGTCCCGAAAGCCAGCCGCCGCAAGGTTTTCCAGCGCGCGGATGGCCGTGTCGTAAGAGCCGGGCCCACGCACGGCGTCGTTGACCGCCGCGTCCGCGCCGTCCAGCGAAACCTGCACGTCGACGTAATCGCTTGCCGCGAGCCGGGCCGCGATCTCCGGCGTGATCCGAACCCCGTTGGTGGAGAATTTCACACCCACGTGATGCGCGGTCGCGTAGTCGACCAGCTCCCAGAAATCCGGGCGCACCGTGGGCTCGCCGCCGCCGATGTTCACATAGAACACCTGCATGCGCTCGAACTCGTCGATCAGCGCCTTGCACTGCTCGGTGCTCAGCTCGCGCGGGTCCCTACGGCCCGAGGAGGACAGGCAGTGTACGCAGGACAGATTGCAGGCGTAGGTGAGTTCCCAAGTCAGGCAGATCGGCGCCGCGAGGCCGGATTCGAAGCGGTCTACCAGGCGTACCGCCCGGTCCGCCGGCGGGACCACCCGCGCCGCCGCAGCCGCACCGACGACCGCGTCCGGCTGCCGCTCGACCCCGCTCGGCGCGACTGATGTGCCGTGTCCTCGATGCACTGGTCGACGCTCCGCGGCGGGCGGCGCTCCGCAGGTCCGCGCACCGACGATCATGTCCGAATCGGCCAGTTGGGTGAGCGCTTCGACGTACGGCGAGGCACTTTCCTCCGGTACACCCGCGGCGCGCAGGGCGGCACGAGCCGAGTCGTGTTCCGGCAGCGACCGCACTATCTCGACGATCCGCGGACTTTTCAGGAACGACAGTTTGCGCGTGCCGAAGTGGTAGAGCAACGCACCGAACGGTTCCTGGCGCAGCGCCACTCGCTGGTGCAGTTGCCAGCGGCTCTCGAGATCGAGCATTGTCGTCGGCCCGGTCAGTAGACGCCGCACATACCGTCGATGGACACCTCTTCGATGAGGCTTTCTTCGATCAGCGACGGTTCCTCGACAGAGCGCGCGGCGGCAGTCTCCAGCCGTCCAGTGTTGCCGTTGTCGGCGTGTCCGATGGATCCGTATTCCGGCATGCCTACCTCCGAGGGAGCGATCCGTATGCGAGGCGATCGGGGTGAGCCCGCGCCCACACAATAACGTCATCAGATGACAAAATGGAACCCCGGCAGCGGCTGGGCTGGAACATGTTTCACCCAGTCGTCCGGTCTCATCGAAGTTGCGGCAACCCACGGGCGCCCGCCTGCGGCGCATCGGCAGCACGAGCCGGCGAATGGCGGGTTCGCCTCGTTGAACAATGCCTCGACGCAACGAGACCGCCCCCGGGCTCAGCGAGACCGCCCCCGGGCTCAACAAGACCGGACACCATCCGCGAAGTCGCGGACGAAGCTCCACAACCCACCCGGACGACCGAACGATCCGGACATTCGCCGAGTCGAACGCGCGGCGACCGGGGCCGAAACCCGCGATCTAGACTGCGAATGACAGGCAGGGAACAGAATGCGACGGGCATCGTATGCCCGATAGCGGTCGAGGTGGAATGGGAGTCGGACGAATGCAGGCGAACGGGGGCGGCAGCACACCGCGGTATGAGCGTCCGGGCCGGAGGCAGCAGCTTGCGTAGCCACGGAGAGTCCGGGACCGCCACGAATCAAGCACTGTCGGAGTCCGAAATCGTCGAGGCCGCCCTGCAGGTGGTCCGCCAGGACGGCGTGGCGAAACTGTCGATGCGGCGACTTTCCCGCGAACTCGGCGTCTCCCCGATGGCGCCGTATTACTACGTCGCCGACAAGCGCGAGCTGCTCGACCTGGTCGCCAGCGCGGCACTCACCGGAGTACGCACGCCACCACCCGAATCCGGGCCGTGGCAGCACCGGCTGCGCGACCTCGTCGACCAGATCGACGAAAAGCTGCGCAAATATCCCGGCCTGGGCGACATTCTGATCGAGCAGATGCTCGGCAAACAGCTGGACCTGATCGCCGCGGTCATGGATATCCTGGCCGAAGCGGGCTTCGCCGACCGCAACGTGCTCGCCGCTTACGCGACCATCCACACATACCTCTTCGGCCGTCGCCGCGTGAACCCGCGCGACCGGACCGCACCGACCGACGTCACCCTGCCACCCATCGTCGAGCGGGCCAACCGGTACCTCGGCGATCTGCGCGGGGCGTACTCGTACGACTTCGGCATGGACGTACTGATCGCCGGCCTGGAAGCCCAGCTTGTCCGGCAGGCGACGACCGACCTACGATGAAACTGAAACACGTTCTAGATTTGGTTCGAGAGGGCGACATGACCACTGTCGAGGTTCCGCACGGCTCGCGCTCGGTCGTGCTGCGGGTGTCCGCGGTGATCGCCGAAACGCCGGACACCTGCTCGCTGGTCTTCGACGTCCCGCACGAACTGGCCGAGAAGTTGCGCTACCAGCCGGGCCAGTTCCTCACACTGCGCATCCCCAGCGACCGAACCGGCTCGGTAGCCCGATGCTATTCGCTGGCCAGTTCGCCCTACACCGACGATCGCCCGAAGGTCACCATCAAGCGGACCGACGGCGGCTACGGGTCGAACTGGGTGTGCGACAACGTGCGGGCGGGCGACCAGATCGAAGTGCTGCCACCTTCGGGTGTCTTCACGCCCGACAATCTGGACGACGATCTGCTGCTGTTCGGCGCGGGCAGCGGCATCACACCGGTGATGTCCATCCTGAAATCGGCACTGGCGCGCGGCAGCGGCCGCATCGTGCTCGTCTACGCCAACCGCGACCACGAATCGGTGATCTTCGCCGGCGAGCTGCGCGAGCTGGCCGACAAGCACCCGCAGCGGCTCACCGTGATCCACTGGCTGGAAAATCTGCAGGGATTGCCGACGGCCGACGCGCTGGCCACGCTCGTCGCGCCGTATCGGGGCTACGACGCGTTCCTGTGCGGGCCGAAGCCGTTCATGGACCGGGTGCACGACGCGCTCGCGCAACTCGGCGTGCCGCGCTCGCGCACGCACGCGGAAGTGTTCAACTCGCTTGCCGGAGACCCGTTCGCCGACCAGGCGCCGGTCGAGGTGTCCGACGCGGAGGCTGCCGACGCGGCGACCGTCGAGGTGGAACTCGACGGCACGGTGCACGAGCTGACCTGGCCGCGCAAACAGACGCTGGTGGACATCATGCTGGCCAAAGGTTTGGACGTGCCCTATTCCTGTCAGGAAGGCGAATGCGGGTCCTGCGCGTGCACGGTGCTGGAGGGCAAGGTCGAGATGGACAATGCCGAAATCCTCGATCCGGAAGACATCGAGAACGGCTACATCCTCGGCTGCCAGGCACATCCGGTGACCGATCACCTGAAGATCCAGTTCTGAGCCGGCCCGGCTCTGGTACGCGTTCGCCATCGGCCAGCCGTTCGCGGCCGGCTATCGAGCGCGGTAATCGGCGCCGCTGGTTATCGAGCGCGGTAATCGGCGCGGAGTTCGGGCGGTAAATGCTCGGTCGCGTAGCTCAACGCGGTACGCCCTAGGCCCATCGCGTGCCGGTCGAGGAAGCCGATCAGCAGCGCTCGGTCGATGCGCTTACCGATTTCACGCAGCATCCAGCCGAGCGCCTTCTGGATCAGATCGCGCCGGTCATCGAGCAGGAATTCGCTCACCGCGAAGGTGGTCGAGGCATCGCCCGCCTTGATGAACGCGAATGTGGACAGCAGAGCTACCCGCCGCTCCCACAGCGAATCAGCCTGTGCCAGTTCGAACAGCAGGTCGCGGGGTTTGTCGAGCAGCCACGGGCCGACGATGTTCTCGGCCGACACGTCGACCAGATCCCAGTTGTTCACCCGGCCACGGCGAACGGCCGCCAAGTACAGCTCCACCACTGCCACGCGGGCGACGTCGTCGAAGGTGCGCGGCTTGGACGCTGCGGCGAATCGCGCGTTCAGGATGACCAGCCCGGCGAAGCGATCTTCGTGCACCGCACTGTCGAGCAGCCGGTCGATCTCGTCGAGCGCAAGCCCCGCGAACCGTTTCGCGACACCTCGGTTCGCGGGCACCCGGACGCCGATGAACACATCGCCCTCGCCGTACTCCCCCGGCCCGGTCTTGAAGAATCGCTGCGAGTGCACCGCGTCGGCTGGGTTCGCGATCGCCCGCAGAGCCGCCTGCACATCCGCCGCGCTCATCGCTATCTCGGTCATCGAACAGTCCTTCGTTTCATCCTGCCGCAACCGGCTCCGCTCGCAGCCCGGCCACGCGACCGGCGAACCGTCATTCGGTTTTGCCCGCGCCAGGTGAACGGCTGTGCGTCCGGAGAACCGCTCAGCCCAGCGCACCCAGCAGGCGGCCCGACTCGAAGGCCGCCGCGCTGGCGGGCAGCGCGCCCGGTCTGCCGCTGGTCAGTACCCGGACCTCGCCGTTCCCGGTGCTCGGGCGACCAAGGGCCTCGATGCGCCGAACGGCCTGCGCGGCCACGGCCTGCGCGCTGTCGAACAGGCGCACGCTGTCCGGGAGCGCTGCCACGATCGCGTCGGTCACCAGTGGATAGTGCGTGCAGCCGAGCACCACGCCCTCGACACCCGCCGGCGTCTGCCCGGCGGCGCGCGCGATCGCCTCGTGGGCTGCCGCCAAATCGCCGCGATCGATCGCGTCTGCCAATCCATGGCACGCGACGCCGACCACCTCGGCATCGCCGCCGAACTTCGCGATCAGATCGGCCTGATACCGGCTCGCCGTGGTCGCGGCGGTCGCCCAGACCGCTACCGAGCCGCACACCGCGGCCGCGGGCTTGATCGCGGGCACGGTGCCGATCACCGGGACGTCCGGGCCAACTTCCACGCGGACGTGCTCCAGCGCCGTGACACTGGCGGTGTTACACGGTAGGACGATCACCTCGGCGCCCGATCGCAGGGCGGTCCGGGCCGCGTCCACCACCCGCTCGATCACCCACTCTTCCGGCTTCGGCCCCCACGGCGCGCCATCCGGGTCCAATTGCAGGAGCAGATCCACATCCGGCCGCAACTTACGCAACCAAGCGGAGGTGGGCAGCAATCCCAGACCCGAGTCGATGAGCGCGACGATCATCGGACCACCGTATTACAGTCGCGCTCCGGGTCCCCCGCCTCACTCCTGCGCCCCTCCGCGTCTTCAGGCCGTACCAGTTAGGTGGCGCGGGATTCGCATGCAGGTCCTATCAGCTCGAGGCGTCTGTCCTGCGTGCCCGCCGAGTACATTCTCGCTCTCATCCGGACAACGAATCCCATCGAGTTGGCCTGCACGATCAGCGGGTGCAACCCCTCGGCGATCTCGCTGTCGAGATATCCGACGTGGTCACCACCCAAGACCAGGGCCAGCAGTCTCGGCGCGTACACGGTGAGGGGCTCGGGAATGGCTTCGATGCCGAAGACGACTCCGTCGGGCATCTCGTCGAGCACCCCACGGTCACCGACTCCTACCACTTACCTACGACGGCTCCAGCCCGCCGCAACGCGGCACCGAATCCTCCTCGGATAAGCCGGTAGTCCCTACCACCGAAAATGTGACAGAGCCGAAGAAATTACAGTCCCTTTCGAGGACGGGGGAGGATCTCACCGCGCAGTTGGTCTCTGTCACAACATGTTCGGCGAGGCAATCGCCGAGAAGCGAATATTTGTACCGGATTCCGATTCAAATCCAGCAGCCAAATAGCAGCGGCAAAGCTCGGCAGGGCTGGGGTAACGTAGGTGCTTCCCAGGCACACGCTGGAAAGTAGGGGCGGCGGTGATACGAGGGCGGGAATGGACCGGCTTCGAGGCGGTTGCGCTTCAGGAGGCGATGCGCAGGTCGATACGAGAGTTCGCCGATCTGCTGGGTGTCGAGACGACAACGATCAACAACTGGCGTTCGCGGCTGAGCTCTGTGACACTCCGGCCTGCAACACAAGCGATCCTGGATACCACCTACGCACAACGTGCTACCCCCGACGACAGAGCGCGGTTCGAACACATCGTTGCAGAAGGCGAGGCCGCATGGAGAAGCCGCCGTTCCGCGACCTCGCGCGGGTCCCCCAAACCATCGGGTACGGCCCTCACCGCCACGCCAATATGCAGCTATCTGCCAGTGGCGAGCGATCGGGGAACGGTCGATGTGTTGGAGGGCAGCACGGCCTCGTCGCTGATGCGATCGCGAGCAGCGTCGGAAGGTTCGCTCGGTAGCTATGCCGCCGTCACCGATCTACTGGCAGGCCAGCGCCAAAGAATCGCACCCGATGCGCTGATCGGCCCGATAGAAGCCCATCGAGACGCTGTCGCCTCGTTGTTCCGGTCTGCGACCAACGATCGCATCAAGCAGCGGGCCGGGGCACTGCTGGGCGAGACATCCGTCGTAGCGAGCAGGGTGTGGAGTGCCATCGGTGACCGGCCGATGGCACTAACACATTGCGCGTTCGCCCGAAAGCTCGCCGACCAACTCCAGGACAAGACGATGGGCGGGATCGCGCGCATCTTCGAGAGCAACCTTCGGTCGGATGCTGCAACGTTGATCAGTTCGGATGGTGACGTCGTCATCGGTCTCCGGATACTCAAGGAGGCGGCCGGCCTCTCCGCCTTCCTGCCGCCTGCCGCGCGAGCACGGATCGGCGCCGAACAAGCGCAAGCCTATGCAGTGCTCGACCTGCGGGACGAATGCGAGGAAGCACTGACTCGGGCACAACGCGCCGCCGAGGACATCGATGAGAACGACCGTTCCGGACTGTTCAGCGACTGGAACTCCACTCGCATCCAGGTCTATGTCGGCACGTGCCAACTTCTTCTCGGCGAGCCGAAGCGCGCAATTACTGCGCTGAATAAGGCATTGAGTTCGCCCGAGATGGACAGCCCCAACGTCGCCCTGGCCGCCCGCGTAGACCTCGCCAGCGCCTACTCGCTATCGGGCGAGCTCGAAGAAGGCTGCACCGTTCTCGGCCAGACCTACGAAGCGCTGGCGACCATGGGTAACCAGCGCGGAATCGAACGCGCACAACGAGCCATCGAGAGGATCGCCCCCTGGCAGAATGAACGGCCGGTCCTCGCCTTGATGGAGCGGGTACGCAGCATCACCGCCTAATGTTCGATCCGCACAGCTGCCTGGATAGCCTGCGCTGAACGGACGGCTTCCAACACCTTGTCCGAGTCGAGCTCGTTCACGATCGCATCTGGCGAGTGCCGTGACAGCTCTTCGGGAGTCAACCTGTGAGCGACGGCAACGACCGCGAATCCAGCGTGTCGAGCGGTAGCGATATCGTTCGGCGCATCGCCGATAATGACGGTTCGTGCAGGATCGATCGGGTGTCCGTACTTCGCCTGAAACCGGTCGGCGACGAACGCAGGCAGGTCGAATCGCTCCCGCGCGTCTGAGCCGAACGCGCCGACGTCGAGGTCCAGGTGTGACTCGAGGCCCGCAACCGCCAGCTTGAATTCAGCCGAGACCCGCAGGTTTCCGGTGAGTGCGGTCTGTACGTACCCATGCTCTGCCAAGGTGGCGATCGTGTGAGCCGCACCCGGATATGCAGGCTGGGCGCGGGCCAGTTCCGCCTCGCCCTCCACCATGACCTCCATCAGTACGTCGGCGTAGCGGCTGAAGCCTTCTTCGGCGGCTTCGCTGGTGACTCCAGAGGCGATGGCCGTATCAACCACGATGGACTCATCGGTGTAGCCGTGCACACGCGAAGCGGGGAAAACGACCGCAGACTCCTCGATGGCGTAAGTGCGAGCCACGGCTCGCTGTAGCCAACGCAAGTCCGCGGGGATCAGTGTGCCGTCGACATCCCAGACGATCAGTCCTGCCTGTACCTCAGCCATGCTCACCGATCCTTGCAGATAGTGCCAGGTGCCGCAGCGACAGCGGATTCTCGTAGGGACGGTCGAGCCGTGCGGCGTACTCGGCCGCATGTTCCAGGTGATCGCGGGGATCGCCGCCGGTGGCCGCTGTCGCCAACGATGCCTGCAAGTGCAGCATCCCGACCGTCTGAACATTCGCCTTTTGGAGCGCGGCGGCTTCGAAGCCGGTCCAATCCCGCCCTCATATCATGCGGCCCCTACTTCCAGCTCCTGAACTGGGAAATACCTACCTACGGTACGCCCACGCCAGGCCACCACCGCGCGGTTCCTTCCGATACCGCTGGCAGGCCACGATTTTCACCAGAAAGCCCGTTTCGGGGAAGCCGTGGCAAGTAGTGCCACCGGACGGCTTCTCCTCGTTTGTTGGAAGCGTTATCAGGGAGGCCCGCGCATGAGAGATCTCAACGAGCTGAACTCGCACCCGTCCGCGGCGAGGCATGACCAACCCGGCGACGGAAGCCCCTCGGTCAGTCCCCTCACCGATGTCGAGGTACCCCACACGTTCGACCATTCTCTGCCCGATCTCGTGAAGTCCCTCGAGGCGATGACGGAAGCTGGGTGGCTTCGAACAGCACCTGCCGAATCCGCCCCGATCGCCACCGGGCCCGGCATTGTCACCGGGTTTCCTGGGGAGCTCGGATGACGCAGACCAGCCCACCTGCCCAGACGTACTACGAAACCCCCCGGACACGCTGCGAGTTCTACCGCCGCATCTGCTCCCTGCCGACCGTGGTCGATCCGGCTACCGGACGGATCACGATGCAGGCCGGGCTGGTCGGGGCGGTGATGATGCCGACTGAGCTGGCAAGACGGGTGAAAACCAGCCTCGACATACGTGGAGTCGCGCCGTTGTCGATCATCGGTCACCCCCGCGCCGACATGTGGACCTTCCTGGTGCGAGCCGATATGCGACCCATCGGTGCCCCCGCTGTAATAGCGCAACTGTGGCGGGCGCGGGTGGTGGTGATCCGCGACGGCGATATCGCACTGCCGTCCCCGGTGTCGGACCCACTGATGGTGCGCACCTGGATATCCCCGGCGACTGGGGTGTTCCGCCCGTCCGGCGCGGTGGTGATCGAATGCGCGCGAGCCTGCCTATCGGGCCAGACCGGGCGATGAACAACTGCGGTAGGCGGTCACCGTGCCCGTACGAACCCGACGTGCGTCTCTCGGTCCTGATTTCCAGTGTGCGGATGGATTTCGCCGCATGCCTGACCGCCGCGCTGGTGTTCGTCTGCGACGTGGCCGACCGCCGCCCCGGAACCGTCGCCGTATACCCCGGCCACTGTGCCGGGCTGCCCCGCCTGCCCAACGAACGCCTCTACCTGGTGCCGTGACCCGCGCACCGTGCGCATTCCGACTGCCCGCGACGCACTCCGGCCTCTATACCCCGCGCCCTGGGATCTAAGCGCCTGCACCGCCATCGGACAACTACCCCGCTAGCAAGGGATCGGAAGCCGAGCGGCTCGACATCGGCCCCGCATTTCGCCCGTACCACTATGCGTGTCAGGAGAAGCAAATTGATGACATTGCCCACTAACCGACCCGATGAAACCGGCGCGGAACAGTTCTATAACGGCCCCACCGACGCAATTTTCGACGTATCTCTGCTGCGGCAGGCATACAACGACGTGCTCGACCTCGTCGCGCCGATGAACACCGAACGCAACGGCGAACCACTCCGATGCATACCCATGACGCACCGTCCCCACGCCGAGGATCTACTCGCCGACGGACTGGTCAGCCAGTTCACCCCTGGCGGGATCATGGGTTACCTCGAGCGCGAATTCTCCTGTCTCAACCCGATGTTCAGCGATACCTACTTCGCAGTGGTACATCGGGCCGTCTCCGCACTCATGCCGATCGGCCGAATGCGGCTGATGATCATGACACCGGGCACGGTCTACAGAATGCACGCTGACGCCACCAAACGCGCGCACCTGGCCATCCACACCGATCCGGACGCCTACCTGGTCGGACCCGACGGCCACGGCCACCACATCCCCGCCGACGGCAGGCTGCGAGTGTTCGACACTCGGACCCGACACACGGCATTCAACGCTGGCACCGTCGACCGGGTGCACCTGCTGATGTCGGTCGCCGACACCGAACGCCTGCACCACTCGATTCTGCTCGCGCCCGGGAGCCGGCGATGACGATCCTCACTGGAGCCGAGATCCAACGCCAGCGCGAAGCTGGGGCGATCACGATCGAGCCCTTCGAACCCGAGCGGCTCAACCCGAACAGCTACAACTTCACCCTCGACCCCCGCGTGCGGGCCTACACCGTGCCCGTTCTGGACTCCCGCCTCGACAACCCGAGCACCGACATCACGATCCCCACCAACGGGCTGATCCTGCAACCCGGCCAGCTCTACCTCGCGACCACCGCCGAGATTCTCGGCGGGACCGGGTTCGCTCCGACGTTCGCCGCCCGGTCGAGCATCGCCCGGCTAGGACTGTCGATCCACCTGTCATCGGGCCTGGGCGACATCGGTTTCGAAGGCCAGTGGACCCTGCAACTCGTCGCCACCCAACCCGTTCGCGTATACGCCGGAATGGAGATCGGGCAGATGATGTGGTGGACGCCAGTCGGTGAAATCGCCTGCTATAAAGGCAAATACCAACACTCACAGGGGCCTCAGACCAGCAAGGCATGGGTCGGGCTGGCACACGACCTCGGTCGACGCCGCTTCCCCAGCATCGGCGATCCCGGGATAAACGCCGCGCTGGTAGGCGCGAAGTGTGCGCGCTTGGTCGAACTCGCCGAACGAGTACCGGTGCCGACCTTGGTCGCGGTCCCGGTCGGTGAGTTCGAGGAAGCGATGCCCTCGACCACGAGCGATGCCCTCGCAGCAGCATTCACCGACCTCGAAGTCACCGTCGGTGCCGACGTGAACAGTCATGTCACTCGGGTGGCAGATGTCCTGCGCGAGGTGCGGATGAGCCGGACTGCGGGCGAATTGCTGGCCACCCGATTGCAGGTCTGCTTTCCCGAGGGCACGCGATTCGCTGTCCGATCCTCGGCTGTCGGCGAGGATTCCGCGACAGCGTCGTTCGCTGGCGCCTACGAGTCGCTGCTCGGCGTAGCACTCGAAGACGTCCCTGCCGCTGTCGCTGTCGTGTGGCGGTCGTATTACTCGCTCACTGCGGTGAGTGCTCGGCTACGGGCCGGCGACCTCGATCCGACACCGAGGATGGCAGTGATCGTGCAGGCAATGGTCGAACCCGACTTTGCCGGAATCGCGATGACCGGTCTCGATCTTCACGACCCCGACCACCTGCACATCGAAGCGATCGGAGGCCGCGCTGACGCGCTCGCCGCCGGAGTCGCCGTTCCCGACGACGTGGCAGTGCTTCCCCACACGGTTCGCGCGGCGATCAGCGAAGCTGTGCACTCGGCCGGCGAGGTTCTGGGCTGCTCCGGTGTAGATGTCGAATGGGTGCTCGCCGACGGCGTCCTGTCACTGGTGCAAGCACGACCCAACACCTCAGCGGCCAGGGACCGAACGATCCGCAACGAGGTAACAGTGCACCCGTTCTACGACCAACCGCTCCCACCCGACATTCCACTGGGACCGCTCGCACCCACCGCCACGCACTTCATGACCAAACGTGGACCCGCCATGCGCCGCGCGGCCGACCTCGGCATCACCCGCGGCAAGGCACTCCTGGTCTATATCCCGCCCGAGCCGGAGCCCGGCTGGGTCCAGGAAGTAATCGGGTTGCTCGACCGCGCGACAACCCGGCCTCAGGTGATCATCGACGTCAGTGCGTTCGAGCGGCAAATCGTCTGTGCACCTGACGAATTGCCCCATCACCTGCAACGGTTACGGTCAGCGACCCCGCCGGCCGAGCCCTTGACCGTGTTGGTACGTGACTACGTGACCGGGCAGCGAGCCCTCATCACCCGCAGCGCGGGCAACGGAGAACTCATCGCCGAAACATCGGTCGATGGCCTACTCGCGATGAACCGTGGTTTCGCCGAAACGTCCGAACTCGATTCCGCCCAGCTCCACGACCTGTTCGGCAGCGTGAC
This sequence comes from Nocardia glycosmidis, assembly GCF_052545115.1. Taxonomy (NCBI): domain Bacteria; kingdom Bacillati; phylum Actinomycetota; class Actinomycetes; order Mycobacteriales; family Nocardiaceae; genus Nocardia; species Nocardia glycosmidis. The sequence continues at coordinate 150,953 of NZ_JBQWRH010000016.1, read as the reverse complement.
CGCCACCCTGATCGCGACCTTCACCCACGACCTCGACGCGATGCTCGGACAGGTCGCAGTGGAGTGGGTGATCAGCGAGAACACTCTGTTCTACATCGACCACACCGTGCTCGGCACCGGTGCGCACGACAACGATGCCGCTCCGAGCATGATCGGGCCCGGCCGGTGCACTGGCCGCGTCGTGCGCGCCCACGACGACGACGCGCTGCAACAGCTCTCGATCGGAGCCGCGATCAGCGTCACCGGCGAAGCCGTCGACGTCGTCCGCCACCGCGCTGTGGCCGACCTCGTTGCACGAATCAACAAGGTCCGCGCCAATGGTGACCCCGTGATCGTGTCGGCCAGCCGTCCATACGCGGTCTTGGCCGCTCTCGTCGGCCTGGTCGACGGTTTCGTCTTCGACCTCGGATCGCGCCTGTGCCACCTGGGCATCGTCATTCGCGAAAGCCGCCTGCCCGCTGTCGTGCACCGGGCTGGCGACGGCGACCTGCTCACCCTCGACCACGGAACCGTCCTGGACCACAGGAGGAAACCATGACGACCACCCCGATCCGGCTGTGCCTACTTGGGCATTCAGGCACCGGCAAGTCGACGACGTCGGCACTGATCCGCCACGCCGCCGACGCCCGCGGCCTCACCAGTACAGTAGTGAAAGTCGCTGCGCCACTGTATGACCTGCAGCAGGCGTTCTACGCCCGGATGGGCCGCGACCTCGATGTCGACCAGCAGGACCAGCAACTCATGGAGGCCCTGGCCGGGTGCCTGCGGTTCCGAGACCCGGACTTCATGATTCGTGACTTCCTCGCCCGCGTCGCCGCGAGCAATGCCGATGTCGTGGTCAACGATGATGTGCGCTCCTATCAGTACGACCTGCCTCGCCTGCGTGAGCAAGGCTGGGTCACCATCCGGATCGTCACCGACCCCGTTGTCCGCAAGGAACGCCTGGCCGCGCGGGGATTTCTGACTCTGTCCGACGCCAGCACCGAGGGTGTAGACGATCTGAGCGTGGACTTCGAGATCTCCAACGACAGCGATCTGCGTGCACTCGCGCTACAGGTCACCGCGGTAGTCGATGAGGTGCTGTCGTGCTGACCGGCGCAGAGATCCGGTCTGCGCGTGAACGCGGCGACCTGGTTATAGAACCGTTCGACGACCAGCTCGTGTGCGCGAACAGCGTCGCTTTCCGCCTGGGTGACCAGCTTCTGCGATACCCCGACGAGACTGTGCTCGACCCGCACCAAGACGCACGCGTTCACCGTTCGGTCATCCCGCGCGATGGTGTCGTCCTCACCCCGGGCGTGCTCTACCTCGGAGCAACTGAAGAATCCGTCGGCGGGCTCCGGTACGCCGCCACTCTGCACGCGTGCCGGTCGGTGTCCTCGTTGGGCCTGCGGATTCAGCTCTCCGCACCGCTGGGCCACTGCGGCGCGGTGATCGCTTGGACATTAGAGCTCCGCGCCGTCCATCCGGTCCGGGTGTACCCGGGGATGGTCATCGGCAAGATCGCGTTCTGGCCGATGCAGGGTCGCCCACTGCGCTATTGCGGTCGCTACCGCAATTCACGCGGGCCGGTGCGCTCGCTGATCGCAACTCCCCCACCGACACCGGCAGTGATACCGTCCGCCGGGTCCAGCCCGCACATCACCGGCACCGAACAGCGAGAGGCCACCCCGCGATGAGCAGCATCGACGTCATCATCCTTACCTACAACAGCGCCGAACTCCTGCCCGCCGCTGTCGCGTCGGTGCGAGCGCAGACCAGCGCCGAGGTGACCATCACCGTCATCGACAACGCCTCGACCGACCGCACCCTCGACGTCGCTCACGAGCTCGGCCTCACCCCGATCGCCAACCCGCACAACATCGGCTTCGGAGCCGCGATCAACCAGGCCGCGACCGCAACCACCAGCGACTACGTCGCCCTGCTCAACCCCGACGCCGAACTGGGCGACCCGAAGTGCCTCGAAGCCATGGTCGCCACCCTCGCCGACCAGACCGTCGGCGTCGTCGGCACCCGGATCGTTACCCCGCAGGGAGACCCGTACCCGAACGGCCGCCGATTCCCCTCCACCACCGTCGCCGCCCGACACGCCCTGATGAGCATCCTGCGGCCCGGCGACACCTCGGCCAGCACCGACTACTTCGGACCGGCGATAGGACGCCCGGACGCCGACCAAATCGTAGACTGGGTATCCGGCTGCTGCCTGATGATTCGCCGCCCCCTGTGGGAGCACGTGCGCGGCTTCGATCCCCGCTACTGGATGTATCTCGAAGACGCCGACCTGGCGTGGCGTCTCCGCCAGGAGGGTTACCGCACCGTCCTGTCCGGCCCTGCCTGGGTTATCCACCACGGCGGCCAATCCAGCCGATTCCGACGCAACCGCTCCCTGTGGCACCATCACCGCAGCGCAGTCCTGTTCTATGCGCGCACCCGCACCGGGTGGCGACGTGTCCTGCTGCCCGCTGCCACCGCGTTCCTCGGCTTGCGACTGGCCGCCCTCGTCGCGCTCAACACCATCCGCCGAATCACCAACCGGCACCAACAGCCATGACGCGCAACAACACCTGGCTGCTCAGCGGCCCCTGGTCCGCGCGTTACCAGACGACCACAAACAGCACGAACTGCACAGTGTTTCAGCTCGCCCCGGTGGCCGCCGAGCCTGGCCCCAGAACGGAGACAATCGCCTGGCATCGGGTCGGCGAGCCAGGCGATCCGTATGTGGTCGCGGAAGACGGAATGCCCGCTCTGGTGAGTCCCGCTGCCGGTTCCCGAGAACCGGCAGCACCGGCCGAACACACCGTGATGCCGCTAGCCCTGCTCGCCGAACATCAGCAGCGGTGGGCGGTGTACCTCCCTTCCCGAATCACAGACGATGCCGGTCTGTTTCATCATGTGGCCGACCTCGGCAAAACTGCCGGCGAGAGGCCGAGCGCCACGGTGCTAGCTCAGATCATCGAGCGGTTGCCGGAGTTCTCCGCTGAAATCGGTAGCCACGAGTGCTGGTACTTCACCCAAGATCCCGGCATCGAGTACGAACACAAGTTCACCCTGCCCCAGAGTGCCGACATCTATGCCCTGACCCGCAGGATCGCCGACCAGATCGGGTCCGGGCGCCTCGCGCACCTGCGCCCCGAGTTCGGGAACAGTTTCGAGATGTGGCAGTTCGACAACTACATGTTCGAAGTCACCGGTCCCACCACAGATGACCGAGGCTACGCATCATTCATACCCCGCAGGGCAGGCGGATACATCCTCAAACGCAATCAGTTCGCGACCGATGGCTTCGCACGATTCGAGTCGAAACTGGCCGTGCCCGAGGAATTGACGTCCACAGCACAGATGCGCGAATTCCTCACCGGGCTCGGGCTCAGGACTGACTATCTGGGTCAGTTCCTCCGAACGCGTTTCGACGTCAACGTCGAGAGCACGGTTACCGGACACATCTACTCCGTGATGGCCGACCGATGTGAATTCGCCACACCCCACCACGCATTACAGCAGCTCGAGATCGAATATCTCCGATCCCGTGGCACAGCCCGCGAGTGCCGCGCCGAGATCATCATCGAACTGGACGATCTCAAGACCTGGGCGGCTGACTACCTAGCTGCACAACGGATCTCGGCCGTGGCGGGATACCTGTCCAAGTTCACGTATTTGCGCTCGTTGGTAGCTCCGGTGACCTACGCCTAGACGCTCCAAGTGTCTGGCTCAGCACCAACGACGGGGGCTGCTGTGGTTGGGATTGTGGCGGACCATCCCCGCGTGCGCGGGGCAGAGGAGCACGGATTCGGTATCCACATTTATGCCTTGCGCGATCCGCTCGGCCGCCGGCGTGGTTGCTGGCTAGCCATAGCCGCTTGTCATCAAACCCGCCATTTAATGGCTGACGTCAACCAACGACGCTCGCCCCCGTCAACGCTAGCAATCGATATCACAGCCGAAATTAGATGGGATTCAATGTATCCGCAGCTCAGCGGCCCAATGAAACAAACTACATCCAGTACGGTCCGCCCTTGACAACGAGACCAATCGCAGACTATTTCGATGTGAGTACATGGAGTTACCATGTGCTTACGAAATCAGCAATTGCGAGCCACATTTCGATCGGAAAGGGCGGTCGAGGTGGTTCGTGACCGGATCATCGATCACGTCGACGGCGTCGACCCTACGGCGCGGGCGATCGCTACCTCGCCGCACTCGACCGGCTCGACCACTGGATGACCAGGTGCCCGACTTCGCCGCACTGTCGTCGACAGCGCCGTCCGGCGCGCTCGCGCCGTATCGTGCCCTCGCAAGGATATTTCGATCCGCAGCACCCGACCGTGTACCGCTGGGCGACGATCGCGCACCGAGCGAGGGATCAGCTCGGCGTGAGTAGCTCCGTTATCGGGGTCCCGGCGGCGATGTCGGCGCGGGCCTTCATCACCTGGGCGGTCATGCCCGCGCCGACGACGCCGGTGACGGCGCCCGCCCGCGAGTAGTACGCGAGGAATTTGCGGCCGTTATCGGATACGAGGTGGACGTCGTCGGTGGCGTTCGGGGTGCCGAGGGCCTGGATCTTGACGTCGTACTGGTCGCTCCAGAAGTACGGCACGCGGGCAGCGGTGGGCGGCGCGGCACCGAGCAAGGCGCAGGCCAGCAGTTTTGCCTGTTCGCCTGCGCTGGTCCAGTGCTCGACCCGCTTGTGCAAGCCGTTGTCGTGCAGCCAGGCTGCGACGTCACCGACCGCCCACACCCCGGCCACGCAGGTACGTCCGACCTCGTCGGCGAGTACGCCGCCACCCGCCGACGGCTCGGCGAGTGGGATAGCGGAGTCGCTCAGCCACTCGGTCACCGGTGTCGAGCCGACTCCGAGCACGACGAGGTCGGCGGCGATCTCCGTGCCATCGGATAGCCGCGCGCCGCGGACGCGGCCCGCGTCATCGCCGTGGAGTGTGTCCAGGCCGGTGCCGCAGCGTAGATCGACCCCTTCCGCACGGTGCATCCGTGCGACCAGTTCGCCCACCACTTCGCCGAGTACCGAGGCCAGCGGAGTCGCCTGCGGTTCGACCAGAACGGCGCCGACACCGTTCGCACGGAAGCTCGCGGCCAGCTCGCAGCCGATGAATCCCGCGCCGACCACCAGCGCGGTCGCGGCGTCGGCCAGATCGGCGCGCAGGGCGACCGCGTCGGTGTGGCCACGCAACACGTGCACGCCCCGCAGATCCGGCAAACCGGGCAAGCGACGCGGACGCAGGCCGGTGGCGATGATCAGCTGGTCGTAGTCCAGGCTACTGCCGTCGGCCAGGCGAACACGGCGCGCATCGGTGTCGACCCCGATGGCCGCGCAGCCCAATCGGACCCCGATGCGTTTCTCGGCATAGAACTCGTTCGGCCGCAACGTTGTGTCGTCTGTTTCGCCACGCACGAACTGTTTGGACAGCGGTGGACGATCGTAGGGCAATCGCGCCTCGTCACCGACGAGCACCAGCTCACCGTCATAGCCCGCGCGGCGCAGTTCCTCCGCGGTGCGCAAACCGGCCAGGCCTGCTCCGACGATCACGATCGGCGCAATCATGCGGTTATCCCTTCCCTGCAACCGGCCGACGATGCGGTGAGCCGGTCGGCGAACACGCAGCCACCCTAGCTTTTGCTTGGTGTCCATGGGGTGCGGACCAGCACGCCGGAACCGGCCGTCGCAGCGGCGAAATCGTAGCCGCACAGATATTGATCGGGCGGTCAATCAGGGCTATACCGAGAACTAGGACACAATCCACAGCCCGAGGAGGCACACAATGTTCACCGAGAGCCGCGCGCAAGATTTCCTGGCTGTCGCGCTCGGGGTCTTCACCGCTCTGTCACCCATCTGGGTGGACACGAATAACAACGCCATGTGGTCGCTGATCGTGCTCGGCGCCCTCATCGCCCTCACCGGCCTCGCCCAGATGGCCCGCCCCGAGATGGCGGCGACGGACTATGCGATGGGCCTGTGCGCCGTACTGCTGTTCATTTCCCCCTGGGTCATGGACTTCACCGCGTACCGGGCCGCATCCTGGACCGCATGGGTAGTCGGGGTGGTAACGGCGGTGGTCGCGGTGGCGGCGCTGCCGATGGTGTCGGGACGTCTGCACGACATGGCTCCGCATCACTGATGCAGATGCCGAAAACCCGGCGCGCCGGGCGCCGCCGTAGCGCGAAAGTCGACGGTGACGCCCGGCAGCTCATTCTCGACGCCGCGGAAAAGCTTTTCGCGGCACAGGGATTCGACGCGACCGCGACGGCGTCCATCGCCGCCGCGGCCGGCGTTCCGAAGGGACTCGTCTTCTACTACTTCCCCACCAAGGATTCGATTCTGTCCACGCTGATGTCCGAGCGAGTGCCCCCGCAGCCGATCGACGACATCGGCACCGTGGTGGCGCCGGGCGATCCGGCGACGAGTCTGGTCAACCTGGATGCCGCGTTGAACTTGCGCGACCATCATTCGTCGGTGCTGCGGGTGATCATGTGGCGGGAGGCCGACACCCATCCCGACGTGCGACGCCAGCTGCGCCGCCTGCGCGACCAGATGCTGGACCTCACCGCCAAGGTGCTCCAAGCGAGCGCGCCGGTCCCGGTCCGACCGGGCACCCTGCGCGCCTGCGCGGCGGCGTGGGTCTCGGCGATGTTCGCCATCGCCAGCACCGACCGGCTGCACACGCTCGACAACATCCCGCTACCCAGCGCCGACGAAGTGCTCAACATCGCCCGAGTAGTCGCGGCGGGCATGACCCACATGGGCTGAAGGCTCCGCAGAGGTGGTGCGGGGTCATCCCTTCTATGCTCGTCCGGTGGAAACGGACTGGTCGCAGCTGCGGGCACGTTCTCTGGTCGAGGAGGACGCCGCGATTCTCGCGTTGCACAAGCCGGCCGGGATCTCCGTGACCGGTGAACGCCACGACACCGACATCGTCGAACTGGCCGCCGCGGCGGGCGAGACGCTGTATCCGGTGCACCGGATCGACAAAGTGACCTCCGGCCTGATCCTGTTCGCGAAGGAGCTCCGCGCACATGGCGAGCTGACCAGGCAATTCAACAAGCAGACCGCTGACAAGGCGTACCTGGCCGTCGTCGCCGCCACCGGACTTCCCGACACCGGCGTGATCGATCTTCCGCTCAGCGTGGGACGGAAGAACCGGGTGCGGATCGCGGCGCCCCGCGAACGCATCCAGTATGCGGCGGGGCGGTGGTTCGTCGATGACGCCGATCTGCTCGGCGGCAAGCACTACCCGTCGCTCACGCACTTCGCGACCGTCCTGCGCACCCCAGCGCACACCGTGCTCGCCCTGCGCCCGATCACCGGGCGGCGCCATCAGATCCGCGTCCACCTGGCCTGGACCGGACATCCGATCGTCGGCGACCCCCTGTTCGACCGGTCCGGCAAGCACGAGCGAACCTACTTGCACTCCTGGCATCTCGGCCTCACCGCCTCCTGGCGGACGCCGCCGCGCCTGACGCTGACCGCCGAGCCCGATGCCGAATTCTGGCTTCCCGCAGGCGGATCCGCCGAACGGGCGCACCTCGTAGACGCAGCCGAACTGCTCCGCACGATCCGGTAGCGACTCTCGACGCGGCTGAAAGCCAGAGATGCCGCTCCGCTTCGCCTCGCCGCCGCGGCGGAGCGGGAAACGCCATGCGGAGCGTCGCAGTCCGGCCGAGACGGGAACCGACACTGTGACTGCGGACACAAAGCGATGAGCACGCCGCGGCGGTGGCGAGCGTCATGACGACGGGCAATACGCAGGTCAACTAGCCTGTTGAGGTGCCGCGGATGCGACGTGGGCACATTTCTGACGCAATGCAGCGAACCCTAGCGAAAGCGAATGCCGATGATCCTGGTGGCTCAGGTCAGCGACACCCATTTCGATCTCGGCACCCGCAACGTCGAACGTGCACAGCGGGTGCTGGCATTCCTCGCCGACTTACGCCGCAGACCCGATGTCATTCTGGTGACCGGGGACATCACCGATTCCGGGAAGTACGAGCAATACGCCGAGGCCAAGCTCGCCTTCGAGACCGAGATCCCGCTGTACGCGATCCCGGGCAACCACGACGACCGCGAGGGCTTCCGCACCGCTTTGCTCGGCGAGCCCACCTCCGGCGGGCCGATCAACCGCGTCCATCGGATCGGTGATCTCACCATCGTTCTGCTCGATTCGAGCGTCCCCGGTGCGGCGGGCGGACGACTCTGCGACGAGACCTACGACTGGTTGCGCGACGTGCTCGCGGCGTCGCCCACCGCCAAGCCGATCCTGCTCGCACTGCACCACCCGCCGGCGCGTCTGCACAGCCCGATCATCGACGAGATCGCACTCGACGACCCGCAGCGGCTCACCGATCTGGTTGCTGCCGACGAGCGGATCGTCGCCGTGCTCGCGGGGCATGCGCATTGCGCTGCGACGACCATGTTCGCCGGGCGTCCGCTGCTGGTGGCGCCGAGCACCGCCTCGGTACTGGCCGGAGAATGGGAACTCGACCTGCCCGACCACGTCATGGACTACGCGCCGGACCCTGCGGTCGCACTGCACGCCATCGATGATGATTACCGCCTGACCACCCATTTCCGAACGGTCCCGATGGGTGGCCGGATCGGCGTCCAACCGGGCTGAGCGCGGTTTACCCCCTTCGTGCCGGGGCAATCGGGAGACACAACGGACGTCTACTCGGAGGCACCGCCATGGTCGACCTACCAGCCGCAATGGTGAAAGGCGCGTTCGCGACCGGAGCGCGGATCCGGCATGCTCGGGTGTTCCATCCGAACGGCCTGCATCTGTCCGGCCGTTTGCACGCGGAACCCGAGTTCGAGCCGCTCTTCGGGAGCGGCGAGCGCGCGGTGATCGCACGGTTGTCCAAGGGAGCGGGCCTGCCAGGTGCCCTACCCGATGTGCTCGGGTTCGCGTTCCGGGTGCTCGACCGCGATGACGAACCATGGGATTTCGCGTTGTCCACCACCGGCCGAGGATTGCTGGGCCGACTGGTGTTCACACCCGCGCGGGGGTGGGCCAGCGCTCGCTACGGCTGCCTGATGCCCTACCGGATCGGGAATTCGGCGCCGACCTGGTTGTTCGCGGAGCCGGACGGCGACCAACCCGCCTCGGCCTCGCTCGCGGCGATGGACGCCCATCTGGACGAGCACGTGGTCGGCTTCACCCTGACGGCCGACCGCCTGGGCGGGCCCCGAGCGCGGCTGGCCGAACTCACCCTGCGGCATGCCGAGTCGGCCGAGCACCGTACCGATTATTTCGATCCGATGCTCAATCGCCCGGCGGAGGTGGAACTGGTCCCCAAAGCCGTCGGAAGGATCCGCGAACTGGCCTACATCGGGAGCCGGAGCGGCCGTGGCGAAGGGGTTCAGCACAGCGCGGCGCGTTCGCGACGATAGGCCGCGCGATAACCGATGCAGGCAGCGTCGAACTCCTACAGTGGAGATAGCCGCGGTCGGAGTAAGGAGGCTGATGCCGAATGACAGCGAACGATCGGCCATCAATCCTGATCATCGGCGCCGGCTTCGGCGGCATCGGTATGGCGATCGAATTACGCCGCTGTGGTTTCGATGACATCACCATTGTGGAGCGCGCGGCCGACCTCGGTGGCGTGTGGCGGGCGAACACCTACCCCGGTGCGGCCTGCGATGTGCCGTCTCCCCTGTACTCGTACTCGTTCGAACCCAAGCCGGACTGGCCGCAACGATACTCGGGGCAGACCGCCATCCACGACTATCTGCGCGGCGTCGCCGAGCGGCGCGGCGTGCTCGAAGCGATCCACTTCGACACCACCGTGACCGACGCGGAGTTCGACGAGGCCGCCGGCCAGTGGACGGTCCGTGCCGCGGACGGGCGCACCCGGACCGTCGACGTGCTGATTTCGGCGGTCGGCCAGCTGTCTCGCCCGGCTGTTCCCGCTATCCCGGGCACCGACACCTTCGCGGGCCCGTCGTTCCATTCGGCCGAGTGGGACCATGCGGTCGATCTCACCGGCAAACGCGTAGCCTGCATCGGCACCGGGGCCAGCGCCATTCAGTTCATTCCGGAAATTCAGCCGCGGGTCGCTCACCTGACCGTGTTCCAACGCACGCCGGCCTGGGTGGTCCCGAAATTCGATACGAATTACACGCCGGTCCAGCACAACCTGTTCGCCCGCGTGCCGGGGGCGCTGCTGGTCGAACGGTTCGGCTGGTGGTCGATCACCGAATTTCTCTCGCTCGGGCTGGTCGAGGTGCCGGCGATCACCCGGTTCGCGGCCCGCGTCGCCGGCCAGCACCTGGCCCGACAAGTCGACGACCCATTCCTGCGCAACAAACTGACTCCCGACTACCCGATCGGCTGTAAGCGTGTCCTGTTCTCCAACGACTACTACCCGGCGCTCACCCGATCGAACGTTCAGGTGGAGACCAGGTCGATCACCGAGATCGTCCCGGCTGGATTGCGCACCGCCGACGGGACGGTGCACGAGGTGGACGTGATCATCTACGGCACCGGCTTCAAGGGCACCGAGTTCCTCTGGCCGATGCGGATCCGTGGTCGCGCCGGCCGCGAACTCGCCGACGCCTGGGCCGACGGCGCACATGCCTACTACGGCATCACGGTGCCGGCTTTCCCCAACTTGTTCCTGGTCTACGGCCCGAACACCAATCTCGGCACCGGCTCCATCATCTACATGATCGAGTCGCAGACCCGCTACATCCGCGAGGCCGTCCAACTGCTCGCCGAGCACCCCGGCCAGTGCCTCGATGTGCGCGCGGATCTGGAGCAGCACTACAACACCACCCTCCAGCAACGCCTCGCCCGCACGCCGTGGAACTTCTGTGCGAGTTGGTACCGCAATTCCGCGGGCCGCATCACCAACAACTGGCCCGGGACGCAGACCAGCTACCGCCGCCGCATCCGCCACCTCGACCCCGCGCACTACACCCTCATTCCGGCCTCCTGATCAACCGCGCACCGCCGAAGCGGGCGAACTCGACGCGGCCTTGTCCCGCGCGCCGGCTGGCAGACTTGTGCTGTGAGTGGACTGGCCCATGCGGGCGAACCAGCTGAACGGGGACCATTGCGCCCGATCGAGTTGGCCACCGGCGCCGTACTCGGCGGGGCCACCGTCGGCTTGGTCACCATCGGATCGGTGATTCCGTTCGCGGCCGCGCTGCAACTGGTCGCCGCTGTGCCCATGGGACTGATCGCGCACCGCTACCGGCTGCGCGCGCTGATCACCGCGACCATCGCGGCGACGCTGGTCACCTTTGTCGCGGCCGGTGTGGTGACCGCGACCGGATTGGTCGCCTCGGCGACGATCGGCGGCATCATCGGCACGGTGAAGCGGCGCGGCGGCGGTGTCGTCGCGGTGTTCGGCCTCGCGCTGCTGACCGGCCTGGTCTGGGCGGCGTTCGCGGTCGGATCGCTGCTGCTGCTCTCGGCGACGCGCGACCTGCTGTTCGACAACATCCGCAACGCCGCACACGGCCTCCAGGAGCTCGCGGCGCGGCAGCCGCAGCTGGAACCGCTCGGGCAGGCCGCGGCCGATCTGGCCGACTCGGTGCTGCGCTGGTGGTGGGTGTGGGTCGGCGGCGGTGTCGCGTTCGGGATGGTCGCCACCGGGGTGTTCTCCTGGTACGTGCTCGGTTCGGTGCTGGACCGGCTCGCGTGGCTGCCCGGACGAGACCGGCTCGACGCGCCGTACGACGACCGGCCCATCGCACCGCTACCGGTCACGCTGCGCGGCGCCGGATTCCGCTATCCCGGCGCTACCCACGACGCCCTGCGCGACATCGACCTGACCATCGACGTCGGCGAGTTCGTCGCCGTGGTCGGTCACAACGGATCGGGCAAGTCGACGTTGACGCGATTGCTCGCCGGGCTCGCGCCCACTGCGGGATCGGTGCAGCGCCCAGGTGCGGCCGGGCTCGGGCGCCTGGGTGGAACGGCGCTGGTGATGCAGCGGCCGGAAAGCCAGACCTTGGGCGTTCTCGTCGCCGACGACGTGGTGTGGGGGTTGCCTCCCGAACTCGCCGCCGACGTGGACGTGGCGGGCTTGCTCGGCGAAGTCGGGCTCGGCGGAAAGGGCGCCACGGAGACCGCCACGCTGTCCGGAGGGCAGCAACAGCGCCTGGCGGTCGCCGCGGCGCTGGCCCGCCGGCCCGCGCTGCTGATCGCGGACGAGGCGACCTCGATGATCGACCCCGAGGGGCGCCGTGAGCTCGTGGAGTTGCTCGCGGCACTGCCGAAGCGACACCCGATGGCCGTCGTGCTGGTCACCCATCACGAAGCCGACGCCACCGCGGCCGACCGGGTCGTCCACTTGGCTGCGGGCCGCTCGGTGGCGCACCTGCCCGCGTGGCCACGCCCGGTACGCGACGCGCGGCGCAGGCCGATCGGCGAGCCGATCCTCGAGCTGCGCGACGTACGGCACACCTACAACCACGCGACGCCATGGGAAGCGGCTGCCCTGCACGGTGTCGACCTCTCGGTTCGGCGCGGCGAAGCGCTGCTGGTCGTCGGCGGCAACGGATCGGGCAAATCCACCCTCGCCTGGATAATGGCCGGGCTGATCGAGCCGAGTTCCGGTCGTTGTGGACTGTTCGGGAAGCCGATCACCAAGCAGACCGGACAGGTCGCGCTGGCATTCCAGCACTCCCGCCTGCAGTTGCAGAAACAGACCGTCGGCGCCGAGATCGCGGACTGGGGCGGACGGGCGACCGGTTCCGGCGCGGTCGGTCGAGCGCTGGACGCGGTGGGGCTGGACCGGTCGCTGGCTGCCCGCTCCATCGAGGAACTCAGTGGCGGCCAAGCGAAACGGGTGGTGCTCGCGGCTATCGTAGCCAGCCATCCCCAGGTGGTCGTGCTCGACGAGCCGCTTGCCGGGCTCGACCCGGAGGGGCGGGCCGATATCGTGGAACTACTTGCGCGGCTTCGTGATTCCGGACTGACACTGATCGTCATCTCGCACGATGTCGCCGACATGGCAGCGGTCTGCGACCGTACGGTACGGCTGCAGGCGGGACGCATTCTGGCGACCGAGTCCGCGCGGGATGCCATCCCGAGCGGCGCAACCGCCGATTCCCGGTCCACCGCCTTGCGCCCGCCCGGCGATACGGCATGGCGCCTCGAACACGGAGATCCCCGATGAGCGAGTTGACAATCGACCCGGATATCCCGGTAGTCATGATCGAGCGGAGCACCGGGGAGGCGATGGCATGAGCACTGTGCTGCTGCGCCAGGTCCCCGTCGACAGTCCGGTGCACCGACTGTGGGCGGGCACCAAGATGATCGGGGTTTTCCTGATCAGCCTGTTGCTGATGTTCCTGCCGTCCTGGCCGGTGCTCGGCATCATGATCGTCTTCCTGCTCTTCGTCGGCGTGGTCGCCCGGTTGCCGCTGGGCACACTGCCACGGCTGCCGTGGTGGTTCTGGGCGCTGCTCGCGGTCGGAGCCCTGATCAACGTGCCGGTCGGCGGCGCGGCGGTACTGCGTTATGCGCAGGTTCTGGCGTTCGGCTTGATTCTGGTAGCCGCCTCGTTCGTCATCGCGTGGACCACGCCGATGAGTGAGATCGCACCCGCGCTGGCCAAATTGGGCGCGCCATTACGCAAACTTCGGGTGCCGGTGGACGAATGGGCCGTCGTCGTCGCGCTGACCCTGCGCGGCCTTCCCCTGCTCATCGAGGAAATCCGGGTCCTGCGCGCAGCCCGTCGCCTGCGCCCCAAAGACAACCTCCTCTATCGCGCCGCCGACAACCCCCTGATCGATATCCTCACCGCGGCCATGGCGGTTTCCACCCGCCGCGCCGGTGAGCTCGGCGAGGCGATCACCGCACGTGGCGGGACCGGACAGCTCACCGCCGATCCGGGCTCGCCGGGCCGTCGCGATGCCTTCGCCCTGGTCGTGGTCGTCGCAGCCTGCCTCGGCGCAGTCGCCGGGCACCTGCTGGTCTGAGCTGGTCAATGCCGGCTGCCAACTGATTGCTAGCCCGATCCCATCCTGGCGAAATTTTGTGGAGCCGACGTCCGCCGATCCGCCGCGGACCAGGCCGATAGCACGGGCCACCGAGACGACTCCGCTGTGCCAGAGCGGCCCGACCGGTGCTGGGCAAAACACCGCGACATTCGAATAGCCATGAGCTATAACCCATCACAAGCGCCGAAGAGAAAAGATTACCCGCTCAATTGGTGATCCAAACCCCTCTGGCCGCAGTACAGTATCACCCGGAAGTAGCTGTCTCCTGAATCACATCACGGATGTACGCGCCGATGGGGGAAAGAATCCCGGTGCGTGCCGCGTTCTCAAATGCTGCAGACCTGATGAAGATTGGAAACCAGGGAATGATTCTCCGGAAAGTCGCCTCCGCAGTTGTGCCCCTCGTCGCGGCGCTCACGGTAGGTGCGGGCGCCGCGCACGCGGAACCTGCCACGCCGCCGGTGCCGAATATCGGATACGAGGCGCACCTGATCGAGAACCGGATCGTCACGACGCTCACCGCAGGCACGTTCGACGTGCACGGCGACGCCGTCGGCATCAAAGACGAAGCCGGAAACGTCGCGCTCACTTTGCCACTCACATTTCGTCAGGACGGGCTCGAGTACCCGATGCCGTACGCCGTGCGCGACGACGGCCGGGTGCTGGAGTTGACGGTCGTCAAGGACGCGGCACAGGCGCACCCGGTCGCCACGCCGATCGCCTCGCCGTCGGAGAACCAGCTCGCCATGCAGTCGTTCCTTTCGCAATTCGGCATCGCCACCGCGGTCGGCGGGTTCATCGGCACAGTCATCGGCGCGCTGGTCGGGCTCACCGGAATCGTCGGCGGTCCCACCGTGGTCGCCAGCGTCATCACGGGTGCGGGCGTCGGCGCCGTCATCGGCACCATCGTCGCCGGTGGACCGACCTTGATCGTCGCGGGGATCGACCTGCTCAGCACCCTCAATGCCGCACCGGGCACGACCAAGTGGACGGACGCTACCGGCCGTCCGCAGAACTGATCCGCGCCGGGGCCGCGATACGCACCGGATCACCTGCGATTCGGTGCGCTCTCCCGGGCACCGGGTGTGTACCTAGCGCGCATGGCACCCCGGAGCGACCGGGACCCCAGCAAACCGGTCCGCCAGGAAGTTCATCGCCGCCGGCGCCTCGCCGATCGCCGCCGGATTGTGGCTGGGCAGCATCGAGTGCACCGACGTGATGGTCGCTCCCTGCGCGCAGTAACGGCCGAGCAGGTCGGTGAACCCCGCCACGGGAATCACATCGTCGGTGATGCTGTGGTAGAGGTACGTCGGCGCGGTCGGCGCGCTGCTGCCGAGTTCCTGCGCGGCGGTCGCGGCGCGAAAGGCCGGATGCGACAGCAGGTTCGCAACGGTGGCGAAGTCGTCGACGCGCGCCCCGAAATATTTGGGCACGAGGTCGGACCCACAGGCCGCACTGTTCTCGATCAGCGCCGCCTGGCCACGATCGTTGAGCAGCTCCAGCACGCCCGCGCCGGGATCGTTGCGGGCGATGGCGAACACGATGAGCAACGCCAGCCCGGCCTGCGCGGTGCCGTCCGCGTGGCGGGCGATAGCAGGCCAATCCGCCGGAACGCCACCGGAGGTGATCCCGGCGAAGCGAACGTCCGGCGCGTACTCGGGTTGGATCTGCGCGGCCCACAGTGTGGCAAAGGCGCCGCCGGAATATCCCCAGGCGCCGATCGGAGTCCCGGGTCCGAGTGCGGCCGCCGGGAAGTCGCGGGCGGCCCGGATGCCATCCAGCACACCCCGTCCGGAGTTGACTCCGTCCAGGAACCGGGACTGCGGTCCCTCATAGTCACCGACTACGAGGGCCCACCCGCGGCGCAGCGCCTCCGCCATGAACGGCGTATCGATCAGGGTGTTGACCGCGCCGGTATCCCAGCCTCCGCGCAGCGCGTACGACGGCGCGCAGCGCGTGCCGAGACTGTCTTCGGGGACCTGGTAGGACAGCAACGGCCGAGCGCCAGGGCCGAACCACGGCAGCATCGGCACCAGCACGGTCGCCACGTCGGCCGCGGGGCGGTCGCTGGAATCGGTGGTCCGATATTTCACCTGCCATGCCGAGATCGGCAGCGGCAGCCCCAACAACGCGATCGGACGCGCATCGAGGACAGCGCCGTTCCAGGACGAGTCGAGGTCGGCGGGCGCCGCGTAGAACGGGTCGTAGTCCGGGGGCGGCAGCTCGGCGGCTGCCACGGGAGCACCGGCCACGCCGAGAATCAGAACGGTCAGGGCCGATAGGACGGCACGCAGAACGGCCGCGACCACAGTTCGATGACGCGCCTGCTTCATCAAGGCCTCCCCACTCCGGCGAGGCCGCAGTGCGCGGGTGCCGTCGGCGCCGACCCACTCCCACCTCTGGTTATCAACGGTACTGCCGTGGGATCGGCCCGGGCAACGGGTCGATCGGAGGTCACGCCCGTCGCCGCGGTCGTCCGCGGGTCGACGTCACTGCTGACGCAGCGCCTTCTTCGCCGCGTCCTGGGCCGCGTCCACCTGGCCCGCGAACTTGTCACCGGTCTTCTCGTCGACGAGATCGCCCACCTTGTCGATGACCGCATCCACCTTGTCCGCGTTGTTCTGGGCCAACTCCAACGCCTTACCGGCGAGGTCTTTGAAATCCACCGTGCACTCCTGGTTTTCGCGCCGACGGACGCACTCTACCCAGTGTGCGGCGCCGCCGATGCGGCACCGAGCCACGCCGGGTGCCACAACCTGCCCGCCTCCGTCCAATTCATGAATCGCACGGTGCCGCCGAGTTTCGGGGACACCCACACCGCCTCCTTGCGCTCCTCGGCGGTGAGTTCGTTGTCGAACGGGCAGGTCTTTCGCTCCAACTTGCGTAACTGCGCCGCCAGCTCCCGCAGGTCCGGCTCGCTGAACCCGGTGCCGACCCGCCCGACGTAGTACAGCTGCCCGTCGTGCGGAATGCCGACCAGCAAGGATTTGAAATTCCGTGCCGCACTGCGCCGCCATCCCCCGATCACCACCTGCTGAGTACGCCAATTGCGCTGCTTCACCCACGCGTGCCCCCGCTTGCCCGGCAGGTACACCGAATCCTCGCGCTTCGCGATCACACCCTCCAGGCCGTGCTCCTGGCTGTAGCGCATCGCCTCGGCGCCCGGACCGTCCAGTCGTGGCGGCACCAGCAGCGAAGGGGCGTTCGCGGCCAGTGCCTCCAGCACCCGGCGCCGATCCGCATATCGTTTGCGCAGCAACGACGTGCCGTCCAGAAACAGCACGTCGAAGGCGACGAACACCGCCCGCGCCGCCCCGGCCTGCAGCAGACCGAGATTGGCAACACCGTGATCGTCGAAGACCACCGCTTCCCCGTCCAGCACCACGCTGTGCCCGGCGAGTTCCCGGGCCAGAACCGTGATCCCGGGATAGCGATCGGTCACCACGTTGCCCGCCCGGCTACGCAAGGTGATCGCACCGGAATCGATCTCGGCGATCAACCGGAACCCGTCCCACTTCGTCTCGAAGCACCAGTCGTCGGCGCCGAGGTCCGCGACGTTTCCGGGCGTCGCCAGCATCGGCGCCAGCCCGCGCGGAAGCCGCGAAGCGGTACTCGGTGGCCGGATGACGCGGCCAGAGCCGGCGGCCGTCCCGGCGCCGGGTTCCTCGGCACCGCTCTGCTCGCGCATCAGGTGCATCAGCCACTGGTTTCCGTTGGTCTGGATCAGCGCGTACCGACCGGTGAGCCGCGTGCCGTGGAACTGGACGATAACCTCGTCGGCACGCCATTTCTCGGTGTCGTAGGTGCCGTGATCCCAGATCGTCATCGCACCGGCGCCGTATTCGCCCTTCGGGATGGCGCCGTGGAACTCGAGATACTCCAGCGGATGGTCCTCGGTGTGCACCGCGAGCCGGTTCTGATCGGGTGCGGTAGGCGGTCCCTTCGGCACCGCCCAGGACACCAGCACACCGTCACGCTCCAGCCGCACGTCCCAGTGCAGCCGCCGCGCATGGTGTTCCTGCACCACATAGCGGTTGTTCGCCCCCGGCTCCGGGGACTCGACCGGTATCGGCTCGGGGGTACGGGACGGGTCCCGCATCGAGCGATATCTCGTCAGCGCGTCCGAACCCGACCGCGCCGAGCCGCCCTGCGAAAGAGGCGGATCCACCTCCGCCAGCAGATCGCCCCGCGCCCGGTACCTGGCCAGCACCTCATCGAACCGCAACTGCCGCAGCTTCTTCCGGTTCTCGATCTCCTTCCAGGTACGCGGCGCGGCGACATCGGGCTGCCTGCGCCCGCGCAGCGAGTAGGGCGCGATAGTGGTTTTGGACGGGTTGTTCTGGCTCCAGTCCAGGAAGACCTTGCCGCCGCGAGCCGACTTCGCCATTGTCGCGGTGACCAGATCCGGGTGCAGCCGTTGCAGATTCGTGGCCACCTGCTTGGCGACCGTGGACGCGCCACCCGGGCTCAGTTCCCGATCCAACGGCACGTAGAGGTGCATGCCCTTGCTTCCGCTGGTCACCGGGAACGCGGGCAACCCGATTCCCTCGACCATGTCGCGCACCGCGAGCGCCACCACGGCGCATTCGGCGAGCCCCGCTCCTTCGCCCGGGTCGAGATCGAAGACCAACCTGGTCGCCGGACCCATCCGATCGTCATCGAAACGCCATTGCGGCACATGGATTTCCAGCGCTGCTTGCTGGCCGGCCCAGGCCAGACCGGCCTCGTCATCGATCAGTGGATAAACGACGTTGCGGCCGGAATGGCGCATCGTGCGACGCGCGATCCAGGACGGCGCGTGCGATGCGAGGTTCTTCTCGAAGAAAGACGGCTCGTCGACCCCGTTGGGCCAGCGCTTGCGGGTGACCGGCCGTCCCGCGATGTGCGGGAGCATCGCCGGCGCGATCGCCGAATAGTAGGCGATGACTTCGCCTTTGGTGGTTCCGGTCGCCGGGTACAGCACCTTGTCGAGGTTGCTCAGCTCAACCTCGACAGCACCGAACACTCGGCGGGTCACGATCTTCGCAGTCCAGCGGCGCAGACCGCACGACGGCCTGCGCCCCCGGCTCAGGCGTGCGGCCCGGACTGATCCGGCGGGACCACCTTCTTGGCGGCCTCCTTGCCCTTGGCGATCTTGTCCGTGTACTTGCCGTGCGTCTTCTGGTCGATGAAGTCACCGGTCTTGTCGACCGCTTGGTTGATCTTGTCGGCGTTTTTGGCCGCCGCGTCCTTCCCCTTGTCGACCAGACCTTTGAGCGTGTCCGCGAAACTCATCGCCGTCCATCCTTCCTGTCGCCAACCAGCCGGAATCGTTCAACCAACATTCTCCCACCAGGGATCCCCCGGTGGCGTGCTCATCGGATCGACCCGCTGACCCGGCATCGGTACCGCGACGGCGGTCTCCGCCGCCCGTGCCGCCGCCACCATCCGTCCGACCGGCTCGGACCAACCGTGAAAGGCGAGGTTGAACGTCGCCCAGTGGATGGGCACGAACAGGCCGTAGCCGGGGTCGCCGCCGCACAGATCGGCGTGCGCACGGACCGCCTCTTCGGGGTTCATGTGCACGTCCGGCCAGCGCGCGTCGTAAGCGCCGATGGGCAGCAACGTCAGGTCGAACGGGCCGAGCGCCGCGCCCGCCGCGGCGAACGCCTTCGTGTACCCGGTGTCGCCGCCGAAGTAGGCGCGACGCGTCGGACCCACGATCGACCACGAAGCCCACAGGGTGGTGTTGCGCAGCAGGCCGCGTCCGGAGAAGTGCCGCGCCTCGGTACAGGTCAGCGTCAGATCCCCACCGTCCCGATCCCGGCCGAGATCGGCCAGCGATACCGAAGCGCCCCAATCCAATTCGATGATCCGATGCTCCGGGACACCCCAATGCCGCAGATGCGCGCCGATGCCGAGCGGCACGAGAAACGGCGCGCTCTGGCGCGCCACCAGTTCCCGGACGGTTTCCTTGTCCAAGTGGTCGTAGTGGTCGTGCGAAATGACCACCACGTCGACCGGGGGCAGCTCGGACAACAGCTGCGGCACCGGATGCAGGCGCGCGGGCCCGACCACCGCCGAAGGCGAAACCCGTTCGCTCCATACCGGATCGGTGAGAATTCGGTACCCGTCGACCTCGATCAGCGTCGTGGCATGGCCGTACCAGGTGACCGCGAGAGCGGACGCCGCACTCGGCGGCCGGGGCGGCGCCAGCGGAATGGTTCCGCGCGGCCTGCCCACGTTCCGCTGGGTCAGCGCCGAGATCAACAGCGAAGGTGCCGAGCCCACCACCACCTGACTACTGGGTTCGGTGTTGTGGAACTGCCGATTTCGATAGCTCGTAGCGCCCACGGCGTAGGGCTGGATCGCCGAAATCGATGCGCCCATCGCCGATGGGATACCCCACACCGCCCGGACCACCCACGTGATGCCGAGCGCGCCCGCGGCGGCGCCCACGATGCGCCGAATACCCATCATCGCCCCACAAACTTCGCGGCGCGCTTTTCCTGCCTGGCCAAACGTCCCTCCTTGGCATCCTCACTCGACCATGCCGCCTCCAGCGCCGCGCGCTGCTGAGCGGTTTCCGGATCACGCGTCCCGTCGTCGTTGAGCACCAGCTTCATGTGGCGCAGCGACAGCGGGGCCAGAGCCGCGATCTGCTTCGCCCAGGCTTGCGCGTCGGCGAGCCCGCCGATCCGGTTGGCGAACCCGAAGCGGTAGGCGTCCTCGGCCGAGATCGGCTCCGCCCCGAGCAGCACGGTCCTGGCCGGACCGCCGCCGATGAGCGCCGCCAGTCTGCGGACGGTCCACCGATCCACCGTGATGCCCAACTTCGCCGCGGGAATCGCGACATATCCCTCCGGCGAGATCACCCGCAGGTCCGAGGCAAGGGCAAGTTGCACGCCTGCGCCGATCGCGGGACCGTTGATCGCCGAGATCACCGGGATCGGGGCCGATTCGATGGTGTGCAAAGTCTCCAGCAACCCGGACAGGAAATCGCCGGAGTGCACCCCGGACAGATCGGCTCCCGCACTGAATGCCGAGCCGTGCCCGGTCAACACGATGACCCGGGCCTGCTCGGCGACGGCAGCGAGGACGGCTTCGCGCAGCAGCGTCACCAGTTCGTGGTTGAGCGCGTTGCGGCGCTCTTCCCGCTGAAGTTCGATGGTGACCACCTCACCATCGCGGCTGACGCCGAGCATCCGACCTCCCCGACTGAACGATCTCTCCGATCTCTTCACTCTGCCACAGCCGACCGCCCTTTCCCCGGCAGGCGACACCATCACCAGCTGCGCCGACCGACTTCGATGTTCTGGTGATCGGCGCTGGTCAGGCGGGGCTGTCGGCCGGTTGTCACCTGCGTCGCCTCGGGCTGCGCCCCGAGCGGCACTATCTGCTCGTCGACCGCGCCCCGGCCCCGGCGGTGCCTGGCAGTTCCGCGGGCCCGCGCTGCCCCTGGAAAGGGTCAACGGCGTGCACGATCTGCCCGGTATGCCCTTCGCGGAAACACTGCCGCCCGGCTCGGCGACGGCGCCACTGCGACTGCGCGGACCAGGCGGAGGGGTCACCACGACCAGGCGCCTGGCCACACAGGTAGGCGCCGACCCACGCTGGTCGGTTACGGGCCGTCAGCGAGCACGGTCGGCGCCGATCGCGCGGGACGCGACGCGGCCCCCGTCGAACTCACCGAGCATCTCGGACTGCGCTGACGGCCGAGCGCGAGATCAGTTGATCAGACCCAGAGTAAAGCTTTCCGGGTCCGGACCGACACGCGAGCCGCTGTCCAGTGCGCTGATCGCGTTCATCTGCTCCGGGGTGAGCTCGAAGTCGAACACGTCGAAATTCTCGGCGATCCGCGACGGTGTGACCGACTTCGGGATGACGACATTGCCCAGCTGCAGGTGCCAGCGAATGATCACCTGCGCCGCAGTGCGACCGACCGCCGCCGCCACCGCGGTGATGGTGCTGTCATCGAGCACGGTGCCCTGACCGAGCGGGCTCCACGCCTCGGTGGCGATCCCGTTCGCGGCGTGGAACTCACGCAGCTCGCGCTGCGCCAGCCTGGGGTGCAGCTCGATCTGGTTCACCGCCGGGATCTCACCGGTTTCGGCGATCAGCCGCTGCAGGTGCGCGACCGTGAAGTTCGAGACGCCGATCGACTTGATCCGTCCCTGCGACTTCAGCGCCTGGAAGGCACGGAAGGTATCGATGAACCGGTCCGCGGCGGCCACCGGCCAGTGGATGAGGTAGAGGTCGAGGTAGTCCAAGCCGAGCTTGGCGATGCTGGCGTCGAAGGCGCGCAGCGTGGAGTCGTAGCCCTGCTCGGAATTCCACAGCTTGGTCGTGACGTAGATCTCGTCCCGGGTCAGTCCGGATTCCCGGATCGCACGACCCGTGCCCTCCTCGTTCCCGTAGATCGCGGCGGTGTCGATGCTGCGATAACCCACCTCTAGCGCGGTGGTGACCGCCGCGAAGACGTCGTCGTCCGGCACTTGGAACACACCGAAGCCGAGCTGCGGGATCACGTTCCCATCGCTGAGCACGATCGGAGGAGCGGTGTTGGTCTCGCTACTGAAGGTCACCTTCCGACCGTAGAAGCGCGGCGGCGAACCGTCAATTACGCCTTCGGGCGTGTTGACTCACAATTTGCCGGACAGACCGAATGTGCCAGCGGCAGCGCGGCGCTCAGCCCGCGTCAGACGGGAAGTCCCAACCTCCGGTAACGCAACTGCCGCGCTGCGAGCACCTCCGCTTCCGGCCGGGCGCGCAGCATCGCGAGTTCGTTCGCGATCGCGGCGACCATTCGGCGGGCGAAGTCCACCGGCTCGTCCGCGGCATCGGGAAGCTCGGGCACGATGCGGTCGACCACACCGTCGGCTAGCAGATCCGCGGAACTGATTCGCTGGGCCGCAGCGAGTTCCGGGGCATGATCGGTGTCGCGGAACACGATGGCGCTGGCACCTTCCGGCGGCAGCGGAGCCAACCAGGCGTGCGTGGCGGCGAGCACCCGGTCGGCCGGCAGCAGCGCCAGCGCACCGCCGCCGGTGCCCTGACCGAGCAGCACCGAGACCGTCGGGGTGTCCAACGTCACCAGATCCGCTATGCAGCGGGCGATTTCGGGTGCGAGACCGCGTTCCTCGGCTTCCTTCGACAGCGCCGCACCCACCGTGTCGATGACCAGCACCAGCGGCAGCCGCAACTGCTGGGCCAGCGCCATACTGCGCCGCGCCTCGCGCAGAGCGGCCGGCCCCATGGTGTTCTCGCCTTGTTGGCCGCGCCGGTCATGCCCGAACACCACACACGGTTGCCCACGGAAACGTCCCAGCGCGAGGATGGCCGTTCGGTCCGATTCGCCCTGGCCGGTGCCGCTGAGCGGAACCCGTTGCGTCACCTGACGTAAGAGCTCGCGCAGTCCCGGTCGTTGCGGGCGGCGCGAAATCAGGACCGACTGCCAGACCGGATTGTCCTCAGAGTTGTTCGTCGCGGCGACGTTCGAATCACGGGCGCGAGCCCCCTGCGCGGGCGCCGTTGGTAGTGGCTGCCGCGACGTCCGTTGCGCAGCAGAGGCAACCGTGGCCTGCGTGCCGACACCTGGCACCGCGGCGGGATCGGGCAGCTGGACACCACTGAACACGCTCAGCGCACGGTGGGCGATGCGACGAAAAACAGGTACCGGCAGCACCCCGTCGATGACGCCCCGGCGGTAGAGGTTCTCAGCAGTCTGCACGCCTTCCGGAAACGGCGTGCCGTATAAAGCCTCGTAGACCCGCGGCCCGAGAAAGCCGATCAACGCACCGGGCTCGGCGAACGTGATGTGGCCCAGCGAGCCCCACGAGGCGAAGACCCCGCCCATCGTGGGATTGCGCAGGTAGACCAGGTACGGGTGGCCGGCCGATTTGTGCGCCGCGACCGCACCGGCGATCTTCACCATCTGCACGAAAGCGACAGTGCCTTCTTGCATCCGGGTGCCGCCCGACGTCGGTGAAGCGATCAGCGGTACACCGAGCGCGGTGGCATGCTCGACCGCGGCAACGATTCGCTCCGCCGCGGCGACGCCGATCGAACCGGCCAGGAACCCGAACTCGCAAGCGATCACGGCCACGCGAGTACCGCGCAGCCGCCCCTCCCCGGTGAGCACCGATTCATCGGTACCCGCCGCCACCGCCGCCTTCCGCAAGGCCTCGCGATACCGCGGGGCCGCGGCCACCGTCACCGGTGGCCGGTCCCAGCTGATGAACGAGTCCGCGTCCAGCAGTTGCCCGAGTAGCGCCCGCGCCGAAGTACGCACCGGGCGAGCCTATCCGGCCCTACCCAGAGCGTCGGCGTGCCGCACCAGCACTCAGTAGCCCTGCATAACCTTGCGCAGGGCGTACTCGGTGAGCGCGACCAGCGCCTGCTTGGCAGGCTCACGCCGACGGGCATCGACGGACATGATCGGCACATCGGCGGGCACGGCGAGCGCCTGCCGAATGTCCTCGATCGGGTACCGCGGCGAGTCGTCGAATTCGTTGAGCGCCACCAGGAACGGTAGGCCCCGCGCTTCGAAGTAATCGACGGCCGCGAAGCTCTCCTCCAGCCTGCGCGTGTCCACCAGCACCACGGCGCCGATGGCGCCGCGAATCAGGTCGTCCCACATGAACCAGAATCGATACTGGCCAGGGGTACCGAACAGATACAGCACCAGGTCATCGGCGAGGCTGATTCGGCCGAAGTCCATCGCCACCGTGGTGGTCGACTTCATCGGAATGCCGGTCAGGTTGTCGATTCCGGCACTGGCATTGGTCACCAACGCCTCGGTGCGCAGCGGAACGATCTCCGAGACGGCACCCACCAACGTGGTCTTCCCCACGCCGAAACCACCCGCGACCACAATCTTCGCCGATGTCGGCTTGCTGGTACGGGTGTCGACCTGTGCCGTCGAATCAAATACGCCGGAGTCCACTGAGAACCCTTTCGATCAGCTCGCGACGTTCATCGTCGCTGGAATCGTCTTTCAAAGTCGCCGAAACGCGTACGTGTCCGGCCTCGATCAGGTCGGCGACGAGCACGCGGGCTACCCCAATAGGGATACCCAGTCGGGCTGCTACCTCGGCAACGGACGGCGATTCTCTGCACAACTCCACGATGGACGTCTCGATGTTGGTCAGTTCGAACTGCCGTTCCAGGGCAACCGGATGCGATGCGACGAGGGCTTCCAACGCCAGTTCGACCGCGGGCCTGGTCCGGCCCGCGGTCAGTGAGTACGGGCGTACGAGGCTCGGCTCGGCGCTTCCCACGCGGTGATCTTCTATATCCATCCGACCATCAGGAACCCATCGTGACGCGTGGCGTGGCCTGAACAGTCTGACCAACACGCTCGACCAACAAAGCCATCTCGTAACCGACCTGACCGATGTCACACGAGGTGTTGGTCAGCACTGCGAGATAGGAGCCGTCGCCAACAGCCATGAGTAGCAGGTAGCCGTGTTCCATCTCGACGACGGACTGCAACACGGTGCCGCCCTCGAACAGATTCGAGACGCCGACCGACAGACTGGCCAGACCAGCCGTCACGGCCGAGAGCTGTTCGGCGCGATCGACGGGCAACTGGGCACTCGCGGCCATGAGTAGGCCGTCAGCCGAGACCAGGACAGCATGGGCCACACCCGGAACCTCGTTGGCAAAGTTCGAAACCAGCCAATCCAGCTGACGGTTCGTACCACCTAGATCGGGGTTCATCGGTCTCCTTTATCTCCGGTTAGGTTCATTGCTCTCATTGCGCGGCCATCCCGGACGCCCTGCTGGTGACGACTCAAGCTGGACCTGATCGTTTCTGGGTCGCGACGCGGCGCCCGATCGGCCGCACCGCTGACGCCACCCGGAACAAGCCTCCCGCCTGGATTGCGTTGGGGCAAACCCGCGGCCGTCCTCGTCTCGGATTGCGCCTCGCTCGCGCGGCGAGCCGCCTGCCACCCTTCGTCGCCCGGCGAATCGAAGCCGACGGCCGCCTGCGAGCGATCCGCGTTGGGGTCCGACAGCCACGCCGACATCATTTCGGCGAAGATCGGCGTCCCGCCCATCACCGGCTCCGGCTCCACCGTGGGCTGCAACCTGGTTTGGAAAAACGAGGCCGTCTTCGCCGGGTTGGACCGAAAGCTGTGCTTGCCGGGATCGCGTCCAGCCAGGCTTTCCGACTGTTCGGCGCTCGCGGCGTGCTGGCCACCGCGGTCCCGTTGCGGCAGAGCGACTCCCGGCGGCACAGGCTGCCGCTGCGGCGCCTGGGCGCCCGGCTGACGCTGCGGCAAGCCGGTGAGCCCACCCTCCCGCTGCGGCGGGCTCGGCGGTGTGGGCGCCTGCTGCGGCAGACCACCCAGCGTCGAATCACGTTGCGGCAGACCACTCAGCGTCGAATCACGCGGCGGCAAACCGGTAGCAGCTGAATCCCGCTGCGGCAGACCACCTACCGAGGGCAGAGCACCGGAACCCGGCTCGCGCTGCGGCAAACCGTTACCCGACGCACGCTGCGGAAGACTATGGGCACCGGAATCCCGCTGCGGCAAACCACCTAGGGCCGAATCATGCGGCGGCAAACCAGTAGCAGCTGAATCCCGCTGCGGCAAACCAGTAGCAGCTGGGTCCCGCTGCGGCAAACCACTTACCGAGGGCAAAGCACCGGAACCCGGCTCACGCGGTGGCAAACCATTGTCCGACGCACGCTGCGGAAGACTGTGCGCACCGGAATCACGCGACGACAAACCACCTGAGGCCGAATCATGCGGCGGCAAACCAGTAGCAGCTGAATCCCGCTGCGGCAGACCACCTACCGAGGGCAAAGCACCGGAACCCGGCTCACGCGGTGGTAAACCATCGCCGGACGCACGCTGCGGCAGCGCATGCGCACCGGAATCACGCTGCGGCAGACCATTGCCCGACGCACGCTGCGGAAGACTGTGCGCACCGGAATCACGCGACGACAAACTCGTAGCGGTCGAATCACGCGGCGGCAATCCACCCAATACCGAATCACTTGGCGGCAAACCAGCAGCAGCTGAATCCCGCTGCGGCAGACCACCCACCGAAGGCAGAGCACCGGAACCCGGCTCGCGCTGTGGTAAACCATCGCCGGACGCACGCTGCGGCAGCGCATGCGCACCGGAATCCGGCTGCGGCAAACCATTGCCCGACGCACGCTGCGGCAAACCACCCAACGCCGAATCACGCGGCGGCAAACCAGTAGCAGCTGAATCCCGCTGCGGCAGACCACTTACCGAGGGCAAAGCACCGGAACCCGGCTCACGCGGCGGCGAACCATCGCCGGACGCACGCTGCGGGAGACTATGAGCACCGGAATCGCGCTGCGGCAAACCGCTGGGCGTCGCGTCGCGCTGGGGTAGGTTCGGCGCGGGCTGTCGGGGCGGAAGGCCGGTGACGCCGGGCTCGCGCTGCGGCAGACCACCAAGTGCCGACTCATACGGCGGCACACCGCTCATCCCTGGCTGACGCTGCGGCAAGCCGGTGCCGCCCGGCTGACGCGACGGCAGGTCCGTGGCGCCCGGCTCACGCTGCGGTAGACCACCTGCCCCAGGCTCGCCTTGCGGCAGGCCGTTCGATGACGGGTCGCGGGGCGCAACGCCGTTCGATCCCACCTGACGCTGTGGCAGACCGACACTCGGCTGTGGCACGCCATTGGCGCCCGGCTGCCGCTGCGGCAGTCCACCCGAGTTCGGGTCCCGCTGTGGCAGACCCGCGGCGGTCGGTTCGGCCGGAACACCCGGCTGACGCGGCGGCGGACCGCCGGGCGCGAGGGTGCGCTTGGGGAGGTTGACCGCGGCGAGTTTGCCGCGCTGCGGGCTGTTCGCGGACTGCCCCGACGCGGGGCGCAGGCTCGTGCTCGACTGCTGGCCCTCCGCACGCAGACCCGACGACATCGCCGTGCCGGGCTGCCGCTGCGGAAGACCGCCGGGACCGGTGGGAGCCGGAGCGCTCGGCGGCGCGATGGACGCGGAACCCACGGAGTCGGTGACCGGAATGGGGCCGCTCACCCCGGGATCTACGGTGACCATGACATTCCCACCCGGGGTGCGCGTGACCGCCCGCATCTGCATGGACGACGCCGCCGGTGAACGCTGCGGTGTGGCCAGCTGCGGGGTGGCGGGCTGCGGGGTGACGGGCTGCCCAGCGATCGGCTTACCCGCGACGATCAACCCGACCGGCACGTGCACGGTCACGGTCACGCCCGGATCGCGAGCGGTGTCGAAGGTCGGTCGCAACCGCACCGTGAGGCCATGTCGCTCGGCGAGCCTGCCGACCACGAACAGACCCATGTGGCGAGCGGTGTCGGGCCCGGGCTCGGCGGTCTGCTCCAGGCGCCGGTTGATGTCGGCCATCTCCGCGGGCGGCATACCGATGCCACGGTCGGCGACCTCGATGAGCAGGCCCTGGTCATGCGCCTGCGCGAAAGTGAACTTGACGTCGGTCTCCGGCGGCGAGGCGCGCAACGCGTTGTCCAACAGCTCGGCGAACAGGTGCGCGAGGTCGGAGGCGGCCGGCTCCTTCAGCGAACCGCGCGGCGTAGCGCCGAGTTTCACGCGCTCATAGTCCTCGACCTCGGAGATCGCGGCGCGCAGCACGTCGCCGATCTCGACCGGAGCGGACTTGGCGCGGCGCTGCCTGGTGCCGGCGAGAATGAGCAGGTTGTCCCCGTTGCGGCGCATACGTGCCGCGAGGTGGTCGAGCCGGAACAGGTTCTCCAGCAGACGCGGGTCCTTCTCGTCGTACTCCATCGCCTCGATGAGCGTGAGCTGATGGTCGACGAGCGACTTCGACCGCCGCGCCAGGGTCTCGAACATGTCGTTGACCTGCGAACGAATCTTCGCCTGCTCGCTCGCCAGACGCAGTGCCTGGCCATGGATGTCGTCGACCGCACGGGCCAGCTGACCGATCTCCTCGGTGCTGCGCACCGGCATCGGTTCCAGTGGCACCTCTTCCGGCGAGGCACCGTTGCGCAGCTGCGCAACCTCCTGCGGCAGATCGCTCTCGGCGACGCGCAACGCGGCCAAGCGCAGCCGGTGCAGCGGGACGATCATCGAGCGGGCGACGAACACCGCGAGCAGGAGTGCGGCGAGGATGGTCGCGATGACGACCGCGGTGTAGGTCCATGCCCCGCCCTGCGCGGTGGACACCAGCGACTGCATCGCGGCGTCGATGTCCTTGGTCGCCTTGCCGACGACGTGCTCGTACACGGCGAGGCTGTCGGTCATCGACTTCTTCAGGTCACCGATCGGGAGCTGGCCCGCTTGGGACTGCGGACTGGTCAGCAGCGCGATCCTGGTGTCGACGCCCGCGCGCAGGTCGGCGATCGAGGTGTCGCCGTCGGGGAAACGGTGCGCCAGCACGTTGAGCAGTGCGCGCTCGGTGCTGGACGCGATCAGGAAGCTCTGCACGCCGGCCTGCGGGCTGCGCAGCACCTCCGGGAGGGCCGCGACTTCGTTGACCAGGGCGGCCCGGGTGTTGACCGAATCGACCAGCCGCAGTTTGGCGACGTCCACCCCGGAATCGCTGACCTGGCCGACCGTGGCCTCGACGATGTGCACGCTGTCGTTGCGGACGCGGTCGATCAGCGCGAGGGTGCCGGATGGCGGGCCGGTGGTGACCGCTTTGCCCTGGGCACGCACACCCTTGGCCTGAGTGAGCATGCTGTCGAGGGCCTCGCGTGCGCCCGGCACGCTCTCGAGTTTGCCGATCGATTTCTCGACATCGGCGATCGCCTTGTCCAGATCCGTGAGATTCTGGTCGGTCACCACGGACTGGTTGGCCCCCAGCGAGATCATTTGCGAGGCCGCGGTGGTGGCGGTTTGCGCGCTGAGCCCGGTGACCACAGGGATGGCGGCCACGTTCTCGCTGATGTCGGCGAGTCGGCTCGATTCCCCGAACTCCGATGAGATCCTGGACACACCGAGCCCGACCGCGACCGCGAGTGGCACGGCGAGCACCGCCGTCACCTTCCAGCGCAGGTCCCAGTTGCCGAGCGCCCAGCGCTTACTGCCGGACCTAGCGGCGTCACGCATGTCCCACTCACTTTCCAAACTGGCCTCTGCCGAGCACCATCAGCCGAGCCTCCACGATCGTATGCATGGCTCGACAGGTGGAGCTGGCCGAGAACTGCGGCTGGCCCGAGAAACGTCCTACGACGGCCCAAATAAGTGACATCAGATTCTAACGGATCAATAACTTCTTGGGTGGCTTGGCGTGATGCCGCAATCCTTGACCTGCCAATTTCAGGCAAAACCGAAGGTCGCGGCACCCGTCCGGGCGTCGCGTGAAGTCTGCCACAATCAACCGGATCTATCGAGGCGAGGCTAGGGAGTCACGGTTTGAACGTGTGGCAGGAGTACCGACCGGCCTATCAGACCAGCTTGGTGGATCCCGCCGAGTTCTGGGCCGACGCGGCCGAAGCGATCGATTGGGACGTACCACCGACTCAGATCGTCGACACCAACGCTCGCCCAGCGGCCAGGTGGTTTCCCGATGCCCGCCTCAATACCTCCTACAACGCACTCGACCGGCACGTGTATCCGACTGCCCCCACAGATGCCGGTCGCGCCGATCAACCCGCACTAATATACGACTCCGCTATGACCGGCGCCAGGGGCGTCTACACCTACGCGGAGCTGCTCGCAGCGGTGTCCCGTTTCGCGGGAGCGATGCTGCGGCTCGGTGTTTCGAGCGGCGACCGCGTGGTGATCTACCTGCCGATGATCCCGGAGGCGGTGATCGCGATGCTGGCCTGCGCGCGCGTCGGCGCGGTGCACTCGGTGGTGTTCGGCGGCTTCGCCGCGCCGGAGCTGGCCGCACGCATCGATGACGCGGAGCCGGTGTTGATCATCACAGCATCCGGGGGGCTGGAGCCGAGCCGGAAGGTCGAGTATCCGCCGATCGTGGTGCAAGCTCTGGAACTGGCCGCGACCACCGCGCCGCGCACGGTGATCGTCAAGCAGCGACCGGGGTTCGGCACCTTCGACACCATCGATTTCGCGCCGCCGCAACCCGCCACCGAGCACTCTCCGCGTGCGACGGAGGCCGTGGCGGCGCAGTGGCTCGACTGGGACGACGTCATCCGCGACGCGCCCGCGACCGAGCCGGTATCGGTCGCGGCGACCGATCCGCTGTACATCCTCTACACATCGGGCACCACCGGGCGGCCGAAGGGCGTGGTCCGGGACAACGGCGGGCACGCGGTGGCCCTCGTCTGGTCGATGCGCAATATCTACAACGTCGACCCGGGCCAGGTGATGTGGGCGGCATCCGATGTCGGCTGGGCGGTCGGCCACTCCTACATCGTCTACGCGCCCCTGCTGGTCGGGGCGACCACGCTGCTGTACGAAGGCAAGCCGGTCGGCACACCGGACGCGGGCGCGTACTGGCGGGTCGTCGCCGAACACAAGGTCGACGTGGTGTTCACCGCCCCAACCGCGTTGCGCGCCATCCGTAAAGCCGACCCCGGTGCGGAGCTGGCCCGCGCCCACGACCTGTCCTCGCTGCGCGCGCTGTTCTGTGCGGGCGAACGGCTGGACCCGACCACCTACGCCTGGGCCGACGAGATCCTGCTGGCCGGCCGCGCCGACTGCCCGGTCATCGATCACTGGTGGCAGACCGAGACCGGCTGGCCGATCTGCGCGAACCCGCTGGGTCTGCAGCAACTCCCGATCAAACCGGGCTCGGCCTCGATGCCGGTGCCGGGCTATCGGCTCCGTGTCCTCGACTCCTCCGGGAACCCGGTGGCGCCCAACACCGAGGGCAATATCGTCATCGGATTGCCGCTGCCGCCCGGCACTTTGACCGGGCTGTGGCGCAACGACGCCCGATACGAACATTCCTATCTCTCCGCCTATCCCGGCCACTACCTCACCGGCGACTCCGGCTACTTCGACGAGGACGGCTATCTGTATGTCCTCGGTCGCAGCGACGACGTCATCAACATGGCGGGGCATCGGCTCTCCGCGGGCAGCATCGAGGCCGCCATAGCCGGTCATGACGCGGTCGCCGAATGCGCGGTCATCGGCCTGCCCGACGAGCTCGAGGGCCATCGGCCGGTGGCCTACGTGGTGCTCAAGTCCGGGGTCGAGATCGATCCGGGGCAGCTGCACGACGAACTGGTCGACCGGGTGTGCACCCAGGTCGGCGCGATCGCCACCCTGCATCAGGTCATCATCGTCTCGGCGCTGCCCAAGACCCGCTCCGGGAAGATCCTGCGCAAAACCATCCGGCAGATCACTTCGGGCGCGACGTTCGAGGTGCCACGCACCATCGACGATCCCGGGGTGCTCGCGGCGCTGGAGGAGCAGATTCGCGCGGCGCGACCGGATTGGCGGTTACCGGCACACGACAGCATCGAGGACCCCGACCAGGTGGTTGCCCCAGACGTGGTCGCCCCTGACGTGGATCCGGTTGCGCCGTCCTGACTTTGCGGCGCCGTACGCGTCCTCAGAGTTTCCACAGAGGACCTTCATCGCGGTGCCATCCGATCGAAATAGCCTCGAGACCGTACCGCAACCACTCGATGATCTGGAGGCAATTCTCATGAAGCGTTCCGTAGGCCGCGGCACCGTCACCGCGCTCGCCGCAGGTGGATTCGCGACGCTCGCGGTGTTCCTCGGGCCCGCGATCGCGACCGCCGGCCCGATGGATTTCGCCGAGCCGCTGCTGATCTCGGACTGCTCTTTCGCTCAGGTCGACGCCGCACTGCACGCCAACGCGCCACAGCTGGCCGCCATGCTCGACGCCAACCCCAGCCAGAAGGCCGAGCTGCGGCGCAAGTTCGATCAGCCGGTCGAGCAGCGACGTGCCGAGTTGCGGCGGGCCATCGACGAGAACCCCGACGCCGTGCGCGAGGCGCAGAACGACCCGCGGACCGCACAGCTGCGCGACACCATCCGGGCCGTGGCCGAGACCTGCCACAACTACTAGCCGACCGACCGATTTCGCGAGAACATGGGTAGCTCACCGGGCACGCCCAGTACTCGCTCGGCAACCCGGCACAGGACCTGAACCCGAGCCCCCGGCAACCCACTGGTACGGCCCGAACACCCGGAGAGGCGGACAGCCGTGACGACTTCGAGCCCGACCGTCCTCGTCGTCGACGACGACGAGGACGTGCTCGTGTCGGTCGAGCGCGGGCTGCGGCTGTCCGGTTTCCACGTGCTGGTGGCCAGAGACGGGGCGCAGGCGCTGCGCACCGTGCGCGAACACACGCCCGACGCCGTCGTGCTGGACATGAACATGCCCGTGCTCGACGGCGCCGGCGTGGTCACGGCATTGCGCGCGATGGGCAACGAGGTGCCGATCTGCGTACTCAGCGCCCGCGCGTCCGTGGACGATCGCATCTCCGGACTGGAGTCCGGCGCGGACGATTACCTGGTCAAACCATTCGTGCTCAAAGAGTTGGTGGCGCGGATCAAGGCCCTGCTGCGCCGCCGGTCCGACCCACCCGCCCCGGCCACACCCGGCGCGATCACCGTCGGCCCGCTGGAAGTGGACGTCGCCGGCTACCGCGCGCTGCTGCACGGCCGCGAGATCGAGTTCACCAAGCGAGAATTCGAGCTGCTGTCCACGCTGGCCAGGAATGTCGGCGTGGTGCTGAGCCGGGAACGCCTACTGGAACTGGTGTGGGGCTACGACTTCGCCGCCGACACCAACGTGGTGGACGTCTTCGTCGGCTATCTGCGCCGCAAGCTGGAGGTGGGCGCCACGCCCAGGCTGCTGCACACGATCCGCGGCGTCGGCTTCGTGCTGCGAGCGCCGAAATGACCACGCCCGGTGCCGCCACCGGAGCGCCGAAAGCCCGACGGCGACGGTCGTTTTCGCTGCGTACCCGGGTCGCGGGCGCCGCGGCCGCCGGCGCGATCGTCATCGTGACGCTGATCAGTCTGCTCAGCATCCGCGCCATCGAGCGCAACAATGTGCAGCAGTCCGACCAGCAACTCGCTACCGCGGCCCGGATCGTGCTGATCGAGCCGCAGATCGCGGTCCGATTCATCAGCCTGACCGGGCTGAACAACGACCTGGCGGTGACCGTCCGCGACAACGGCGACGTCGTCGCCAGTACAACTATCGAACTGCCCGCGCTGTCCACCGGTTCGCGCACCGCCGCGGTCGGCGGCACCCCCTACCGTATTCTCACCACCACCGAGAATCAGCCCGCGGGACGTGTGGTGTCGCTCGGTATCCCGGCGGCGGCCGCGGCCCAGGCCACCGCGGAGCAACAGCGATGGGTGCTCGCCGGGGCCCTGCTGTCCATCGCAGCCGCGGCGGCGCTCGGCTGGGTGCTCGCGGGGGCTGCGGTGCGCCCGATCCTTCGGCTGACCCGGCAGGTCGGTGCACGCAGCGCCTTCCCCGATCCGCGCGATCCGCAGCCTCCGGTGGAGGGCGCGGGCGTGCACGAGGCGGAGAAACTGGCCGACGCGGTCAACACCATGCTGCGGCGCGTGGATCAGGCCCAGGCCGAGACCGCCGCCGCGCTGGAGACCGCGCGCGATTTCGCCGCCGTCTCCGCCCACGAGCTGCGCACCCCGCTCACCGCGATGCGCACCGACCTGGAAGTGCTGCGCACTCTCGATCTCGACGAGGCGCAACGCGCGGAGATCCTGCACGATCTGCAGCGCAGCCAGGTCCGGGTGGAGACAACACTCGCGGCGCTGGAGCGGCTGGCCGGCGGCGACCTGACCAACGAACGCGACCACGTCGCCACCGATGTCGGCGACCTGTGCGACCAGGCCGCGCACGACGCCATGCGGCATTTCCCCGGCCTCACCGTGCGGATCGAGTCCGACGCCGAACTGGTGACCCGCGGTCTGCCCGCCGGGCTGCGGCTGGCGGTGGACAACGCGCTGGCCAACTCGGTCAAGCACGGTGGCGCCACCGAAGCATTGGTGTCCGCGCACCGAACGCCGGGCGGGCACATCGTCATCACCATCGACGACAACGGCCGCGGCATCCCGCCCGAGGAGCGCGAGGCGGTCTTCGACCGTTTCTTCCGCGGCAGCCAGGCCGGCAAGGGCGGCTCCGGCCTCGGTCTCGCCCTGGTCGCCCAGCAGGCTCAATTACATGGCGGCCGAGCCTATTTCGATGAGGGCGCGCTCGGCGGTATTCGCTTGGTGTTGGATCTGTCCGGCTCGGCCTGATTTCCAGCGCCAGCGGCGCCGCGGGGACGCGAGCCTTGCAGGGGCCACGAACACGCAGCGCCGCAGGCGCTGCCAAACTTAGTTGGCGTTGAGCAGGTCGATCACGAAGACCAGCGTCTTGCCGGCAAGTTGGTGACCCGCACCGGCCGGGCCGTAGGCCAGCTCCGGCGGGATGGTCAGTTGACGACGGCCGCCGACCTTCATGCCTGGGATGCCGTCCTGCCAACCCTGGATCAGCCCGCGCAGCGGGAAGGTGATGGACTCGCCCCGGTTCCAGGACGAGTCGAACTCCTCGCCGGATTCGAATTCGACGCCCACGTAGTGCACCTCGACAGTGCCGCCGGGCACGGCTTCCTTGCCCTCGCCTTCGATGATGTCCTTGATCACCAGCTCGGTGGGCGCGGGCCCCGCCTGGAACTCGATCTCCGGTTTGGTCATTCGGTATCCCCTTCGATTGATAGTGGGTGCAGATAGATAGTGGGTGGAACTCGCCTCAGCGGTTGGTGATCTCGCGGTAATCGCGGGCGCCGTAGCCGGTGTAGATCTGCCGGGGACGGCCGATCTTCAACGGCTCACCGTGCATTTCGCGCCAGTGCGCGATCCAGCCGGGCAGCCGGCCCATCGCGAACAGCACGGTGAACATGCGGGTCGGGAAGCCCATCGCCTTGTAGATGATGCCGGTGTAGAAGTCGACGTTCGGGTACAGGCGCCGCTGGATGAAGTAGTCGTCGGTGAGCGCGGCCTCTTCCAGTGCCTGGGCGATCTCGAACAGTTCGTCGGCGCCGCCCAGCTTGCTGAGGATGGCATCGGCGTGCTTCTTGGCGATCGAGGCGCGCGGGTCGTAGTTGCGGTAGACGCGGTGTCCGAAGCCCATGAGCTTCACCCCGTCTTCCTTGTCCTTGACCTTGCGGATGAACTCCTTGACGTTGCCGCCGTGTGCCTTGATGCTGTCGAGCATCTCCAGCACGGCCTGGTTGGCGCCGCCGTGCAGCGGACCCCACAGCGCGTTGATGCCGCCGGACACCGAGGTGAACAGGTTGGCGTCGGACGAGCCGACCAACCGCACCGTCGAGGTGGAGCAGTTCTGCTCATGGTCGGCGTGCAGGATGAGCAGCATGTCCAGTGCGGCGGCGACCTCGGGGTCGACCTCGTAGGGCTCGGCCGGGAAACCGAAGGTCATCCGCAGGAAGTTCTCCACCAGGCTCAGGGAGTTGTCCGGGTAGAGGAAGGGCTGGCCGACCGACTTCTTGTACGAGTAGGCCGCGATGGTGGGCAGCTTGGCCAGCAGCCGGATGGTGGACAGCTCGACCTGCTCGGGATCCCGCGGGTCCAGCGAGTCCTGGTAGTAGGCCGACAGCGCGTTCACCGCCGACGACAGCACCGGCATCGGGTGCGCGTTGCGCGGGAAGCCGTCGAAGAACCGCTTCAGGTCCTCGTGCAGCAGGGTGTGGCGGCGGATGCGGTCGGTGAAGTCCTCGAGCTGGGCCTGGGTGGGCAGCTCGCCGTAGATCAGCAGGTAGCTGACCTCGATGAAGGTGGATGCCGACGCGAGCTGGTCGATCGGGTAGCCGCGGTAGCGCAGGATGCCCGCCTCACCGTCGATATAGGTGATGGCCGACTTGGTGGGGGCGGTGTTCATGAAACCCGGGTCGTACGTCACGTACCCGGTGCTGGCCAGCAGCTTCCCCAGCTCGATACCGTCGTTGCCCTCGGCGGCCCTCTCGACCGTCATCGGGAACTCCCCGCCAGGATAGGAAAGGACCGGCTTGGCGTCGTCGTCGACGTTGATGATGTTCTCAGCGGGCACGGAAGGATCCCTCTCAGGCTAGAACCACAGGCACCGGGCGCGGTCGGCGCACGACGCGCTTGCCTCAACGCTAGCCGTTCACCGACCCGGACAATACCGGAGGGTAGTCCTGGGTCGGCTCACAAACACATCGCTGGCGCGGTGCGGGTTCGGCGGCGGCCGCCGGCGGGTCGCCGGACGTTCGCGGTACGGGTCAGACGACGGTTTCGGCAGGAACGCGGCCGACACGGTAACGCGTGAAGGCGGGGAAGGCGATCGCCGCGATCAACACGCCCACCACGACGAGCACACCTCCGCCCGCCGCGGCCACAGCGGTACCCAGGCTCGCCGCCGCAAAACCGTGGGCAACATCACCGATACGCGGCCCGCCCACGACAACCACGGTGAACACCCCTTGCAGCCGCCCGCGCAGGTCGTCGGTGGCCACGGTCTGCAGCATGGTGACCCGCAACGCGGCCGAGACCATGTCGACCGCGCCCCCGAAGGCCGAGCAGACCAGCGCGATCCACAGCCCCGCGCCGAGACCGAGCCCGTGCCCGGTCAAGCCGACGACGACCCCGAATCCGACCATGGCCAGACCCCACAGCGCGATACAGACCAGCACGGCGAAGCCCTGGCGCCGGATACGCGGAATCCAGCCGGAGAACACGCCGCCGAGCACCGCGCCCCCCGACATCGACGCGAACAGCAATCCGAGCGCGACGCCGCCGGTGGCGGGATCGCCGAAGGTCTCGTGCGCGATCTGCGGGAACAGTGCGCGCGGCATGCCGAACACCATGGCGACCACGTCCACCGCGAACGACGCGAGCAGTACCCGCTGGGTCGCGAGGTATCCGAAACCCTCCAGCACCGTGCGCAACCCCGCGCGGCGCGCCGTTACGGTCGGCGGCAGGACCGGCAACCGCCGGACCGCCCAGAGCGTGGCCAGCAGGGCAACGGCGTCGATCAGATAGAGCGAGGCGAGGCCGACCAGCGGGATGAGCGCACCCGCCAGAACCGGTCCGGCGATCGCACCGAACTGCAACACCGTCATGTTCAGCGCATTCGCCGCGGCCAGTTGATCTTCCGGCAGCAGGCGCGGAATGGTGGCACTGCGGGTGGGCTGGTCCACCGCGTAGAACGCCTGCTGCACCGCGAACAGGCCGAGCACGATCCACACGTTGTCCACTCCGGCGGCCGCTTGCAGCCAGAAGGCGAGCGCGGTGAGGCCGGTGCCGGAACTGGTGATCAGCAATAGTTTCCGGCGGTCGAGCACGTCGGCGAGCGCGCCGCCCCACAGACCGAACACGATCAGCGGCACCAGGCCGAACACCCCGGCCAGGCCGACATAGCCGGAGCTGCCGGTGATCTGGAAGATCTGCTGCGGCACCGCGACGATCGACAACTGCGAGCCGATCATGGTGACGATCCCCGAGGTCCACAAGCGCCGGAAATCGGAATCGCGCAGCGGAGTGGTGTCGGCGAGCAGTTTCACCGGCCGGAGCGTAATTCAGTCCGTTATTACTGGTATTACTGTTCGACGGGAGAATTCTCACGCCTGCGGCGGGAATACATCAGGGCTGCAAGCGCTCCGCCGTGCCCGTGCCGTTCGCGATGCGCACCCGGATCCGGTTGTGCAGCCGGCCGCGGCGCCCCTGCCAGAACTCGACTTCGTCGGGGCGCAGCAGGAATCCACCCCAGTGCGGCGGCACCGGGATCTCGTCGACGGCGGCGAATCGCGCGGTCGCCTCGGCCAGTGTGCGATCCAGTTCGGCCCGTGAGCCGATCGGCTTGGACTGGTGTGACGCCCAGGCCCCGAGCTGCGAGTCACGCGGCCGGGAACGCCAGTAGGCCGCCGTCGTCTCGGCGGGCACCCGCTCGACCGGGCCGCGCAGATGCACCTGTCTACCCAGCGCGGGCCAGACGAAGGTGACCGCCGCATGCGGTACGGCGGCCAACTGGGCGCCCTTGTCCGAGTCGTAGTTCGTGTAAAAAATCACACCTTCGGGCGAGAGACCTTTGCACAGCACGGTTCGCGCGACCGGTCGAGGCGCACCGTCCACAACCGAAACCGTGGCCAGCACCATGGCGTTGGGTTCGGCGATGCCGACCGCGGCGGCCTGTTCGATCCAGTGCCGCAGCAGCGGCTCCCAGCCGCCGGCCAGCCAGGTCTCGTCCAAGTCGACGTCTTCGTTGCCGCCGTGCGGCAGCCCGCCGTAGTCGACGCGCATCGCGGCGAGATCCCGCGGCAGCGGAAAGCCGGCCGTTTCCGGTCTGCGCGGTGAACTGTCCAGGTCACGCATGGGCCAGACGTTACTCCGCAGTAGCGGGGGTTTATGGTTTGGGTGATCGGCATGTGCTCGTCGAATCCGACACCTTTTCATCGATGAGAACGTGCGAACCAAATGCTGCGAACCGAGTACAAGGAGAGTCGCAACATGACTACCAGCCCCGTGGTCTCTGCTGGGCAGACCACCATCCCCAGCGATTTCGTCAGCGGCCTCGAGGGCGTGGTTGCTTTCACCACCGACATCGCCGAGCCCGACAAGGACGGCGGCGCCCTGCGTTACCGTGGCGTCGACATCGAGGACCTGGTGCGAAGTCAGGTGACCTTCGGTGATGTGTGGGCGCTGCTGGTCGACGGATCGTTCGGCCGGGGCCTGCCGCCCGCCGAACCGTTCCCCCTGCCCGTGCACACCGGCGACGTACGGGTCGACGTGCAGGCGGGCCTGGCGATGCTCGCGCCGATCTGGGGCTATCAGCCCCTGCTGGACATCGACGACGAGACCGCGCGGGAGAACCTGGCCCGCGCCTCGGTGATGGCACTGTCCTACGTCGCGCAGTCCGCGCGGGGCATCTACCAGCCCGCGGTCCCGCAAAAGAAGATCGACGAGTGCACCACGGTCACCGCTCGGTTCATGACCCGCTGGAAGGGTGACCCCGACCCGCGTCACACCGAAGCCATCGACGCCTATTGGGTCTCCGCCGCCGAGCACGGCATGAACGCCTCCACTTTCACCGCGCGGGTGATCGCCTCGACCGGCGCCGACGTGGCGGCCTCGCTGTCCGGCGCGATCGGCGCCATGTCGGGTCCGCTGCACGGCGGCGCGCCCGCCCGGGTACTGCCGATGATCGAAGAGGTCGAGCGGACCGGCGACGCCCGTGCGTTGGTCAAGGGCATCCTGGACCGCAAGGAGAAGCTGATGGGCTTCGGCCACCGGGTGTACCGGGCCGAGGACCCGCGTGCCCGGGTGCTGCGCGCCACCGCCGAGCGCCTGGCCGCCCCGCGCTACGAAGTCGCGGCCGCGCTGGAGCAGGCCGCGCTCGCCGAGCTGCGCGAGCGGCGTCCGGACCGCGCCATCGAGACCAACGTGGAGTTCTGGGCCGCGGTGATCCTGGACTTCGCCGAGGTGCCCGCGCACATGATGCCCGCCATGTTC
This sequence comes from Nocardia glycosmidis, assembly GCF_052545115.1. Lineage (NCBI taxonomy): Bacteria > Bacillati > Actinomycetota > Actinomycetes > Mycobacteriales > Nocardiaceae > Nocardia > Nocardia glycosmidis. The sequence goes on along the minus strand of NZ_JBQWRH010000016.1, from coordinate 110,627 downwards.
ACCTGTGGCCGCACCGCGGGCTGGTGCGCGCACATCCTGGAGCAGAAGCAACTGGGCAAGCTGGTCCGCCCGGCCGCCATCTACACCGGACCCAGCCCCCGCAAGCCCGAGGCCGTCGAGGGCTGGGCGGCGATCGCCCACCGGTAGTCGACAGCAGTACGAGCCGGAGTTAGGCGTTACGGCGGACGCGCTTGTCTTGCAGTCGCGTCCGCCTCACGGGCCATGTCCCCGGGGATATGGTCATGAGGAAATAGGGATGCTGGACAAAGGAATATCTCGGCGGCGAATGTTCGGCGCCGCGCTCGCCGTGGGGTTCGCGGCCGCCGGGTGCGGCACGACACAGAACACCTCCACGACGCAGCTCGGGACGTCGACCCGGGCAGCGGCCCCTGATCCGATCGCACGAAACGTGCCGGTCTCGGCGGTCCCCGCTGCTCCCGCCGCCGTGACGCCGAGCGCGGTCGCCGCCCGGCACGCCGGAACGCTCCCGCTGCGGTGGGGTGTGGAGATGCCCGGCATCACGAGCACTTTCCCGGCCACGAACAAACAGCTGGCACTCACCTTCGACGCCTGCGGCGGCCCGGGGAACAACGACATCGACGAAGCGCTGCTGAACTTCCTGATCGCCGAACAGATCCCGGCGACACTCTTCCTCAACAAACGCTGGATCGACGCGAACCGGTCACGTGCCGCACAGCTGGCGATGAGCCCGCTGTTCGAGTTGGCCAATCACGGTGTCGCGCATAAACCACTTTCAGTGGACGGGCGGCAGGCCTACGGCATCGCCGGCACCGGCTCGGCGCAGGAGGCCGCCGACGAAGTGTGGGCCAACCATGAGCTGCTCACCTCGCTGACCGGCACACCGCCACGATTCTTCCGTGCGGGGACCGCGCATTACGACGACGTCGCCGTGGCCATCGTGCACGAATTAGGCGAAACCCCGGTCGGTTTCAGCATCAATGCCGATTTCGGCGCGACCGCCTCGGCGGCAAAAGTGCAATCGGCGATGAATGCCGCTGCGCCGGGCGCTATTTCACTCGCTCATATGCACCGGCCACAATCCGGAACCGCGGCCGGCATGATCGCGGCGCTGCCGAAGATCCGCGCCATGGGTTTGAGCTTCGTGCATCTGTAGGTACCGGGTAATGCTCGGCCGGTTCATGCGCCGAGCGCGTTCTTCGAGCGAGAATGTCATTCGAGCGAGAATGTCATTCTTCGAGCGAGGCGGCCCAGTCGACCGCGACGGTTTCACCCCGGTCCACCTCGAAGAAGGCGACCTCCAGGTGCTGGCCCAGGTCGACGAGACCGATGGCGGTCAGCGGCACCGGTTGGACCAGGCGGACCCGCCACGGCTTGGGCTCGTCCCAGGCCCGCAGTTCGAGCTCGAGGCGCAGCACGGGGTCGTCGCGACCGGAGTAGTCGGCCGCGACCGGCGCGGCCGCCAGGACGGTGGCGTCGGCGCGGCGACCGTCGGCGAGAATCTTCGCGATGCCGGCCCGCCCCGACTCCTCGATATCGGGTACATACAGCACCAGACACCCGCGGTCACCCGGGTCCACCCGGCAGCACACGACATCGCCCGGCCGCATCGATTCCAGATCGGATTCCGCCACCCGTTGCCGCACCCGGGCCTCGTACGGGAACTCCCCGTCCAGTTGCACCCGTACCCAGAACACGTGGCCGGGCTCGGCCCGGCGCGGACGCACGCCGAGGACTGTCGCCGACCCGGTTGTCCCACGAATCAGCAACTCCCGCCGCATCGCGTCCGAGACCGTCGCGCCGCGGAGGCGGAAATTCCGCAGTCTCGCGCGCAGTCGCCACCCCGAGTTCGCCGACGGCATGCTCATGGGCATTTACGTTAGCTGGAGTGTGGGCAGCGCCACAGCAACACCACCGACTACCCTGTTCGCCATGACCTCTGCGTTGCCGACCATTCCCGACGATCTCAAGCCCGCCGACGGACGGTTCGGTTGCGGCCCCTCCAAAGTGCGCCCGGAGCAGTTGCAGACGCTGGTGAACGTCGGCGCCTCGGTGTTCGGAACCTCGCATCGGCAGAAGCCGGTCAAGGACGTCGTGGCGCGGGTTCGCTCCGGCCTGCGTGAGCTGTTCGGTCTGCCGGATGGCTACGAGGTGGTGCTCGGCAATGGTGGCACGACCGCGTTCTGGGATGCCGCGGCATTCGGCCTGGTCCGGGAGCGCTCGCTGCATCTGACCAACGGGGAGTTCAGCTCGAAATTCGCCGCCGTGACCAAGGGCAATCCGTTCATCGCCGACCCGATCGTGGTCTCGGCCGAGCCGGGTAGCGCGCCGGAGCCGGTGTCGGATCCGTCGGCGGATCTGATCGGCTGGGCGCACAACGAGACCTCCACCGGTGTGTCCATCCCGGTGCAGCGCCCGGCGGGTTCGGAGCACGCACTGATCGCCATCGACGCGACCTCCGGCGCCGGCGGTCTCCCGGTGACCATCACCGATGCCGACGTCTATTACTTCGCACCGCAGAAGTGCTTCGCCGCCGACGGCGGCCTGTGGGTCGCGCTGATGAGCCCGGCCGCGCTGGCCCGGGTCGAGGAGATCAAGGCGTCGGGCCGCTGGACGCCCGATTTCCTGTCCCTGCCGATCGCGATCGACAACAGCACCAAGGACCAGACCTACAACACCCCGGCCCTGGGCACCTTGCTGCTGTTCGCCGACCAGATCGAGTGGCTCAACGCCAACGGCGGCCTGGACTGGGCGGTCAAGCGCACGCTGGACTCTTCGTCGCGGCTGTACTCCTGGGCCGAGTCGAGCGAGTACGCCACCCCGTATGTGGCGGACCCGGCGCACCGCTCGCAGGTGGTCGGCACCATCGACTTCGCCGACTCGGTCGACGCGGCCGCGGTGGCGAAGGTGCTGCGCGCCAACGGCATCGTGGACACCGAGCCGTACCGCAAGCTCGGCCGCAACCAGCTGCGCATCGGCATGTTCCCCGCGATCGATCCGGACGACGTCAGCCAGCTGACCCGTTCCATCGACTGGGTCGTGCAGAATCTCGGCTGACCGCCGCGCATTTCATCCTGACGGACTCGACACGCCCGAGATCGACACACCCAATTACGGGGCGCGGCAGGACGAATAGAGCAGATTAGCGGGGCACGGAAGTCTCACCGGAGATTTCCGTGCCGCGTGTCCTGCCCCACGAATCTCAGATGTGCACTACTGTTTCGAAAAGTGGGCGGTGTCGCGAGTCGACGCGATAAGGAGGTAACGGTGCGTGAACTTCGGGTGATCGGGGTGACGCCCGACTCCACGCATATCGTGTGTATCGACACCGAGTCCGGTCAGAAGTTCCGGCTTCCCGCCGATGACAAACTGCGAGCCGCCGCGCGCGGAGACCTTGCCCGATTCGGCCAGATTGAGATCGAAATGGAAGCAACTATGCGTCCCCGCGATATCCAGGCCCGTATTCGCGCTGGGGCCTCCGTGGAACAGGTCACCGAAGAATCCGGAATGGCGGCCAGCCGTGTCGAGCGGTTCGCCTATCCGGTTCTGCTGGAGCGAGCCCGTGCCGCCGAGCTCGCCCAGAAGGCGCACCCCGTGCGTCCCGACGGCCCCGCGGTGGACACGCTCCTCGACGTGGTCACCGCCGCGTTCACCGCGCGCGGGCACAATATCGAGGGCGCCGAGTGGGACGCGTGGAAGGACGAGAAGGGATACTGGGTCGCCCAGTTGCAGTGGCAGAACGGGCGTTCCGAGATCGCCGCGCACTGGCGTTATCAGCCGGACGCGCACGGCGGTTCGGTGTCCCCACTCGATGACCCGGCCGCCGATCTGATCGATCCGGATTTCGGCCGCGCGCTGCGCGGGCTGGCGACGATCCTGCCGCCCGAGCCGGAATTGGCCGCACCGCAACCAGAGCCGGCGGCGCAAGCCCGCCCGGCCCCGGCCGCACCGCCCTCGCGTCCGGCGAACCGCCAGAACCAGCCCACCCTGGACGAGTACTACGAACAGCGCGCTGTGGCAGCCGGTGGAAGTTCCACGCCTGTCACGGCGGGCACGGGTGCGACACCCGCCGCGCCGAGCACGGCGGCTCCCGCCGCGGGTAACGCCGCGCCCACCAACAGCGCCGCGACAGCGTCATCCAGCGCCGCCGCGGACAAGACCCCCACGGACAAGGCACCTGCGGACAAGACCCCCGCGGACAACGCCCCCTCCGCGCCCGCCGTGTCGCCACCCGCTGCCGCCGAGGAGCCCGCCAAGCCTGCTCCCAAGGCCCCTGCGAAGCCCAGCCGCAGCAAGCGCGGCAAGGCCCCGATGCCGTCCTGGGAGGACGTGCTGCTCGGGGTGCGTAGCTCAGGTCACTGAGGCAGCCTCCAGGTCTTCCGCCTCCCCCGGGCCGCCAGGCCGTACCTGTTCGTGTGCGATTCGTTCAGCTCCTGTGTTGACGCAACGCCAGGATCTGAACCCGAGGTTTGCGCTAACCCTTTCGGCGTGCCGGTGCAGGCAAGGGGCGCACCCCGAGGGCGATCGAGCCTCGATCACAGCTCCTGACCAACACCGCCCAAAGCCCTGGAGAGGCGGCGGAGAGCGAGTACGTTTGCGATGTGGTCGACGACGTGCGTCGACGCCGGTAGGTCACCTCGGCGGGGTCCGGACGGCGTCACCGCACGTTGCTCGAAGTTCGCTGAGTTGATTTTCGTGCGACTATCGGGAGGTGCCGGACATGCTTTCGAAGGCTTCGTCACTCTGGTATGTCGATGCACCCGACCCGTTGGCCGTACTGCGCGCGAACCACGACCCGGACCCTGACGCCGCGCTGGCACTGGCGAAACAACTGCACGCGGACTGCGATGTTCGGCCGATCATGGTCGGTACGCTGGCCAGTTGCGCGGGCCCGGAACCCGACCAGGTGTACATCGGTTGCTATCCCGGGGTGACCGTGCTGTGTTCGGCGCAGGTCGCGCGGGCCCATCCGACCGCGATCCCGGCGTTGCTGGTGCGGCCATTGGCCTCCGAACACAGCTACCTGGTGTCCTTCGACGTGAGACACGGCTGGGGCGCGTTCGCGCACTGGGAGCGCGGCGAACTCCGCAGGTCGTTCAGCTCGACCCGGGTGAACATCCTGGAGGACGAGGGACTCCCGCTGGTATGGGAGCGGCCGTACTGGGCAGGCGAGCATCCGGTCCAGTGGCGCGCGGGTGAGTTACCCGACCCGCAGACCCTGCCGTTCGACCCGCCGGACTTCGCCGACGCCGCCAATAACGAATGGCTCGGCTTCCACTACCGTGCGCCCGCCGCGGGTGGTGCGCTCGTGCCCGGCGACATCGCGGTGTGCGGATTCGCGCTCTCCCCCAAAAGCTGCGCGACCGATGCCACCAGACGGGTCCATGACCACGCGGACGCCGCTGCGCGCAAGCGAGGGCTGTTCAGCTGGCTGCGCGGACCCGACCGCGTCCGCTAGCCCGTCCTCGATCCGTACCGTCGGGCGCCTGCCGCACTCCGCACCGGGCTCGGTGCGCAACACCGGACAGACCATTCGGCTGCGCCCTCAAACAGCAAGCACGCCGAACAGCAGCATCGTCCATCCGAGCAGCACACCTGCCACGATGCCGCCGACCACCCACCGGATCACCGGGGCGAAGCGCCACCGCCACGCGGTCGGCGCGGCGCCGCCCGCCGCGACCAGATTCACCGCCACCGCGAGCAGCGGATGCACCTCAACCAGCGCGGCGCCGAAAGAGTACACCGCGGCCGCCGACAGCAGCGCCACCATGATCGCCACGGTGAGCCCGGCGCCCCACGGCGTCGGGTCCCGGTGGGACGGGTGCGCACGATCCGGACCGGTCATGCGGTCCGCACCCGCTCGTAGAACGCCATCGCCGCCGCGGTCGCGACATTGAGCGAGTCGGTGCCGGACGACATCGGGATGCGTGCCCGGACGTCGGTAGCCCGCATGGCTTCTTCGGTCAGTCCCGGCCCCTCGGCCCCGAGCAGCACGGCCACCCGCTCCCCCGTCAGCGCCGTCGCCAGCGTCGCCGCCTTCGGATTCGGCGTGAGCGCGACGATCTGGAAACCCTTGCGCCGCAGTATATCCAGTCCACCAGGCCACTCGGGCACCGACGCGAACGGCACCCGGAGCACGTGCCCCATCGACACCCGCACAGCGCGGCGGTAGAGCGGATCGGCGCAGCGTTCGCCGAACAGGATCGCATCGACTCCGAGGCCGGCCGCATTACGGAACATGGCGCCGAGATTCTCGTGGTCGTTGACGCCTTCGAGCACGGCGACGGTCCGCGCCGTCGCGACCACCTCGGCGACGTCGAGTTCCGCCGGCCGCCGGGCGACCGCGAGCACGCCGCGATTGAGATGGAAGCCGACCACCTCGGCCATCACCTCGGCCGAGGCACGGTAGAACGGGACATCGACCGCATCGAGGTCGACGGCCAGTTCGGCGCGCTTGCGCTCCACACCGAGCAGCGCGGTGGGGGCGAATCGCGAGTCGAGCATCCGCTGGACGACCACGACGCCCTCAGCGATCACCAGCCCCTTACGGCCGGGCAGATCGGGCCTGCGGTCGGCCGACTTGAGATCGCGGAAGTCATCGACCCGGGGGTCGGCGGGGTCATCGATATCGATCACTTCGGCCACTGGTCCATCCTGCCGGGCGCCTGCGATCACCACCGAACCGGCGCTCGCTCGACAGCCGCGATGGCCGAAGAAAATCCGGTGCGTTCGGGTGTGCGAGCGTGGGATGGTCGAGGCATGACCCCAGCGGGAATCACGATTCGCTCCGCCACCGACGACGACGCGCCCGCGATCACGACGCTGGTGGAGACCTCCTTCGGCACCCGCTACGACCCGGCGGAACTGGACCGGATTCCGCTGCTGTTTCCGCTACGGAACTCGATCGTGGCGGTGGCGGACGGCCAGATCGTCGGGCACGTGCAGTCCACCACCCTGACGGTGACCGTGCCCGGTGAACGGACCGCCGCGGCGTGCGGCATCGCCGGCGTCGGCGTGGCACCGACGCATCGACGCCGGGGCATTCTCCGCGCCATGTACACCGAACAGCATCGGCGCATCGAGGCGGCCGGCTTGCCGCTGACCGTCTTCACCGCCAGCGAGGGCGGCATCTACGGCCGCTTCGGCTACGGCCCGGCGACACGGCAGAACGCGGTGACCATTGATCGCAGATTCGCCGAATTCCTGCCGTCGGCACCGGACCCGGGCGGCGTTGCGCTGCCCGCGCCGCACGACATGCGCGCTGCGGCGGAGACGATTTACGACCGCTGGCGCAGGTTGGTGCCGGGTGCGCAGGTGCGTCCGACTGCCAGCTGGGACATCCTCTTCGACGACCCGCAACGCTTTCGCGACGGCGGCACCGACCTGTTCGCGCTGCTGCACGCCGACGGCTACGCGCTGTATCGCTTCCACGCCGCGCAGCGGACGAGAACGGTCGAGGTCGTCGAATTGCGCGCGGTCACCCCGGACGCACACGCCGCGTTGTGGCGGGCCCTGCTCGGACTGGATCTGGTGCGGCAGGTGGAGGCCGTGCTCACCGACCACGACCCGCTGCCCTATCTGCTCACCGACCCGCGGCTCGTTCGTACGACAGCCCGTTACGACGGACTCTGGCTGCGCCTCATCGATGTTCCCGCCGCCTTGGCCGCCCGCGCTTACGCGGGCGACTTGGATGTGGTGCTGGAGGTCACCGACCCCTTCCGGGACGCGGGGGGCATCTTTGCGTTGCGGGTGCGGGACGGGCAGGCGGTCTGCGAACGCGCCGACCGTGCCGCCGATATCGAACTCGGCATCGACGTCCTCGGCAGCCTGTACTTCGGGGCGTATCCAGCCCGGCTGTTCGCCGCGGCGAACCGGTTGCGGGCCAAGGATTCCGCTCAGCTGCGCGCGTTCGACGACGCCTTCCGCGCCGAACGGGACGCGGAACTCGGCTGGTTCTTTTGACCAGCGGCCACCCGCCCCGCCGCGGGAAAGGGAGACGATGTCCGAATCGGCGCTGGGCTGGCATGCTGGTGTCATGAAGCCGATCCAGTTGGTTCTCAACGTCCTGTGGCTCATCTTCGCCGGATTCTGGCTGGCACTGGGCTACATCCTGGCCGGGATCATCTGCTTCATCTTGATCATCACGATCCCGTTCGGGATCGCGTCCTTCCGGATCGCGGCCTACGTGCTGTGGCCGTTCGGCCGGACCACGGTGGACAAGCCCGGCGCGGGTGCCGGTTCGCTGATCGGCAACATCATCTGGTTCATCGTTGCGGGGTGGTGGCTGGCCCTGGGCCACCTGCTGACGAGCATTCCGCTGTTCGTATCGATCATCGGCATTCCCTTCGGCTGGGCGAACCTCAAATTGATACCGATCTCACTGTTCCCGCTGGGGCGCGAAATCGTGGACAGCGACCAGCCGTTCGCCGCTCGGTAGGTCGGCGGTCTGCCGATTCCGGCGCGGAGACGGTCGAACGCGAGTTGTCTCCATTTCGACACGGGAGTGATTTATATCACAACTTGTTAACGAAAATGCCTCACCGTGCGAAAGTTAGCTAGAAGGTAACTGAATGGCCCAGTGGCCCGCGCCCGACGGAGCGCCGAGCCGACCGCATCAGGAGGGTCCACATGATCGACCGCCCAGCGCCACCGGCCGACAATGACACCGCGCCCCTCGCGCCGATCGCGGTGGTGCTCGGGCTCCTGCTGCTCGTAGCCGCGGGCACCCAGCTCACCCATTTGCCAGAGTGGTCCGACGACTACGGCGTGCTCGTCTATCCGGCGTTCGCCGTCTACCTGGCCACCACGGCCCGGCTGCTGTGGTGGGGCACCAGGACCAGTGTCCGGCTCATCCGAACCGGGCACTGACTCGACGTCGCGGCAACGACGAATCTCGTTGCGGCCGTGCGGACTATTCGGATTCCGCGACGATCTGCTTCATGATCGCGACGGCGCGGCTGAGCACGACGAGCTGCTCCGCACTGAGTGTCGACAGCTGTTCGGTCATCCACGCCTCGCGCGCGCTGGTTTCGTCGGCGATGAGCGCACGCCCGGCCGCGGACAACGAGACGATGATCTGACGGCCATCGGTCGGATGCGGATCGCGCACCACCAGATCGAGATCGGTGAGCGACGCGATCACGCGGGTCATCGACGGCGGCTGCACACGCTCCTTCGACGCCAGCGCTCCCGGCGTCATCGCGCCCTCCCGCGCGAGCGTCGCGAGCGCCGAAAGCTGAGTCAGCGAGACCTGCGAGTCGGTACGACGGCCGCGCAGATGTCGCGTCAATCGAACGACCGCCAGCGAGAGGTCACCAGCGAGTGCTCGAAGATCCGAGGGCGTTGTCACAGTGGCAAACGATACGCCGCACGGCGGACGCGGCTGCTCGCCGCCAGCGGCTACTCACCGTTGCACGGTCCAGCGCGAGAACCACAAACGGACTGGGTCCGGCGCCCATTCCGTTCAGCTTCGGTCGACAGGCACGGCTGTCGTTCGACCCGGCGCCGCGCGACGGAAAGAGGTCGTCCCGTCCGCGCCCATTAGGCTGGACGCGTGACGCAGAACGTCCCGCAAATTCCGCCGCGGCTGACCGATCCGCGCCCCGTCCTCGCGATCGGCTGTGCGCTGTGGCTGCTGGCCACAGTGGTGGTGTGGGTGGCCGGCGAGCGCTGGGCGTCCGCACGCCCGATCTGTCTGATGGGCCTCGTGGTCGGCGCGATCGCCCTCGTGATCTACCTGGTCCAGCGCCGTGGGGCGCGGCGCGGCGACAAGGGCGCCCAGACCGGTCTGTAGCCGGCCGGGGTTACGGTCCACCCACATCGAATTCGTCGGTGGTACCGGTGAACAGTGCAGCGTAGGCGTCGAGACCGAAACGGGCTGCTGGTCGAGTACGAATTTTCGGCCCGCGAATTGACTGTGCGCGCCGTGCGCGCTTAACTCCCTTGGGTGTCCTCCCGATTGAGCGTCGAAGAACGACGGGCCCACCTTATCGAGGCCGCGATCGGCCTTGCCGAGAAAAAGGGCGTTGCGGGCGTGACCACGCGCGATGTCGCTCAGGCGGCCGGCGTATCGCTCGGTGTGGTGCATTACTGTTTCGAAAATAAGGACGCGCTGATGACCGAGCTGGTCAAAGCGTTGTCTATGGAATTGCGCGATTCTGTCGACGCGAACGAAGCGGTGTGGCAGGGCGTCGAAAGTGGAAAAGAATCCCTTCAAAGATTGGTCCGTGACGGACTGGAACTCGTGTGGCGCAACATAGAAGCCACTCCGGAACGACAGCTGCTCACGTACGAAACGACCACTTACGCGCTGCGCGAAGGCGAGCAGACACCGGCGAAACTCGCGATCGCGCGCGAACAGTACAGCTTCAACGACTCCACCGTCGCCGACGTCCTGGAGCACGCACGCGACGCGACGAGTACCCGGTGGTCGGTCCCGGTGCGGACGCTGAGCCGGTTCACCCTCAACGTCATCGATGGTGTCGTGCTGCGCTGGCTGGTGGACAACGACAGCGAAAGCGTACGCGGGCAGCTGGATCTGCTCAGCGAGATGATCACCGGCTACGCCGAAGAGTAGGTCGCGACTCAGCGTCCAGGACGCGGCGCGCGAACGTGGACGGTCGAACCGACGCGCCACCAAGGCACGGCGACCGTGGCTTCGATCGCGCCGCTCAACCGCACCAGCAGATCGTCGTGCAGCGCCAGCTCACCTTCCTGCACGGGCAGTGTGAACAGCTGGCGCAGCACGACGCCCAGCGGCTCCGCCGCCCAGGTCGTCCGACGACCCGGCTCGACGACCTCGGCGGTCACGGACTCCGAGACCATGGGCAGATCGAGCAAAGCCGCTAGGGACGCGGCGGTTTCGGTATCACCCACCACCAAGCGGTCCGGCGGCACGGCCAAGCCGAACCAGGGCTGGTCGAGAACGAACACCTCGCCCGGATCGACGACGGCACCGGAAAGCGCACGCACGCGATCGGGCGGATCGAAGTCGGCGACATCCAGCAAATCCGCCGCGACCGCGGCGGACAAGCGGGCGTGTGTCCGCGAAACAACCTCCGGTACCGGACTTTTGGCTGGGTCGGCGAGCGCGTCCAGCAGTGCGGCGGCCAGTTCGGGGGTAATCGCGTTCGGGTCGGCCAGAGCGACGCGGAAAGCGTCGGCATCGACATCCGATACGGCGAAAGCCGGTAGCAGTCCCGCGAATTCGGTGTCCGTGGGATGCCGGAACAGTCCGAGCGGGGTGCCGTCGATCCGCGCGTTTGCGCGCAGCCACCACGCGGTGTAGCCGTCGGCGTCGCCGAGCAGGCGCCGGGTTCGCGGCGTTGCCGCCAGCTGTCGCAGTGCCTGCGGCCACGCGGCGTCGTCCACCAGGTCGAGATCGCGGACCGCGGCCAGCTCGGGCGGATCGTCCGGCAGCGACGACCACCAGCGATGCTCGTCGTCCAGATCGTGCTCCGGTCCGGTCGGATCGGCCTCGACGATCACACTGAAATCCCAGCCGACACCGATGGCGCGCAAGGCGTCCGCGCCGTAGCGATCGACCAGCTCGGGGTCGACCGTCCCGAACGGCGCGTCCGGCACCAGCAGCTCGCGCAGCGGCGCACCGGGCAGCAGCAGCTCGTCGGCGGGCAGCGCGTCCCCCGCGAGGCTGGGCAATTCGAGCAGCCCGAGCCAGGACGGCAACGCGGCCGGGTCGGCGTACGGCGCGAGACGCAGGACGGCGTCGGCCGTGTCGGGATCGCCGGGATGATCTTCCAGATCGGCGTACAGGCCCGGATCGCACAGCAGATCCTCCGCGGTGGCCGATCGCGCACCAAGCCGCGACAGCAGCGGATGCGCCGCCTCGGGGTGCACCAGCCTGGCCCAGTGCACCGGGATCGCGACCTCGAGCTGGTCGTCCAGCACCGCCGTGCGCGGACCGGTGACGAGCCTGCCGTCGGCCAGCGGAACCGCCAGTGCGCCCAGTTCTTCCGCTGTGAGCGGGTCGATCACGAAGGGTTCCAGCGCCGCGTAGAACGACCGCCACCAAGCCGGTGATCGCTCCAGCCCACTCGACAGCTCCGCGAGGCGGGCCAATCCGATCCGGTGCACGTCCAGCACGCCCATGGCCTCGGCCTGCGCTGCCCCGGAGAGGTCGGGGATCACCAATGTGCCCACTACATCCGTGAGCAGTGCGGCCAATTCCGCGGTCAGACCGGTGAAGACGGATGCGCGGGTGGGGACAGCGATATCGATGGTGCGGGCCCGCCGCCCGGTCGGCGCGGTGAGGCCGATTTCAGCCCCGGGATGCGATCCCGTGCGCTCGGCCGCGTCCAGCCCGGTGCTCGGCTGGTCATCCGGCTCGAACGGCACCTCGTCCGGTCCGGCGCCAGATGGCAGCTCCAGTCCGTATCCGACAGCGGGATCCGGCTCACCACGCGGCCCCGCGCCCGATTCGACAGCCAGGCCGCATACGTCATGCGGTTCGGTGACCGACGCCGCGCCATCCCACAGTGCTTCGCCGGGAGTGACGGTGACGGAAGGCCCGCCGCCGAATTCGGCAAAACGCTCGGCCGCAGCCAGGCGATCTCGGGTCAGCTCGGCCGGGTAGCTGGTCGAGTCCGCCCGGCCGGGGTCTGCGGGCTCGTCGGTGGCCACAACCGGAAGCCAAGGGTGGGTTTGCAGTTCGCGGATCAGAGCTTCGCGCAACAGGCCATCGGCTTCGCTGCGGGCGAATCCCGGCGTGGGGACGAGTAGGAGGCGGTCGCGTGGCGGGAGGGCGCGGGCGAAATCCGCGTAGCCTTCGGCCAGCGCGCTGAGCCGAGCGCCGGGCAGCAGCCTGCGCCGATCCGGTTGCATCGCGATGTCGGCGATGAGCAGCGCGGGCAGCGACAGTTCCTCATCGGACCTGGTGGGCGCGCGAAGCACATCCGCGGCCGCGGCCACCGGTGTGCCGTCGTGCACCGGCAGCAGCCAACGGGCGCGCCGCGTACGGTACTGCCACCAGGTCCGCTGTTCGTTCCCGGGACCGTCGACATACACCTCGCGCAAGCCGTCGCCCAGGTCCTCGGCACTGCTGACGAACTCGTCGGCGCCGATGCGGACCCGCTGCAAGGCAGGCAGTTCCAACAGCAAATCGACAGCTTCCTCGCGCATCGCGGCCAGCAGCGCATCGGCGTCCACCTCCGCGCGTAAGCGCAGCACGACCTCGGTGTCCAGACCATCGGCAGGTCCCGCCTCGATCGGCCAAGCCAGCCTCAGCACCGGCGGCGCGAATTCCCCCGTTTCGACGGCGGGCACCCGGATCTCGTTCCGGCACAGGGCGTCCGTGGTTCGCTCGCGAGAGAATCGCAGTGAGCCCGAGGTGGAGCGCACCTCGATCTCGTCGCTCACCGCGAGCACCGCGGTGAATCCGACACCGAACCGACCCACCGTGCCGGTCTCGGCCTTTGCCGACGCGCGCAGGGCGGTCAGCGCGTGTACGCCGGAAATGTCCAGCGGCGCACCGGTATTGCCGATATACAGGTCCCGGCCGTCGAGCCGGACGACCAGGCGGCCGGCGATACCCGCTTTGCCCGCGGCATCGGCCGCGTTCTGCGCCAATTCGGTCAGCAACCGGTCGCGATAACCCGCGCGCACCAAGTCGTTCTCGGTGGCGGCGTCCTCACGCAACCGCGTCGGCGAATCACGCCACGCGGCCAGCACTGCCGCCCGCAACGTCGCAGTGCCGAACGGATCGGCGGCCTCGGTCAGCTCCGCGGCGATGACGGGAACTCCGGCCTCGCGTCGGCGGCACCGGACTCCTCGATGCCGACCGGCTCGGCGACCGAAGTCTCGGCAGCGCCGGATCCGGCCCCGGAAGCGAGCGCGGTGGTCGACGCCGCCGTATCAGCCGTCTCGCCTTCAGCTGTGGCCGCAACTCCCGCGGTCGCAGCTGGGCTCGACAGCTTTCCGGCCTGCTCGGCGACGGTGGCGGACACCTCGCTCGCGATCCGCACGGCTGGATCTGCGCCCGCATCCGCCGCGGGCCCGGTGGGATCGTGCTCGGTGACGCGAGACGCGGGCTCGGCCCGCTCCGGCTCCAGCGAGATCATCTCGATCGCCGAGTCGTCGTACGCCTCGTAGAGCGGGGACCCGCTGCCGCTGGGCACCACGGTGTCGGAGTGGGCACCGCAGCCGTAGGTGACATGCACGACGTGCCCATCGGCGCCCATGGCGTTGGCGCACACTCCGAACGCGGCACGCAGCGACCCGGCCAACGGCAGATAGAAGCCGCAGGTCCCGCAGGTTCCCGCTGCCGCCTTGGCCATCTCGGAATCGGGGCCGTATTCGGCGTACCAACGCTCGGCGGCCCCTTCGCGGCCTTCCCTGCTCATCACCTTGGTACGGCCGAGGCCGACCTCATAGGCGACTTCGTCGACCACCGGATCGCCGGTCGCGAGATAACCGGGCACCAACCTGTGGTCGTCGGCGGCCGGCGCCAGCAGATCTCCGGGCGCGAGGTCACCGGGGCGAATGCGGCGCTCCCACGGCACGAAATCCGGTGCGACCAAGGCCTCGGGGCCGGGCAGCAGCGCGGACTCGCTGACCGTCGCGTACTCGGCCTCGGGCGGCGCGGCCACCACGACCGCCCACTGCCAGCCGCGATAGCCGGGCAACGTGGCTTCGAACCTGTGCGTCGCCGAACTCTCGTCCTCGGCGATCACGCCCAGGTGTACCCCAACCGCCACCGGTTCCAACTCCAGGAGCGCACGGCGGGCCAGGTCTACGGCATCAGCCAGAATCGGCCGCACGCCGGACTCCGAAACAGAAACTGCGCTCACGGCCTACATTTTGCCGTATGGAACGCAATCGGCGTCGGTTGGCCACCGGTGTGCTGGTCGGTCTGCTCGTTGGGAGCGGATGCGGCGCCCCCGAGGACCCGACGCCCAGGATGAAGGTCGAGGTCGTCGGCACCAGACCACACGATCGGCAGGCGTTCACCCAGGGACTCGAGGTCGACGGCGACATTCTTTACGAAAGCACCGGCCTCGTCGGCGTGTCGAGCGTGCGCGCGTACCGGCTCGCCACGGGCGAGGAGCTGGCCAGGGTGGAATTACCCGCGCCTTATTTCGGCGAAGGCATCACCCTCGCCGGTGCTACCGTCTGGCAGCTCACCTGGCGGGACGGCGTAGCGATCGCCAGGGACCCGGCCACGCTCGCCGAACGCGGCAGGGCAAGCTACGACGGCGAGGGCTGGGGCGTGTGCTCGCGGGATGGGCGACTCGTGATGAGCGACGGCACCGACCGGCTCACCTTCCGTGATCCGGTCACCTTCGCACCAACCGGCACTGTCACGCTGACCAGCCGGCACAATGCGCGCCTCAACGAACTCGAATGCGCGGCGGACGGGTCGGTCTACGCCAACGATTGGCCCACCGACACCATCCTGCGCATCGACCCGCAGTCCGGCCGCGTCCTGGCGGCCATCGACGCCGCCGGTTTGCTCCCCGCGACCGTGCGGGCCGGCGCCGACGCGCTCAATGGCCTCGCCCAATTGCCCGGCACCGACCGGTTCCTGATCACCGGCAAGAACTGGCCGACCATGTTCGAAGTCCGCTTCACTCCGGCCTGAGCGCGACCCGATAGCGGATCCGGCGCGCTGCCGCGGAGCGCGGGTGAACGCCCAGGACAGGAGTACGCCAGAATTGAAGGCGTGACTACTCCCCGCGAACCTTCGGGTCCCGACCGTGATCGGTGGGAACGCGAGGAGTCCATGCCGTTCGAACGGCACCCTGGTTTCGACCGATACCCGCCACCGAACGCGCCGCGTCGCCGCAGGCCGCTGCCACCGCTGGAGACGGATACCCGACGCGCCTCCGGTCGCTACGGCCAACCGGCATCCCCGGCGCCAGGTCGAGGCGAGCAGGCGCCGGACCATCCGGAGGCCGAACGCTTGCCGCGCGGAAACGACAGCGATCAGCCGAAGTCCTCCGGTCGCGTGTTCCCTCCTCGCCCGCAACCGCCGGGTGATACCGAACCGCCGCGCCGCCCGGGGCCCGACCATCCCGAGACCCTCGTCCAGGACCAGGTCGAACCACCCGAGACCTCGGCTCCGCCCGGCCGGCAACGCGTCCCCCGCAAGCTCACTGTTACCCGCGTCGCCGCTATGCGCGGCAGGGAACTCACCGAAAAGGGCATCGCGACCTTCCAGCGCGCGGCTAAGGCCGACGGCGCGGACAAGTCGGGACTCACGGCGCTCACCTACGCGACCATGGCGAACTTCGCCCTCGACGCCGCCATCGCGGTGGCACTGGCCAACACCTTGTTCTTCGCCAGCGCCACCGCGGAGAGCAAGCTGAAAGTCGCGCTGTACCTGCTGATCACAATCGCGCCGTTCGCCGTGATCGCACCACTGATCGGCCCGATGCTCGATCGTCTGCAGCGCGGCCGCCGACTCGCGCTGGCCACGTCGTTCGCGTTGCGCGCGGTGGTCGCGGTGGTCCTGATCATCGAGTTCGACACGTGGGCGCTATACCCGCTCGCCCTGTGCATGATGATCGGCAGCAAATCGTTCGCCGTGCTGAAGAGCGCGGTGACGCCCCGCGTCTTGCCGCCCGATATCGACCTGGTCCGCACCAATTCCCGGCTCACGGTGTTCGGTCTGGTCGGCGGCACCATCGGCGCGGGCGCGATCGCCGGGCTCGCCGCCGTCATCGCGGACTCCAGCGGCGCGTTGGTTTTCGCGATGCTGATCGCCTGCGCCGGCACGTATCTGAGCCTGCGCATACCGTCGTGGGTCGAAGTCACCGAAGGCGAAGTCCCCGCGACGTTGAGCTATCACGGCCCCGACGCGCACACCGAGGTGCTCTCCTCCGGCAAAGAGTCGGCGGTGCCGCCGCGCAAGCGCAGGCAGCCGCTCGGCCGTGCGGTGGTGACCGGGTTATGGGGCAATGGCGCCATCCGCGTGCTCACCGGGTTCCTGACCTTCTACATCGCGTTCGTCGCCAAGGCGACCGAGCATCGTCCGGTGCAGCAGGCCGCCATGCTCGGGGTGGTCGGCGTCGCAGCGGCCGTCGGCAATTTCGCGGGGAACGCGACCGGTGCGCGCCTCGAACTCGGCAGGCCCGCGCTGATCGTGCTCGGCTGCACCGCGGCGTGCGCGTTCGTCGCGCTGTTCGCGACGTTCACCGACAATCTGCTGGGCGCGGCGGTCGCCGCCCTGGTGGCGGCCGCGATGAGCGCGCTGGCCAAAGTGTCGCTGGACGCCTCGATCCAGGACGATCTGCCGCCCGAGTCGATCGCATCCGGTTTCGGACGCTCGGAGACCGTTCTGCAGCTCAGCTGGGTTGTCGGCGGGGCGGCGGGCGTACTGCTGCCGACCACGTACTGGAAGGGTTTCGCGGTGATCACCGCGATAGTCGTGATCGGCTTGGTGCAGACTTTCGTCAGCTTCCGAGGGCACTCGCTGCTGCCCGGCCTCGGCGGCAACCGTCCGCAACATGCGGAGCAAGAGGTTCCGGCGCCCCGGCCACACGTGCACCCGGCGAGCACACCCCGTAGGCACGGCTACGCGTCGCGGCGCAGCGACACCACACGCATCCAACGAGGGCAAGGAGACCCGCTCTGGTGAGCAAGCTCAACGCACGCACGATCGTCGCGCTGATCGCGGCCGCACTGCTCGTGCTCACCGTCGCCTTCGTAGGCGTGCTGGCGGTGCTGATCCGCAATGCCGAGCAGCCCGATGTCACCCTGACCGCCTACGCGCACGGCAAGACAGTCACCGTCCGGCCGTTCAGCTATTGCGCGGTCACCATGCAGGACTGCCGCATCCTGCCCGAGGACACCGCGGCAGGCACGCTTTTCGGGACCCTGCCCTGTGCCCCCGATGCCCCGGACTGCCACCGCGGCCGCACCGTGGAACTCGAGGTCCCCGCCGGCTACCCGCTGCAACTGTCGCTGCCGAAGGAGGTCGCCGACGCTCCCTGGCTCGCGGAACTCGTCTACATCCTCCCGTCCGGCGAGAAGGTGGACCGGGTGATCAGCCGCAACGACTACCCCGACCGGGCCCTCGCGCTGACCATCGAGTCGAAACCCGAGCCCGACCTGCGCCTCGTCGGTGTCGAATTCCAGCTCCCGATCCTCGCGCGCGACGAAACGGGCAAGGAGTTCTACCTCCCGCACGCCACCTGGTCGATCAGTACGGCGTAAGGCGGCCGCGAGGCACATCGCTGGGTCAACGCCGCCACTGCGACGGTGACCTCGACCGTCGCGACAGTTAGCTGTCCAACTCGCGGGCCACCGCGCGGACGACTTCCGAGATGCGCTGTGCCGTCTTGTGATCCGGGTACTTGCCCTTGCGCAGGTCGGGCTGCACCTTCGCTTCGAGCAGGGTGATCATGTCCTCGACCATGCCGTGCAACTCGTCGGGAGTATGCCTGCGCGGGGCAGGTTCCTTGCGCGCGTTGCGTTCCTGGCCCTGCCGCACCGACGGCGGAGCCTCCAGCAGTTTGAGACTCAACGCCTGCGGGCCGCGCCGCCCCGCCGCCATACCGAACTCGACGCGCTGCCCGGGCTTGAGGCCCTCGACGCCCTGAGGCAGTGCGGACGAGCGGACATAGACGTCCTCACCCTCGTCCTGGGAAAGGAAGCCGAAGCCCTTTTCGACGTCGTACCACTTCACCCTGCCGGTCGGCACTGCGCTCACCCGTTCATCATCGAAAACTCGGACCCCTACGGCCCGAGCACATCCGTCTGCTGGTCCGGTCCCGCGATGGCGCCGCGACCAGTCCGTTTCTTGTGCGAAAAGAACGCGCCCAGCACGATTGCGGGACGCGATTGCCCATCGAGTCTACCCCGGCGCGAATAGCGCGAGCACATGAGTTTTACCGTCGAGCCGTGACGAACTCTTCCACTCCGACTCCGTCCGGCGGCGGGCAACGGCGCCCCGGCGATTGGTTGCTGCGGCTCGCGGTTTGCCTGTTCGCACTGGGATTACTGGCGATCATTGTCATCTTCGCCACGCCGGTGCTGACCGACGGCCAACCGGGGCTGTGGCTGTATTTCGGCGCCCTGCTCGCGCCGCTGGGATTCATACTCGCCCTCCTTTTCGCGCTCCGCTCCGGTCGGCGATCGCGCTGACGCGGAGGTCGGCGTGTGGCGCCGCCCGTCAACCAGCAGCCGAAACAATCGGTGCCCACCCACGACGTCTTGTGATCCTAGTCACATAACGAGAAGGTCACAAAGTAATGACAGTACGAGACTTGATGCTGTTGCGGCTCGCCTAGCTGCGCCTAAGTCGTTCCGAGCGTTCGAGATCGGGTCGAGACCCGTTCGTACACGCCGGTTACCAAATAGTGATTTTTCCCGCCGATCGTCGTACCGTCTTACCCAGCCGGGACACCCGGCTACCACCGGCCCGCCGCACCGAGCCTCGCCCCGCGGGAACCGGAACCCCAACGGAAACGTAGGGGCGAGGGCGGAACGGACGACCTCTCAGTCCGAACCCGAACCGAAGACGTCGCAGGTGCGCCGAGAGGAAGACGAACCAGATATGAGTGGACGCCATCGCAAGCCAAGCTCGACCGGTCGCACGGTAGCCAAGGTTGCCGTCACCGGCGCCATCATCGGCACCGCCGGTGTAGCGTTCGCAGGCAACGCCAGCGCGGCACCCGACTCCGACTGGGATCAACTCGCTCAGTGCGAGGCCGGCGGCAACTGGGGAATCAACACCGGCAACGGTTTCCAGGGCGGGCTGCAGTTCTCGCCGAGCACCTGGCGCGCCCACGGCGGCCAGGAGTACGCCGCCTCCGCCAACCAGGCCAGCCGCGAGCAGCAGATCGCCGTCGCCGAGAAGGTGCTCGCCTCACAGGGCTGGGGCGCCTGGCCCGCCTGCTCGTCCAAGCTCGGCCTGAGCAGTGCGCCCACCCAGCGCAGCGCACCCGCCACCCAAACCCCGAGCTGGAACGCCGCCCCGCAGGCCGCGCAGGCCGCGCCGCAGGACAGTACCCAGCAACTCTTCACCGCGGTCGACCGCGCCCTCGAGGTCGTGCAAGCCCAGGGCGTGCAGGTGCCCAAGGAGGCCCTCGACTTCGTCAACGCCGCCAAGGCGAGCGGAATCATCGACCCGGCGATCGTGAACTTCTACGAGACGAACAAGGGTCTGCTCCCGTCCTGACCATCACGCTCATGCAGAAGGGCCCCGCATCGAGGATGCGGGGCCCTTCTTCGTTCTCGAGAACGTCGTACTCGAGAACGCTGTAGTCGAGAACGTTCCGATCGCGCGCTCAGCGGTTGATCACCGTGTTCGGGTGCATGTAGGGCAGTTGCTCGGCGGGGAGCGGAAACTCGGTGTCCTCGCCGTAGGGCGAGAGACCACCGGAGCGGGCCGAGGAGAGCTCGGTGACCGCGTGGTCACCGTCGGCGACCTTCGGCCAGCCGTTGTCGACATAGGGTTTCTTCGATTTGTTCACCACGGGCCCATGCTAGCTTCCCGGCCTCTGCGGGCCTGCAAGCCGTACTGGTCAGGTGACATGAGACGCACCGCCGGTCGTACGTCGGGTGAGCTCGGGTTTCGGGTGTTCCCGGCGAGCCGCCCAGGTACTTGCGAAATCAAGTGTGGCGTGACGGATCCGATCGCCCGGCCCTGGCGTCGTAGGGTAGATGAGATGACCGCGACCGACTCCCTCGCCGGATGGCTCGGTGGCCGCAGTGATGCCCAGCTCGTCACGCTGCTGCAACTTCGGCCCGACCTGGCCGTGCCCCTGCCCTCCTCGATGGCTGTGCTCGCCGCTCGTACCGAGCAGCGCGCGTCGGTGCTGCGCACCACGGAGGAACTGAACACACTCGAATTCGCCATTCTGGAAACCCTTGCGCTGCACGGCGCGGCGCACACCGCGGGCGGTGGCCCGCTGCACGGCGACGAGCTGTACGCGCGGCTGAGCGAACGGGTGCCCGCCGCCGCGATCGATGACGCACTCGAGCGCCTGACCGCACGCGCGCTGATGTGGCTCGATGACCAGCAGCGCTGGCATCTGATCCCGGCAGCCGCCGAGGCACTGCCGTGGCCGATCGGCAGCGCGACCGAGATTCCCGACGCGCTCACCGAACCCGAGGTTGTCACCGCCCTCGCCGACCTCGCGCCCGCCGAACTCGCCCTGCTGGACAAGCTGGCCAGGACCGGTCCCCGCGGACGTACCCGAGACGCCGCACCGGGCACGTCCGCCGACCGCCCGATTCAGCGGCTGCTCGCGAGCAGGCTGCTGCACTGGATCGATGATGAGACGGTCGAATTGCCCGTCACCGTGGGCCAAGTGCTGCGCCGGGAACCGGTCACCCACCCGCATGCGCTGACCCCGCCGCAGCCGCGCCCGGCCGAGTATTCGCCCGCCGAGGTCGACGCCGTCGCCGCGGGCGAGGTAGGCGAGCTGTTGCGGCACTGCGCCGGCGTGCTCGACGTGCTCGGCCAAGCTCCCGCGCCGGCGTTGCGCGCAGGCGGACTCGGTGTGCGGGAGCTGCGCCGCATCGCCAAACAGGCCGGCGTCGACGAGCCGAGGGCCGGTTTGCTGGTCGAACTTCTGGCGGCGGCGAAACTTCTGGAGAAGGGTTTGCCGGACCCACCACCGGAGTTCGACTCGACCGACGACTTCTGGGCGCCGACCCCCGCGGTGGATGCTTGGCTGCAAGCGCCGCCGGCGCGGCGCTGGGCCACCCTCGCCCGCGCCTGGCTCGACTTGGACCGGATGCCGTGGATGATCGGCATGCGCGACGCCAACGACAAGCCGCTGGCGGCACTGTCGCTGGAGCTGCGCACCCCGCACGCACCGCCGGACCGGCGCACCATCCTCGGCCTGCTCGCGGAGCACCCCTCCGGCACTGCGCTGGACCCCGCGGATATCGGCCGGGTCCTGGCGTGGCGGCAGCCGCGCCGCCGCCGCAACTTCCGGCCGGAGGTGGTCGAGCAGACCCTGGCCGAGGCAGCGGCCCTCGGCTTCGTCGGCCGCGGCGCACTCGGCTCACCAGCGCGGGCGCTGTTGCACGGGGCGGCGACCGACCTGACCGCCGCCGAGGCGCAGATGGAGGCGGCGCTGCCGGAACCGGTCGACCACGTCCTGGTCCAAGCGGATCTGACGGTGATCGCCCCCGGCCCGCTGACAACCGACCTGCAGCATGGCATCGCTCTCGTCGGGGACGTCGAATCGGCCGGTGCGGCAACGGTGTATCGGATCAGCGAGTCCTCGGTACGCCGCGCCCTCGACGCGGGCTTGACCGCGGCAGAGCTGCACGCCTTGTTCGCCAAGCATTCCCGGACGCCGATCCCGCAGGCCCTCAGCTACCTGATCGATGACGTGGCGCGGCGGCACGGTCAGCTGCGAGCGGGTATGGCACAGTCGTTCCTCCGCACCGACGACCCGGCGCTGCTCGCCCAGGTGCTCTCCGCGCCGGTCGCGAACGCGTTGGCGCTGCGGTCCATCGCGCCGACGGTGGCCATTGCCCAGGCGCCCCTGAGCGAAGTGCTGGAACAGTTACGGGCGGCCGGTTTCGCGCCCGCGGGCGAGGATTCCGCGGGCGCGATCGTCGATCTGCGCCCACGCGGCGCACGGATCGCGGTGCGGCCCGCCGCGCGGCAGCCGTATCGCCCGACACCGCCCAGCGCTGAGCAGCTGGAACTGCTGGTGGCGGAACTGCGTGCGGGCGAACGCGCCGCGAGCGCCCGCTCGGGTCAGGCGGTGCGGCCGGACGGCACCCGGACCAATACCGCGGCGACGCTGGCCCTGCTCCAGCTGGCGGCGCGAGTGCGACGATCGGTGAACATCGGATACGTCGACGCCCAGGGTGTCGCCACCCAGCGGGTGGTGGAGCCGTTGAAGGTGGGCAACGGTCAGTTGGACGCGTTGGACCCGGTGACCGGCGCGGTCCGGCACTTCACCCTGCACCGGATCGCGTCGGTTGCGCTGCTGGAGTGATCAGCTCTTCGGCTTCGCCGTGCAGAAGGTCGCCTTGGGATCGGTTTCGATGAGCCGGAAGCCATCGGCGTCCGCGCCGCACAGCAATTCGTCGGCTTGACCGTCGATGCGCTTGAGCACGCGGAAAGTCGCCTCCGACGAACCGCAGTCGACGTGCTTGTAACCGGTCGCACTGCTCTCGTTGTAGCAGCGGCCTTCCTTGAAGTTCGGCGCCAGGCACAAGAACGCAGTGGTGCCGCCGGCCAGGGTCTCCTCGTAGGAGGTGTAGTCGGCGGCACAGTCGGTCTTCTTGTCGTAGGACTGTGCGACCGTGTACACGGCCTTGTCCGACGAGCAGTCGACCGGCTCGGTCTTGGAATCGACCGTCGAGCCCTCGATGACATTGATGCAGTCGCCGGCCTTGGCCTTGGCCGTGTCGGATTTGCCCGCGTCCTGGATCAACGAACATCCGGCCACCGCGACCACCGCCGCGGCCGCCGCGACGAGGGTGAGCACAACCCGCGCCAGTAGCCTCGCTGCTGGAAACTTCACCTGTAAACCTCTCTCACCGAACACGTTCACGGGCTCGTGAACGCGGTGAGGATACCCTCCGCCTCTCCGGGTCTTCAGGCCGTATCAGTCAGGTGGGGGTAGGTTTGCGTTCAGGTCCTGCGTGGGGTGGTAGTCGGGTTTTGGGCGTTCCCGGTGAGTTACCCATGTACTTCTGAGATCAGCTGTTGCGTGCTCGAGCCGACTGCGTTGCTCGGGTCGCAGCACGTGGCGCCGTCGATGTTCGGGTCGCGAAGTCAAGTTTCTCGAAGCGGTGAGGTTCGCTACAGTTCACTGGCAACGCCTTTCGCATCCCTACGGAATGGACGTTTGTCCAGTACCCGGATGCTGTCGCCGTACCAGCCCGAGTCGTTAGGCTTGGCCGGTATGAAGGTCCAGGACGTCGCGCATGACCTGTACGGACTCGCTCCCGCTGAGTTCGTCGCCGCGCGCGCCGACCGGGTCGCCGCGGCGAAGCAGGCGGGCGATAAGCAACTCGCAGCCGCAATCGGCAAACTGCGTAAACCCACCCTCTCCGCATGGACGGCGAATCTGCTCGCCCGCGCGGCGCCCGACGACGTAGCCGCGCTGCTGCGGCTGGGCGCGGCGCTGGCCGCGGCACAGCGGGAGCTGTCCGGCGAGCAGCTGCGCAGCCTCACCGCCCAGCGGCAGCAGCTGGTCACAGCGCTGGCCAAGAAGGCGGGAGCGTTGGCCGCCGAGCACGGAAACCCGGTAGGCGAGGGCGTCCTGCGGGAGGTGGGCCAGACGTTGACGGCGGCCCTCGCCGAGCCGGACGTGGCCGAGCGACTGCGCACCGGCACGCTCGCCACGGCGGCGAGCTACGAAGGCTTCGGGCCGAGCGGACCGCATCTACTCGCCGTGCCCGGACCGTCGACGCCGCATCGAGCGCCGTCGACGGCGCTCGACACCGCGCGCCGAGAGCTGGACGACGCGGAGGAAGCACTCGAAGCCGCTCAGGCGGAACGAGATTCGGCTCAGCAGGCGGTCGATGACGCGACGCGGGCACTGGCCGACATCGACGCGCGAATAGCGGCACTGCGCGAGGAACTCACACACGCCGAGCAGCAGCGCCAGTTCCGCAAGTCCGCCGAGCGGTCGGCGAAGGAGCATTTGCACGCCGCGCGGCGCCGGCTCGATCACGCCGAACGCCGCATGACAAAGGCCAGTCAGCACCTCGACGGCGAGTAATCACCACTGCCCCGGGACACACGACTCGGCAACGCAAACATCGCTGACGCCACCAACTCCACCCGAGCCACACACTCCGCCACGAGCCGGACATGTTTGCTCCACGTGACAACTGATCTCAGAAGTACATGGGTAACTCACCGGGAACGCCCAAAACCCGAGTACCACCCCACGCAGGACCTGAACGCGAACCCACCCCACCTGACCGGTACGGCCTAAAGACCCGGAGAGGCGGACCAGCCCGGGAACAGATACTCCTCCGGCGGTAGTTCGGTGCGGTTGAGCCACGCGTCGAAAAAGCCGACGAGATTCATGGGCGACCTGGACTGCACAAACGCGCGGAATTCCGGCATGGAAGCGTTGCCATAGGCATGCGCCGCGAGGAAATCTCGAACAGCCGGGAAGAACACCGCATCGCCGATCTGCTTGCGCAGCGCGTGCAGGAACAGCGGGCCACGGTAGTAGACCGAGGTGAATTCGTTTCCGGCGCCGGGGTTTTCCAGCGGAATGCTCCAGAATTTCGCATTGTCGCGGGACCTGCGGATGGTCTCGCGGTAGTCGTCGTCGACGTTCCTGCCCGCCATCCGCTCCGGCCACAGGTAATCGGCGGTATAGCTGGCGAAGCACTCGTTGAGGCAGATGTCCGACCAGTGGCGCACCGACACCCAGTCACCCCACCACTGGTGCGCGATCTCGTGCACGACGGTCTGCAAGTCGATCATCGGCGCGTAGAGCGGCCGCGTCTGGGTTTCCAGCGAAAATCCGATATCGGCGTCCAGGTAGATGCCGCCGGCGGTATCGAATGGGTAGGGGCCATAAAGGCTTTCGATGAAGTCGAGGATCTCCGGCAGACGCTGCTCGGTTTCGCGCTGCTCTTGCGCGTCCGGTGCGAACGCGCTGACCAGCGGGGTGCCATTGGCACGGCGCTGCTCGAGGTAGTCGAACTTGTCGATCGCGACGGTGGTCAGATAGCCGACCACGGGTTTGGTGCTCACCCAGCTGACCGCCCGCTTGTCCCCGCGCAGCACGTTCTCAGTTCGCACACCGTTGGACACCACCTCCCATTCCGCGGGAACGGTGGCGTGCAGCGCGAAGGTGGCTTTGTCGAGCGGGGTGTCGTTGAGCGGGTACCAACTCGTCGCGGAGTGCGGCTCGCCGGCGACGAATGCGCCGCCGCTGGGAGCGAAGGTCCATCCCTCGCCTTCGGTGTTCACCGCGGGACCCGCGTAGTCGACCGTGACGATGAACGGCAGGCCGGGCAGCAGCGGGAGCAGCGGCGTCACGGTCAACTCGTGCTCGCCGTTGCGTTCGAACGCGGCGGGCAGCTGGTTCACCGTCACCATGCGCAGCTGCGGCCCCGCGAAGTCGAGGTTGAACCTGGCCAGCCCCTGGGTGGCCGTGGCGGAGATCTTGGTGGTTCCAGTGAGCCAGTGGGTCGGCGGGTCGTAGTCGATGGCGACGTCGTAGTGCTGGACGTCGTAGCCGCCGTTGCCATCCAGCGGATAGTAGGGGTCGCCCAGGCCCGGCGCGCCGACCAGCGGGTCAATTGGCGCGTCCGCGTTCGCGGGCGTCGGCGACACGGCGACGAGCGCACCGGCGACCGCGGCGCACATCCAGCCGGACAACCTCATCCGAACAACCACCCCTCTACCCGCCCTGTTTCGATGCCGACGCACCGGCCTCGCAGGAGCGTAGCCGGTTCAGTCGGCGCTGCCGGTCAACGCCACGGACGCGCCGACACCGAAGATCATCACGCCGCCGGCGCCACCAACCGCCTCCAGCCGGCGCGGTGACCGGGCGAACCAGGACCTGGCCGAGGCGGCGAGCAGCGCCCACGCACTATCGGACACGAGCGCGATGCCGAGGAAGACCGTACCGAGAAGCAGGAATTGCCAGGACAACGAGCCCGCGGACGGGTCCGCGAAGTGCGGCAGCACCGCGGAGAAGAAAACGATCGCCTTGGGGTTGGTGAGCCCGACGATCGCGCTCTGGCGCAGTACCCGCGCATCGGATGTCGGCTCGATCGTGGCGCCCAGCGCCGCACGCAACGCCCCGCGTCGGCGAATTGCTTGAATTCCCAGATACATCAGATACAGCGCGCCCGCGAACTTGACCACGGCCAGCGCCAGCGCCGACGCCGTGAGCAGCGCGCCCAGCCCGATCGCGACCAGGACCAACGCCACGTAGATGCCCACGGAATGGCCGAGCACCGACAACAGCGCCGCCCGCCGACCGAGGGTGAGCGCGCGACCGACGGTGAACAGCACGCCGGGACCCGGCACCACGATGATGATGATCGCGGCCACGACGAATGCCAGCAAATTGGACGCTGGGACCATCTTCCGAGTGTATGCCCGCGCACAACCGGAAAACCCGGGCTTCGCAGCCGGATTCAGGAACCGAGGCCACCGGGCAGCTGGTGCGGATCGAGCAGCAGCCGTTTCGTGGTGGTGCGTCGCACCTTGTCGGCGAGGGTGAGATTGTCGGTGAGCAGCCGCCACTCGACCTCGCTGATCGCGGCGCGGGCGCGTTCGATGACCGAACCGTCGGTGGTGCCCCAGGCGATCGGCATAGCGTTCACCGACAGCCAGCGCTCGCCGACCTGCCGCGGCGCCCGGTCGGTGCGCACCGCGACCGAGGGCACCCGTTCGCCCGCCTTGGCCTGATGGCCGGGCAGTGTGCGGACCTTCCTGGTGACGAGGGCGTAGCGCGGATCGGGGGCGTCCGGCGTGGACACGTCGACCAGGGCGAGCAGCACGACACCGGACCGGCAGGTCTGCGAGACCACCGCGGGGACCAGCTCGCCGTCCGCATAGAGCTTGTCGATGCTGGAATGCCTGGGCGTCCACAGTGCCACCCACAGCGCGGTCACCGCGCCGAGCGCGAACGCGATCGCGAGCAGATACGCCCAGGGGTGGTTCAGCCAGATCAGCAACGCCGTGGCGGCCGCCGCGACCACCGCGGCGGCGATCGCCATGAGGCGCAGGCGTCGAAGGTCGGCGAAGACTTCGTTGACCGCATGGGCATGTCTGCGGTCCACCGCGAATTCGAAGCGTCGCACGCTCTCATTCCTAGCACAGTTTGCGGAGGGCATTCCTCCGGTTATCCGATGGCGGGACCGAGCAAATCGTCGGCGTCGGTGATGCGATAGGCATACCCCTGCTCAGCGAGGAACCGCTGACGGTGGGCGGCGTACTCGGCATCGAGGGTGTCGCGTGCGACCACCGAGTAGAAATGGGCCTGGCCGCCATCGTGCTTCGGCCGCAGCAACCGGCCGAGACGCTGCGCCTCCTCCTGGCGCGAACCGAAAGTGCCCGAGACCTGCACGGCCACAGATGCTTCCGGCAAATCGATGGAAAAGTTCGCGACCTTGCTCACCACGAGCACCGGGATCTCCCCGCGCCGGAACGCGTCGAAGAGTTCCTCCCGCTCCCTGGTCTTCGTCGAACCCTGGATCACCGGGGCGTCGAGCGCGGCGCCGAGTTCGTCCAACTGCTCCAAATAGGCGCCGATGACCAGGCTCGGCGCGTCCTGGTGCTGGGCCAGAATCGACTCGACCACCGCGATCTTGGTGTGCGCGGTGGAGCACAACTTGTAGCGCTCCTCCGGCTCGGCGGTCGCATACGTCATCCGTTCGGCATCGGTCAGCGTGACCCGGACCTCGATGCAGTCGGCGGGGGCGATCCACCCCTGCGCCTCGATGTCCTTCCACGGCGCGTCGTAGCGCTTCGGGCCGATCAGGGAGAACACGTCGCCTTCGCGACCGTCCTCGCGGACCAAGGTCGCGGTCAGGCCGAGGCGGCGGCGCGACTGGAGATCGGCGGTCATCCGGAAGACCGGGGCGGGCAGCAGATGCACCTCGTCGTAGATGACCAGGCCCCAGTCGCGGCTGTCGAACAGTTCCAGGTGCTTGTACTCACCTTTGGTGCGGCGAGTGATCACCTGATAGGTGGCGATGGTGACCGGGCGGATCTCCTTCCGCTCACCGGAGTACTCACCGATCTCGTCCTCGGTGAGCGAGGTGCGCGCGAGCAGTTCGCGGCGCCACTGCCTACCCGCCACCGTGTTGGTGACCAGGATCAGCGTGGTCGCCTTCGCCTTGGCCATCGCGGCGGCGCCGACCATGGTCTTGCCCGCCCCGCAGGGCAGCACCACCACGCCCGACCCACCCGCCCAGAACGAGTCGGCGGCCATCTGCTGGTAGTCGCGCAGGTGCCAGCCGTCGGTCACGTAGTCGAGTTCGATCGGGTGTGCCTCACCGTCGACGTAGCCGGCGAGGTCCTCGGCGGGCCAGCCGATCTTCAGCAGCATCTGTTTGATCCGACCGCGCTCGGACGGATGCACCACCACCGTGTCGTCATCGATGCGCGCGCCGAGCATGGGGGCGATCTTCTTGTGCCGGAGTACCTCCTCCAGCACCGCGCGATCCAGGCTGACCAGCATTAACCCGTGCGCGGGATGCTTGACCAGCTGCAATCTGCCGTAGCGCGCCATCGTGTCGACCACGTCGACGAGCAACGGCTGCGGCACGGCGTACCGGGAGAAACTGACCAGCGCGTCCACCACCTGCTCGGCGTCGTGCCCGGCCGCTCGCGCGTTCCATAGCGCCAGCGGCGTCACCCGATAGGTGTGCACGTGCTCCGGCGCCCGCTCCAACTCGGCGAACGGCGCGATCGCCTGCCGCGCCGCATCCGCCAACTCGTGGTCGACCTCCAACAGCAGCGTTTTGTCACTCTGCACAATCAGCGGACCGTCGGTCACAGTCCCTCCTCGTATCGATTCCCCGCCATTGTCCCCGACCCGACCGACAACCCCGCAGGTTACCGGCAGCTTCTCCGCACCATACGGGCGTGGCTGGGATTCCGAGCGGCGCAGCAGCGACGCCGCGATCGGATGCAACACCGCAACAGTGCCATGTCTTCCCGGCGGCGACGAGCCCGGCCGGCTCAGCCGTGCGCGAGCGCGCGATCGGCGAGCGCACCGATCACCGGACCGAGCGTCCTGGCGTAACTGCTCGTGATGTGGTTGTCGTCGCGATAGACGAGGGTGTTCCCGACGACGACCGGACAGCGGGCGGCGGTGCAGAACAGCGAGGTCAGGTCGGCGTACTGGCCGCCGCCCGCCGTCACGGCCGCGCGCTCGGCGGCGATGCCCGCGGCGTCGACCGCGACCGCCCGGGTGGGGGCGCATGCCGAGGCGTCGTCGACGTGCTCGGCGACGCACGCGGGCACGGTGGCATGGGGATCGGGGACGCCGCCGAGCACGAGGACCGCCGCGCCCAGCTCGCGTAGCTGGGCAACCAGACGACGCACGCTATCGATCCACGCCGGGTCGTAGGTCACGAAGCCGAAGTCGCCGCCGTAGCGGCGGGACATGCCCACCACGATCAGCCGGGGCCGCTCGTGCCGCAGCCTGGTCATGATCTGCCCGCGCCACTGCTCGCATTCGGTGTAGGTCCGCCCCAGGTATGGACTGGTGATGGGCAGATCGAGCAGCGGGCAGGTGACCTTAGCCATGGTCTCCAGCCGCCAATGGTGCGCGACGGACAGGTTCTCGAACGCCGGTTGCCACATCGCCGCGTGGGAGTCGCCGACCAACGCGACCGTGCTGGCCGAATCCGGATCGCCGGAGGCGCACTCGCCCTGGCCCACGTCGGACCAGGACCGGAAGCAACCATTGTCGAACACCTCCGCCCTGTCGCCGCGCGCGTTCGACAGCGAAGGCGTGAGGTTGGACGGGACGGCACGGATCTCTGCCGATGCGGCGACGGCCGCTCGGGTCTGCGCTGTCAACTGGTCGACCGCCGCATCGTAGGGGTCGGCGGTGGAAGTGGCCGGCGCGACCGGCGTCGTCAGCGTGAGGCTCTGCGCCGCCGCGCCGCGCCCGACCGGAGCCGGCACCACCACGAGCAGCGCGAGCGCCACACCGATGGCGAGCGCGGTGCTCACACCACCGCTGGCGAGGCTGAGCCTGCCCGAACCGCGCAGCCGGGCGGCGAAGCGGACGGGATTCTCGATCAGCAGATGGGTGAGAGCGGCGAGCCCACCGGCCATCGCGACCGCGCCCAGTGCACCGACCGACCCGAGGGGACGGCCGAGCGCATGCGGGGCCAGGATCAGCACCGGCCAGTGCCAGAGATACCAGGAGTAGGACAGTCTGCCGATGGCCTGCATCTCGGGCACTGCCAGAAGCTTGCCCACCCCGAAACATGTTCCGGCGCAGCCACTTGCGATGACCAGAACCGCGCCGAGCACGGGTAGCAGCGCCGCGATGCCGGGATACTGGGTTTTCTCGTCGAGCCGGACGCAGGCCACGACGATCAATCCGGCCCCCGCCCACCCCGCGCAGCTGGATACCGATCGCGGCAACCGGGACCAGAGAACGGCCGACAGCGCCACCATGCCACCGGCCGCCAGCTCCCAGGCCCGCGCGGGCAGCGCGAAGAACGCCCACGGTGGCGCGGTCCGAGTCCAGGTCATCTCGACCGCGAAGGAGAGCGCGGCGACGACTGCGAGGACCATGAGATACGGCAGCGGAGCAGCCGCACCGCTTCGCCGCCGCCGCACGAGCCAGGCCGTCACGATGACGAGCGCAGGCCACAGCACGTAGAACTGCTCCTCTACGCCGAGTGACCAGAAGTGCTGAAACGGTGAGGGCGGCGCATCCGCGGCGAGGTAATCGGTGCCGTGCAGTGCAAACCGGAGGTTCCCGGCATACAGTGCGCTCGCGATGCCGTCGCCGAGAGCTTCGCGAGCCTGCAACGGCGGCAGCAGGACAGCCGTGGCGATAGTCGTGGCGACGAGGACGACGCCCGCGGCGGGCAACAGTCGGCGCGCACGCGCGCCGTAGAACCGCACCAACTCGACAGTGCCGGTCGCCGCCGCTTGCCGGTACAGCATTCCCGTGATGAGAAAGCCGGAAATAACGAAAAAGACATCCACACCGACGAATCCACCGCCGACCCCCGGCACCCCCGCATGAAAAAGGACGACGGCCAGAACTGCCACCGCCCGCATTCCCTCGATATCGGCCCGAAATCCTGCTCTGGGCGACGCACCGCCGAACCGGTCCACCCGCCGATTTCGCAACCCGCTGACCGTGGCCGTCATGGCCAGCATTGTCACCGGCCTCGCCCGCCATGTCGCGCCGACTCGCCGCCCGCCATACACCCAGGTCAGAAACCACCGTGCAATTACACTTGCCGATACAGTTGACCATCCAACCCGGGCGTCATAGGCGAATTCGACCACGGCGCAAACCCGCGAACTCTCTCGCGCAGTCCGTATTCAACCTCTTCGTCGGAGACGACGGCGCTTCAATTCCGGGAGAGGGTTCTACTGAAATTCGGCCCTACCGACCTCGCGGAATAGAAGATCGACAGCCAATCCCTCACGCTGGAGCGACCGGGTGGCGATTTGCGCCATGGTCTCGCCGAAGCGGCCTGCTTTCGGAGGCGTTTTCCGATCATGGCTCGAGGTAGCGGCGTTCAGATGGAAGGGACCGCCGATGGGCTGGTTTCAGACCCGAATCCCTCGATTTCCTGTCGCGCCTCCGCACGGCCGGCGCTGTACTCGGCGACGTTGAAATCGGAACGATCAACTCGCTCGCGCCGCAGGTCATCCATGGACTCGTGATCAGCCATCGCAGGTTACCTCTCGGTCGAAACTGGTTCGGGCGTCGTCATGTTCGTCCTCGCACACCTTGCGGAGAGTCCTCGCTCGGTCCACCGCCGCGGATTTCCGCATCCGAGTTCTACCGCAAGACAGCGATGCCTCGCGAGGTCTTATCCCGGAAGACGACCAGCAACCGTCAACTGGACCGAGACGACGCGGAACAGAGCAGGTGAGTATCGAGAGCATGATCGAGATGGCAGCGGTGGTGGGAGTGGCGGTGGCGGCGTTGGGGATGGTGGTCACGCCGGGACCGAACATGATGTATCTGGTATCGCGGACGGTGACACAAGGGCGGCGGGCCGGGTTGGTCTCGTTGGCGGGGGTCGCGGCGGGATTCGGGGTGTATCTGGCGGCGGCGACGGCCGGGATCACGGCGGTGTTCGCGGTGGTCCCCGGCCTGTACCTGGCGGTGAAGTTGGCCGGGGCCGCGTACTTGGGGTGGCTGGCCTGGCAGGCGCTGCGGCCGGGCGGTGTCTCGGTCTTCACCCCCACGGCACTGTCCGCGGACCCCACCCGGCGGTTGTTCACGATGGGGCTGGTCACCAACCTGCTGAATCCGAAGATCGCGATCATGTACATGGCGTTGATTCCGCAGTTCGTGACGCCAGAGCACGGCAAGGTGTGGGTGCAGAGCCTGTGCCTGGGGGCTGTGCAGATCGCCGTGGCGCTCACTGTGAACGGATTGATCGTCCTCGGCGCGGGCGGCCTCTCGACCTTTCTCACCAAGCGCCCCCTGTGGCTGCGCACGCAACGCTCCATCACCGGCACCATGCTCGCTGCCATCGCCGCCCTACTGGCTAGCGACCGCACCCGGCCTGGGCCCGCCTGACCGGCGTAGAACCACGCCAACGCGGGCGGACATTGCGATGTGCCCAGGTTCGAGGTCGACAGGACGACCCCGGTTCTTCGCTCGGCATCTCGGCCGGGCCGGCGCGGCATCGGCCTGACGTGACGGGTATCGGCGTCCGGCCTCGCGACGGTCGCCGATACCGCTGTCGTTGCCGGCGAACTCGAAGTTCACGGCAGGGTTTGGCAACTCAGCCCAAACGCAACCGGCGGACCCCCTCCTCGAGCGTTTCGTCGCGCTTGCAGAAGGTGAACCGCACCAGATGACTCCAGCCGGCCGTGTCGTCGGCGAACACACTGACCGGCACCGCCGCCACGCCGAGCCGCTTCGGCAACTCACGGCAGAACGTCAGGCCGTCGGCGGCGCCGAGCGGCGTGATATCGGCGACGACGAAGTAACCGCCCGCGCTCGGATACACCCGCAGACCCGTATCGGCAAGGGCGGCGGAGAGCCGAAGCCGCTTCTGCGACAACGTCTCCCGCAGCTTGCGGACCCACTCCGACTCGTGGTTGATCGCATGCGCGACGGCGGGTTGGAACGGCCCGCCCGCCACGAAGGTCAGGAACTGTTTGGCCGCGAGCACCGCGTCGATCAGGTCGGCGGGCCCGCACGCCCACCCGGTCTTCCACCCGGTGACGCTGAAGGTCTTGGCCGCGCTGGACACCACGACCGTCCGCTCGGCCATGCCCGGCAAAGTGGCCAGGCTGATGTGCTCGGCCCCGTCGTAGACCAGGTGCTCGTAGACCTCGTCGGTGAGCACCAGAATGTCGTGTTCGCATGCGATTTCGGCGATCGCGAGCAAATCGGAGCGCCCGAGCACCGTGCCGGTCGGATTGTGCGGCGAGTTGACGATCAGCATCCGGGTCGCCGGGGTGATGGCCGCACGCAGACTGTCCAGGTCCAGAACGAACCGATCCCCGTCGGTCACCAGCCGCGCCGTGCGCCGCCGGGCGCCGGCCAGCGCCACGGCCGCGGCATACGAGTCGTAGTACGGCTCGATCAGCACGACCTCCTCGCCGGGCTCCACCAGGCCGAGGACCGCGGCACTGATCGCCTCCGTCGCACCCACCGTCACGAGCACCTGCGTTTCCGGGTCGTAGCCGGTTCCGTAGCGCTTGGCACGGTCGTCAGCGATGGCCTGGCGCAGCAGCGGCACCCCACGCCCGGGCGGGTATTGGTTGAAGCCCTCGGCGATGGCACGGCGGGCCATCTCCAGCATGCTCGCGGGCCCGTCGGTGTCCGGGAACCCTTGGCCCAGGTTGACCGCGTCATGCCGGACGGCGAGCTCGGTCATCTCGGCGAAAATGGTGGACGCGAAGGGGCGCAGACGGGCAACGGTCGGGTGTCGCGAGGGCATAATCGGAGACTAGTCCAGCGGTCCAAATCGTTGCCTCGCGATAGCGAGTTGCTACCTTTCCCATGGCTTCGTTCCTCGCCCCGGGCGCGAGGTCCGCCACTGGGAACTGGTTCGGCTCGTCGGCACCGTGAACCGAGCCCGGCCGGGCTCAACCCAGCCGGACACCCCCCAGTTTGGCCGGATTCGCCACATCGTAAGTGCCCCAGATCAATCCGTCCCGAACCGTGAAGCCGACGACCCGTGTGGGATAACCGTCCCGGCCCACCACCGCCGGACGCGCCGCGACTTTGAGACCCAATTGCCCGTTCACCGAGACGAATGTGTACACCTGCGCGGCGTCCTCGAGCCGGTATTTGCGCACCAGGCCCACGTAGAAGCGGGCGATGCGATCCGCACCGTGCAGGACATTGATCGCGGTGGCGGTGGTGCCGTTGGCATCGCCGACCATCACCGCGTCCGGATGCAGCGCCGCGGCGACGGCGGCGACGTCACCCGTGCTCAGCGCGGCGAGGAAACGCCGCACCGCCGCGTCGTGCTCGGCGTCCGCCACCGGCTGCGGCGTCCGCGCCACCGTCTTTCGGGCACGCACGGCCAGCTGGCGTGCGGCGTCGGCGGAGATGTCGAGGATGGCGCCGATCTCGTCGAACGGCACCGAAAGTCCATCGTGCAGCACGAAGGCGACCCGCTGCGGCGGCGTCAGGCTGTCCAGCACGACCAGCGCCGCGAACCGGCACTCCTGGTTACGGACCACCGTCTCCAGCGGATCGGCCGCGGCCGACGGCGGGCGGGCGGTGACCACGGGTTCGGGCAGCCACTGGCCGACATAGATTTCCCGGCGCGCCGCCGCACTACGCAAACGGTCCAGGCAGATCCGGCTCACGACGGTGGTCAGCCAGGCCCGCAGGTCCTCGATCTCGGACTGGCGCGCGCCCGCCAGGCGCAGCCAGCTTTCCTGAACCGCGTCCTCGGCATCGCTGACGCTGCCCGTCAGCCGATAGGCGACCGAGAGCAAATGCGCCCGATGTGACTCGAACAAGCCGGAAAGCAACGCGGCAACCATCACAGCGAAGTCTACGGTCCTATGGTGGAACGCTCCCGCGCGGCATCCGGGTCGGCGATGGAAAACCGGATGATCCGGCGGTGCGATAGGTGACACCATGGCCCGATGGACCATCACGTGCTGTCGAACGGAACGATCTGGCTGTCAGCGCCGACGATGGACGACCTGGACACCATCACCGAATGCTGCCAGGAGCCGTCCATCGGGGAATGGGTGACCATCCCGGTGCCGTACACGCGGGAGAACGCCGTGGCCTTCATCGCGGAGATGGTCGTCCCCGGCTGGGCGGATCGAAGCCCGACTTGGGCGTTACGGCGGCGACCCGACGGACCGGTGGTCGGCATGATCGGCCTCAGCCAACGCGATGAGCGCGGGGCCGAGATCGGATTCTGGCTCAGCCCGGCTCAACGCTCGCGCGGCCTGATGACCCAGGCGGTGAACCTGGTGTGCGAGTTCGGGTTCCACGCCGACGGACTGGCCGTGGAGCGGATCGGCTGGCGCGCGTTCGTCGGCAACTATGCCTCCGCGGCCGTCGCGCGCCGCGCCGGCTTCCGGTACGAGGGCATGTCCCGCTTGGGCAGCACGCAGCGTGGCCGCCGCCGCGACCATTGGTCCGCCGCCCGGCTGCGTACCGACCCTCCTGGCCCGGCCGATGGCTGGCCCGCCGAGTTCGACAGTGTCGATCGTCGCGCTGGGTATTCGCGGCCACCAGGTGACCGCGCCTGAGCGACTACCCGGCGATAGTGCAGCCGGATATGACAGGCCGCTCAGGCGCGAGCCGGGCCACGAAATGGACACTGCGCAGTCGCACTTCGCCGGGAAGAGCGGTACTCGATCCGATCCTCACCCGCGAGCTGGTCGGCCCGCGCATCGCCTATTACGACGTCGGTCTGGTGCCGGTATGTCGTAGATCGGGTGATCGCTCCGGGCCGACCTGACTAGCGCGTCCGCGCGCTACCCACCATCGGGAAGCGGGAAAGCAAGCCGATGCGCCTCAGCGCGCGCGACGCTGCCGCACCGCGTCGGCCAACCGGTCCAGCTGCGCTGCCGTGGTATCCCAGTCCAGGCACGCGTCGGTGATGGATTGGCCGTAGGTGAGTTCGGTGGCGCGGCCGAGGGTGAGGTCCTGACGTCCGGCGACCAGGAAGCTCTCCAGCATCACACCGACCACACCGGGCTCGCCCGCGGCCAGCCGCCGCGCGAGGTCGGAGACCACGTCCACCTGTTTGTTGTGGTCCTTGTCGCTGTTGCCGTGGCTGGCGTCCACCACAATCCGCTGCGGAAGCGACGACTTCTCCAGCCGGATGCATGCCTCGGCGACCGATGCCGCGTCGTAGTTCGGGCCGTTGCTGCCGCCGCGCAGGATCACATGGCAGTCCGGGTTACCGGTGGTGCGGATCAGCGCGGAGCGGCCGTCCAGGTCGGTGCCGGGGAACACATGGCTCGCCGCCGCGGCGCGCACCCCGTCCACCGCCACCTGGACATCGCCGTCGGTGCCGTTCTTGATGCCGACCGGCATCGATAGCGCACTGCTGAGCTGGCGGTGTACCTGGCTGGCCGCGGTACGCGCACCGATCGCGCCGTAGGACACCAGGTCCGCGATGTACTGCGGGGTGATCGGGTCGAGGAACTCACATGCCACCGGAAGCCCGAGCGCGGTGATGTCGACCAGCAGTTTGCGACCGAAGCCCAAACCGGTGTTGACGTCGAACGAGCCGTCCAGGTGCGGGTCGTTGATCAAACCCTTCCAGCCCAGACTGGTGCGCGGCTTCTCGAAGTAGACCCGCATCACCACATGCAGCTGATCGCCGAGTTCGGCGGCCTTGGCCGCGAGACGGCGGGCGTAGTCCAGGGCGGCGGCGGGGTGATGCACCGAACACGGACCGACGATCACCATGAGGCGATCGTCGGTCCCGTTCAGCACGTCCACGGTGGCCTTGCGACCCGCACGGACGGTGTCGGCGAGGGCATCGGTGATCGGATGCACGCGACGCACCTCCGCCGGCGAGCGCAGCGGGCTGATGTTGCGGGTGCGTTGATCGTCCAGATCGGAATGCCGAGCGTCGACGTCGGCTGCGGTTGTCATGTCGTGGGTGTCCTTTTCTCGAGGCCGACCCACGGACGTTCGTACCCGTCGAGCCGGTCCATCATCCGGCTCGGGGTGGAATGTTGTCAGCGCGCGCGGTTGCCGCAGACCAGCCCACCCAGGGCCGGCTTGCTAAACCAGAAATACACGCGCTGCACGTTCGGCACAGTACCACGTTCGCGTGCCGGTCTTATCCCCACTGCCCGGGCACATAATCCCCCGCGGGGGTGCGGGCGATGACGTTCACCCGATTCCAGGCGTTGATCACCGCGATGGCGGCGATCAGGGCGGCGATCTGGTCGTCGTCGTAGTGCTTGCGGACCTCCTGCCACACCGCGTCGCTGACTGCGCGACCGTCGCCGATGCGGGTGGCCTCTTCGGTGAGCGCGAGAGCGGCGCGCTCGGCCTCGGTGAAAACAGTGGCCTCGTGCCAGGCGGCGACCAGGTTCAGGCGCACGGAGGTCTCGCCGGCATGCGCGGCATCCTTGGTGTGCATATCGGTGCAGTAGCCGCAACCGTTGATCTGACTGGCCCGGATCTTCACCAGCTCGTGGGTGGCAGCAGGGAGAGTGGATTCGTTGACCACCTTGGAAGCCATGGTGAGTCGTTTGACGAGGCTGACTGCGACCGGGTTCTCGAAGAGGTCGAAGCGGTGTTCCATGATGTTCCGTCCTTTGCTCGTACCGTTGGGTTCACAAAGATGACGACGCGGTGCGCCGACGTGTGACAGCTTGCGATGAGACCTACATCACACAGTCGAGATGCGCGGGCGGAGACGGACGCTCGGCTACTTCGGAAAGTCGGCTACTTCGGAAAGTCTGCTACTTCGGAAAGTCGTAGGTGACGCCGGTCAGCTTCTCCGACAGCTCCCACAACTGCGCCGCCACCTTCTCATCCCTGGATGCCTTCGACGAGTCGGCCGGTCCCGGGTAGCCACGCATGCCGCCGAACCCGGTCGGGCCGTAGTAGCCGCCCGGCTCGACGTCGGTGGTCGCGGCGTACAGCGTCGGCAGCGCGCCCATCGCGGCACTCTGCGCGAACAGCCGGTTGCCCAACCACATCAGCTTGTCCTGGATCGACTCGGTGTGCGACTGCAGCTCGGTCGACGCGTAGCCGGGGTGCGCGGCCACCGAGATCTTCCGCGAACCCGCCGCGGTCAATCTGCGCTGCAGTTCCCGGGCGAACATCAGATTGGCCAGCTTGGCCTGCGCGTAGGCGGGCCAGCGCTGATACTTGCGCCGCTCCCAGTTGAGATCGTCCGGATCGATCGTGCCGAGCTGGTGCGCACCGCTGGAGACGGTGACGAACCGGTCGGCGATCTTGTCCAACAGCAGCCCGGTGAGCGCGAAGTGGCCGAGATGGTTGGTGCCGATCTGCCGCTCGAA
The DNA here is from genome assembly GCF_052545115.1 of Nocardia glycosmidis. Taxonomy (NCBI): domain Bacteria; kingdom Bacillati; phylum Actinomycetota; class Actinomycetes; order Mycobacteriales; family Nocardiaceae; genus Nocardia; species Nocardia glycosmidis. Next base: position 71,578 of record NZ_JBQWRH010000016.1, on the reverse strand, counting down.
TCCATCAGCGGTGCGCCCCTGCGGCACCGCCATCACGCCCGCGTTGTTGATCAATACGTCGGCCCGGTCGACGCCCGCGGCGAACTCGCGCACCGAAGCCAGATCGGCCAGGTCCAGCTTGCGCACCTGGGCTCGACCGCTGAGTCCGGCGGCTACCTGCTCGCCTTTCGCCAGATTCCGGCAGGCGAGCACCACTTCCGCACCCGCCGCGGCCAGCGCGCGCACCGTCTCGGCACCCAGGCCGCTATTGGCGCCGGTCACAATGAACGTCCGACCGCTCTGGTCGGCAAGATTCGAAGTGTCCCACCTGGTCATAGCGGAAAGTCTAGTCCGCACCACGGCCGAGCGAGGGGTTCGGACACCGCGGGCGGCACTACGTCAGGGCGAGGATTTCGTCGTCCGGCATCGCCGCGACCTCCAGGTACAGCGCGGCTACCGTGGCGAGTCGCCCGGTCGTTCCCCGCTCGCGTTCCCGAGCGGTCATGCGTGCGGCCAAACCCTCCACCGTCCGTGCCGCGAACAGGTCGGCGACGACCGTATCGGGCGCGTCCAGCCATTCCCGCACCTGGGCGATCACGGCAGTGGCCAGCACCGAATCGCCGCCGAGGGCAAAGAAGTCGTCGGTGACGCCGACCCGTTCGGTGGTCAGCACCGTCGCGACAAGGTTCGCCAGCGCCCGCTCCAGATCGGTTCGAGGAGCGGCGAATTCGACATTCTCGTCGCCGCCCGCCAGCAGCGCGTAAATCGCCTGGCGGTCCGGCTTGGCGTTCGCGGTCAGCGGCAGCTGCGGCAGGATCGCGAGGCGGGCCGGAATCATGTAGGCGGGCAACAGATCCGCGGCGGCTTCCAGCACCGCCGCCACGGTCAACTCGACGCCGGTCTCGAATACGACAACGGCAGCGAGCTTCGGTGCCGCGGCCGCGACCACCGCGGCGATCGCGTGCCGCACACCCGGCACGGATCGCAAGGCGCTCTCCACTTCTCCGAGTTCCACCCGGTAACCGCGGATCTTGACCTGATGGTCCGCGCGGCCGAGGAACTCCAGACAACCGTCCGGACGATACCGAGCCAGATCGCCGGTGCGGTACCAGCGCATACCGTCGTGGACGACGAACCGCTCGGCGGTGCGCTCGGAATCGCCGCGATAGCCTGCCGCGACGCCGTCGCCGCCGATCCACAGTTCGCCCGTCACCCAGTCGGGGCAGTCGTGTCCGGTCGCGCCGACCACCCGGCACCGCACATTGCGCAGGGGCGTGCCGTACGGCACGGCGGTCCAGTCCGCAGGAACATCCGCGCCGACCACCTCGCAGATCGTCGAGTGGATCGCAGTCTCGGTGGCGCCACCCAGCGCGACGAACCGGCAGTCCGGCGCCACCGCCGCCAATCGGCTCGGCAGGCCGACGTCCACCCAGTCACCGCCGAGCAGCACGGTGCGCAGCGAGTCCAGGCGCGCGCCCGCCGCGGCGGCGAGCAGCATGTCGAGCAGGCCCGGCACGCAGTTGATCAGCGAAACACGATAGCGGCGAACCAAGTCCACCCAGGTCGCGGGCTCGCCGCGTTGTGCGTCGTCCACCGCCACCACCGCACCGCCGGCGCCGAGCAGGCCGAAGATGTCATAGACCGACAGGTCGAACTCGAGCGCCGAGAGCGCGAGGCAACGGTCCGCGACACCGAGGGCAAACCGCTCGTTCAGGTCGTCGATGGTGTTCATCGCGGCTCGATGCGGTACCTGCACGCCCTTCGGCTTGCCGGTGGAACCGGAGGTGAACAGCACGTACGCGATGCATTCGGGCGAACCGAAGATCGGACGCGACAAAGGTTCCGGATGACGACGTGCCGCGGTGAGTGCCACGGTCCGTACGCCCGGAATCTCCGCGCCGTCGACGGTCAGCGCGGCGACGCAGTCACCGGTGCGCAGAATCTCCGCCCGCCTGGCCGCGGGCTGATCGAATCCGATCGGAACATAGACCGATCCGGCGGCGAGCACACCCAGGATGGCCAGGATCTGATCCGGCCCCTTCGGCAACTGCACGGCGACCGAATCACCCGGCAGGACACCGGCTTCGCGCAGCGCGCCCGCGACGGCCAGCGCTTGCGCCGCCAACTGTCCGTAGGAAATCGTGCCGTGCTGCCAGATCAGCGCGGTCGCGTCGGGGTCCGCCGCCGCGTTGGCGAAGAATCCGCTGTGCAGCAACCGGTCGCTCACCGGCCCCGAGGTCGCGTTGACCCGCGCCCGAATGGCCGCCTGTTCGACCGGAATCCGCGATATCGCCTCGGCATCCCATCCCGCCGCCGGCGTGGCGTCCTCGCCCGCCAGGCGCGTGATCGCATCGATGTACCGTGCGAACATCGCATCGATCACACCGGGCGGGAAGGCCGCTTCGCGCACATCCCAGTTCAGCAGCAGCCCGCCGCGCACCTCGGTGATCTGCGCGTCCAGCAGCACCTGCGGGCCTTGTGAGATGATCCACACCGGCTCGCCGAATGTCTCGGTGACGACGTCGGCGAACAACTCCCCGAGGTTCAGCGCACTGGTGTAGACGATCGGCGCGAGCACCGGCTCGCCGCGCAGGCGCCCCAGATCCCGCAGCACCTCGAGGCCGGAATACGCGGCGTGCGCGCCGGCGGCGTGCAGACTCGCCTGCAGGGCACGGGCCCGCTCGGTGACGGTGGCCGACGTGGTCACGTCGCCCTCGAGCAGCACGGAGGAGGTGAAATCGCCGACCACCCCGTCGACTTGCGGATGCACCGGTTCACGATGGAAGAGCGGCAGATTCAGCAGAAAACGCGGCTGCGCCGACCACGCTCCGATGGTTTCGGCGAAGACGGACGCCAGTGCCATAGCTGGCGTGACGCCGCGGGCGTGCGCGGCCTCGAACAGCCGTTCCTTCGCCTCCGGGTCGAGCCATCGGTGATAGCGCACCGTCCGGCTCGTTCCCGAAACACTCTGCGACTGCGGCAGTTCCGGTGCGCCCGGCAGCTCGTGGAGGCGCTGTTGCCACCATTCGCGGTCACGATCGCGTTCGGTGCCGGTTCCGCTGGGCCGGTCGGCGAGGTAGCGCCGGAAGGTGTACTCCTGATCCGGAAGCGACTCACCGTGGTAGAGGCGCGCCAGGTCGCTGATCAGGACGCGATAGCTCATCGCGTCGGCCGCCAGCATGTCCACATCCAGATGCAGCCGGGTCCGCCCGTCCGCGAGCAAGGTCAGGGCGATATCGATGACCTGACCGTCCTCGACGGCCATCCGCTGGTGCGTCCTGCGCTCGCGCAACGACGCCAACGCGTCGTGCGCCTGCGCCGGGCCGCGCAGATCGGTCAGCGTCCAGACCGGGCGCCCCGGCGCGGCCATGGTCTGCTGGGTGCCGTCCGGCCGGAAGCGACTGCGCAGCATCGGGTGCCGCCGCAGCAGCGCTTCGACCGCTCGCTCCAAGCGCCCGGGATCGACTCCCGTCCCGTCGAATTCGACGTACAGGTGGGCCGCGACGCCGCCCAGCTCTTGCGACTCGCCGCGGCCGATCCAATACGCGTGCTGCATCGGCGCGAGCGCGAAAGGCACGTCGTCGTCCGGCTCCGCCTCGCTCGGCCGCGATTCGGCAGCGTCCGGCTCGCTCGTGGCGCCGAGCAATCCGTGCCAGCCCGCCACAGTCGGGTGCGCCGCCAGCAGTGCGAAATTGATGTCGATGCCGCGTTTGCGCCACGCGCCGGCCAGCTTCATCGTGCGGATCGAGTCCAAACCCAGCTGGATCAGGTCGATGTCGTCGGTGATCGTCGCCACCGGAATATCCAGCTGGCTCGCGATCGCCGCGCGGATTTCGTCCCGTCCCACTACCGGCCCGGCTGCCCCGCTTCCGGTATTCCCCGCCCCGTCCCCCGGTCGCTGTGCTGACTCCATCTGGCGCTGCCACTCCTTGGTCGCCGCCGAAGCCGGCGGTTCGAGACTGCTCGGCCGGTAGTGTATCGCATCAAATAGGGTTGCCTAACCTACCTAAGGCAACCCTTGGCTCGTTATCTTGTGAGGCAGACCCATGACTTCGATACCGTCCGCGCCGCATCGCGACGGCTATGTCCCCGTTCCCGCGCACACCGCCGCAGAATATCGAGAGGCTGGGTACTGGACCGGAAGACCACTCGGCGATCTGCTGCGCCACTCCGCGCGGAAATATCCGCGGCGGCCGGCGCTGCTCGATGACAACGGCGCACACACCTACGCCGAAGTCGACGCCGCGGCGGATCGGATGGCCCACGGGTTGCTCGCGCTGGGCATCGCCCCCGGCGACCGGGTGGTGGTCCAGTTGCCGAACGTGCCGGAGTTCCTGACCGTGCTGTTCGGACTGTTGCGAGCCGGAATCATCCCCGTCCTGAGCCTGCCCGCGCACCGGCGCGCCGAGATCGAACACCTGGCCGAACTTTCCGAGGCGGTCGGCTATATCGTCCCCGACCGATCCGGCGACTTCGACTACCGTGAACTGGCCACGACCGTGCGTGCCGCCGTGCCCTCGCTGCGCCACATCCTGGTGCTCGGCGAGCCGGGCCCCTACACAGATCTGAGCTCGATCCCACGCGAGGGCGGTCAGCTGCCTGCGATCGATCCGAGTGATATCGCTTTGATGCTGGTCTCCGGCGGCACAACCGGACTGCCCAAACTGATCGCGCGTACCCACGACGACTACGTCTACAACGCGACGGCCAGCGCCGAAGTGTGCGAACTGACCGAGCACGACGTGTATCTCGCGACACTGCCTGCCGCGCACAACTTTCCGCTCGCCTGCCCGGGCATTCTCGGCGCCGTCGGCGTCGGCGCCGCGATGGTGTTCATCAGCGATCCGAGCCCCGAGAACGCGTTCGCCGCCATCGAGCGGCACGGCGTGACGGTCACGGCGGTGGTGCCGCCGCTGGCCCAGCTCTGGTGCGCCGCCACCGAATGGGAAGCGGCCGACCTGAGCACGCTGCGGCTGCTGCAGGTCGGCGGCGCCCGGCTGGCCGAGGTCAACGCGACGGAGGTGACTCCCGCGCTGGGCGCCACTCTGCAACAGGTATTCGGGATGGCCGAAGGTCTGCTCAACTACACCCGGGTCGATGATCCGGTCGAATTGCTGCACACCACGCAGGGCAGTCCGCTGTCGCCCGCCGACGAGATCCGCGTGGTGGACGGCGAGGGAAACGACGTCGCCCCCGGCGCCGAGGGCGAGTTGCTGACCAGGGGTCCGTACACGATCCGCGGCTACTACCGCGCACCCGAGCACAACACGCGCGCGTTCACCCCGGACGGCTTCTACCGCAGCGGCGATCTGGTGCGCCGCCTGCCCAGCGGACATCTCGTGGTGTCCGGGCGGATCAAGGACGTGATCAACCGCGGCGGCGAGAACGTCTCCTGCGACGAGCTCGAGGAGCACCTGCTCGCGCACCCGGCCGTCCGGCATGCCGCCGCCGTGGGACTGCCCGACTCCGCGCTGGGCGAGAAAGTCTGCGCTGTCCTGGTCGTCGACGGGGAGATGCCGACCCTCGCCGCGATCAAGACTTTTCTCGCCGCTCGCGGACTGGCCACCTACAAACTGCCGGACGTGCTGCGTCGCAGCGACAAGCTGCCGATCACCGCGGTCGGCAAGATCGACAAGAAAGCGCTGCGCGCCGAAGGGTGAACAGCATCCGGCCGCAAGACCGGCGGGCAGCGCGGCATCGGCGCCCTGCCCGTTCGCTTCGCCGCTCAGGCTTTTACCACGTACGGCGCGATGCTGGCGAGCTTCTCGCAGGTCTCCTCGAACTCCCGCTCCGGCCGGGACTGACCCACGATCCCGGCGCCCGCGCGCAGCCAGGCGCCCTCGGTGTTCTGGTACACCGCGCGCAGCACGAGGGTCGCCTCCATCGCGCCGGTCGGCGAAATAGTCAGTACCGCACCGGAATACAGTCCGCGCGGATCGTGGTCGAGGCGGAACACCGAGTCGACACCCGCGCGCTTGGGAATGCCGGAAGCGGTGACCGAGGGGAACAGCATCTCCAGCGCGTCCCAGCAGGACCGGTCGGCGGCGAGCCGCCCGCGCACCGTAGACGCCAGGTGTTGCACGCTGCCGCGCTCGCGCACGGCCATGAAGTCCGACACCGCCGGCGTGCCGGGATCGGCTATCGCCCCGATCTCGGCGAACGAGGTCTGTACCGAAATCGCGTGCTCCACGATCTCTTTCGGATCGGTGACCAGATCCGCGCGGGCGGCCGAATCGGCCGCCGCGCCGCGACCGAAGGCGCGGGTACCGGCCAGCGGCTCGGTGGTCACCACGCGCTCGTCGTCCACGGACACGACCAGTTCCGGGCTGAAGCCCGCCGCCGCCAAGCCGCCGAGGCGCAACAGGAACGACCGCGCCGGCGTGTTGTGCGCGCGACCGAGCCGATACGTGGCCGGAATATCGACCGGGAACGACAGATCGACCTTTCGGGACAGGATGACTTTGTGGTACCGACCAGCCTGGATCTCGCCGATCGCCTCGGCTACCCGGCCCTGATAGCCGGTGGGGTCGACGTGGATATCGGTCGGATGCGCCGTCGGCAGTCCGGTGTTCTGCGACTGCGCGATCAGATCATGGATGTCGCCGGTCTCGGCGGGCGTCGCGCCGGACACCCGGACACCGAATTCGCCGAGGCGTACCTCGATGCGGGGAATCATGAGGCGGGCCAGCGCGGCACTCGGGTCGATGTGCCCGGTCGCGTCGAGCGCCCACGCGCAGAACTCGAATCCGATCCAGCCGTAGGCATTTCGCCCTTCCAGCGGCAACGTGCCGAGCGCGCGGTCGATCACGGCGGCCGGATTGCCCGCCCAGCCGCTGGCGGTGCGCTGCCCCGCCCAGGTGACCCGCAACTCGCGCGCATCCAGTTCGACACCCCCGACCGGATCGGCGGCGAACACCCACTCCCCCGGCCGCTCGTACATCACGTACTCGCCGAACCGATCCGACGCCGCCAGCTGGGACATCGCCGCCGCCGGATCGGTCACATACTCAACCCGCAGGCGTTCCGTGGTCGACAACGATCCTCCAAGAGTTACCCTGACCTAACTAATGAAAAATTAGGTTAGCATTACCTGGCTGCGACGGCTCTCCTCCGCCGTCGGACGCCCGGTCCGCGAGGGCCCGTCAACGGTGCGCCCGACTTCGCCAGAGCAGGCCGTATTCCAGTAATTCACTGAGCCACAACGCAATCAGCGTCATCGCGATAGTTCTCGCCCAGCTGACCCGGCTAGTGGCGCGCTTGTGATCGCTGCGCGGGCGATGACCGAAGAGCTTTGGCGGCGCTCGGATACCGACAATCCCTCGCATCGGGTACACCCGCACGACCGGAACTCACTGTGCCGACTGCCTGCGCGGAATCGACCCGGGGGGATTGAATAGTAAAAGAGCGTCATTTGCGGAAAGAAGAACGCGGAGGGAAGAACATCGATGATCGATCACCGCGGCGATGCACCCGCGACCGCCCGACCCGGGACCACACCGAAGTCGGTGGTGGCCCTGATCGACGCCGCGTCGGGGGTGGAACGCCAACTCGTCGGCACCTGGCTGGCCGATGGCGGAATCGGCGCGGAATTCGGCACCGACGCCCCGGTTACCCAGTTGGACCTGGACACCGACGCCGTCGCCACCCAGTTGGTCAGCAGGCGCGACGATCCGCTGGTGGTGCCGATCCGGGTGCTGTGGCTGCCGCCGGAACGCGACGGCGTGCGGCGGGTCACCTTCGCCGACCTGGCCCTGATGACCAATCCGCGCAAACCCAACCGGCTGGCCCAGCGCAGCCTGCTCACCAAGTCGCCGGACCGGCACGTCGTGTTGACCGGCGCGCCCGCCCGGCTCAGCGAGCTGCGAGCCAACCAGCCGGAGGCGGCGGCGCTGCTCGAAAAGGGCACCGCCGAGCCACTGGCCCGCGCCATCGTGCGCGCGGCCGTGGTGGCGCTCGAACGCGCCGAACGGACCATCATCGGCGACCGGTACAAGGTGCCCCGGCTGGTCGCCGAGGAAATCCTCGACCACCCCGGCTTCCTGCGCCGGCTGGAACTGATCGCCGACCAGATCGGGGCGAGCCCGGACGAGGTGTACCGCCGTGCGGAGAGATCGCTCAACGAACTCGTCGCCGCCCAGAGCAGGCTGGTCTCGGATCTGTTCACCCAGGCCATGCGGCCGGTGCACGCCTCGACCTGGAACGTGGACTGCGACGGGTCCGGGCTCGCCGGGCTGCGCGATCTGAACCGCCGGTATCCACTGGTATTCCTGCCTTCGCATCGCTCGTATGTCGACGCGTTCGTGCTCGGTGACGTGCTTGCCCGCAACGACTTTCCGCCGAATCACGTGATAGGCGGCGCGAACCTGAGCTTCTGGCCGCTCGGGCCGATCGCCCGGCGAACCGGAACGGTCTTCATCCGGCGCAGTTTCGGCGACGACGAGGTGTACAAGGCCGTGGTCGAGGAGTACTTCGCCTACCTGCTGGCCAAGCGCTTCAACCTGGAGTGGTACTTCGAGGGCGGCCGCACCCGCACCGGCAAGCTGCGCCCGCCGCGCTACGGTTTGCTGAACTATCTCGCCGCGGCGGTGCGCTCGAATCGTGTCGACGACGTCATGCTGGTCCCGGTCTCGATCACTTACGAGCGGCTCAACGAACTCGGCGCCATTGCCACCGAACAGGTCGGCGGCAAGAAGAAGCCCGAAGGGCTGGCCTGGCTCGCACGCTACATCCGCAGCCAACAGCACTCCGCCGGACATGTGTACGTGCGTTTCGGCCAGCCGCTGTCGGCCCGTGAGCGTCTCGCCGCGCACGGCGACCCGCTCACCGTCGCGCCGCTCAGCATCCCACTGCACCGGACCGAGCCGATCCCGCCGCGTCGCGCCGAGGCGGGCGCGGCCGAGCACAACGAGCCGCCGGAAACCACGGAGTTGGAACGCAAAGCCGTGCAGCGGTTGGCGTTCGACGTCGCGGTCGGGATCAACGCGGTTACGCCGATCACGGTCAACGCGTTGGTCACCCTCGCGCTGCTGGGCGTGGACGGGCGCGCCCTCACCCTCGGCGAGGTGCGCAGCGTGCTCGCGCCGGTGCTGGGCTACATCGACGAGCGCGGACTGCCGGGCGGTGAACTCGACGCTCTGCGCGACGACAAGGGCTTGGCCGTCGTGCTGGGACAGCTCTCCTTGGCCAAGGTTGTCACGGTGTACCGCGGCGGGCTGGAACCGGTGTACTCGATCAAATCGGGCGCGCATCTCGAGGCCGCGTTCTACCGCAACAGCGCCGTGCACTGGTTCGTCAACCGCGCGATCCTCGAGCTGTCCATCCTCGCCGGGTTCGACTCCGATGACGACGACGCGCTGGAAGCCGGCTGGGACGAAGCGTTCCGCCTGCGTGACATGCTCAAGTTCGAATTCTTCTTCCCGGAGCGCCGTGAGTTCGCCGACCAGATCGTCGCGGAGATGGTCCTGGTCGACCCGGACTGGTACAGCCACACCCGCCGCGACACCCACAGCGCGGACGTCCTGGGGAGACTCACCGCCTCCGGATTCATGATGGCCCACCGTGTGCTGCGCGCATTCTTCGATGCGCAACTCGTGGTGGCGGAGCGGCTCGCCGCGCGGGACCCGGGCGACGAGATCGACCGCAAGAGGTTCATCGCCGAATGCGTGGCCGTCGGCAAGCAGATGATGCTGCAGCAGCGGCTGCACAGCCCGGAGTCGGTCTCCACCGAGTTGTTCACCAGTGCGCTGAAACTCGCCGACAACCGCGATCTGGTGGCGCCGGCTACGGACGACTCGGCCGAACGTCGCGTGGAATTGGCCCAGCGCAGAACGGAATTCGCCGAACGCCTGCGGGCTATCGGTGCCCGCATCGCGCAGGCCGCCGCGCTGGACCCGTCGAACATACCCACCCGGTGAGCGATCGTCGCGAAATGCCGTGCCACACAGGAGGTTCGATGACCGACGCGCGCGCTGACCTCGCCGCCGCCGTCGCCGCCATTCGCTCCGGGCCGCAGGGCCCCGAGGTCGCCGCGGTGTTCGACTTCGGCGGCACGGTCGTCGACGGGCCAGGGCCGCGACGCCTGTCACGCCGCCGCAAGCCCGCGGACGTGCTGCTCGGCGGCATCCGCAACGGCATGACCGACAGTCGATACGACCAATTCCTGCAGCAGCTACCCGAAGCGCTGGCCGGGCGCCGCGAACAGGAACTGGACGAGCTGGGCCGGAAGTTGTTCCGGCGCACCGTCTACGGGTACCTGTATCCCGAAGCATGGCAGCTGATCCACACCCACCGGGCAGCCGGGCACACGGTACTGCTGGTGACCTCGCTGACCAGGTTCCAGGTGCTGCCCGCGGCGACGCAACTGGGCATCACGCACGTGCGCTATACGCCGATGGCCACCAGCGACGGAGCGCTCACCGGGTACCCGGACGCAAGGACGCTGTGGCGCGACGGCAAGGCCGCCGCGGTCAGCGAGTTCGCCGCGGCCCACCGCGTGGATCTCGGACGCAGCTACGCCTACGCCGACACGATTGCCGACCTGCGCCTGCTGTCGCTGGTCGGGCATGCGGTGGCGGTGAATCCCGATGACGCGCTGGCCGAGATCGCCGACCGCCGGCGCTGGCGAAAGCTGGCGTTTCGACCGCGCCGACCGCCGCGTGTGAGCGATTACGCGCGCACCGCCGCCGGATTCGCCGGACTGCTCGGCGGTGCGCTCGGCGGCGTCGCGTCGAAGGCGTCCACCGGAGACCGCCGGCAGATGGCCGATGCCCTGATGGCGCACGCGGCACGCAATACGCTGCGCATCGCCGGGGTGCACGTGCGAGTCACCGGCGCCGAGTATGCCGAGTCACCACGACCCGCCGTCTTTCTGTTCAATCATCAGAGCCAGTTCGACGTCATCATCGTGCCGCACGTACTCGGCGGCGGCGTGACCGGCGTCGGGAAGAAGGAGCTCACCAAGAATCCGGTCTTCGGGCCGCTGATGCGCTTCGTCGGCGTGACCTTCATCGATCGAGCGAATACCGCGCAGGCGAAGGCGGCGCTACGACCGGTCGTGGAAACTCTGCGCGGCGGGCTGTCGATCGCGATGGCGCCGGAGGGCACCCGCTCGTACACTCCCGAGGTCGGTCCGTTCAAGAAGGGCGCGTTCCATATCGCGATCCAGGCCGGGGTACCGGTGATCCCGGTGGTCATTCGCAACGCGGGCGAGATCTGCTGGCGCAATGCGATGGTCGCCCGGCCCGGGACCGTGGATGTGGCGATCCTCGAGCCCATCGACGTCAGCGGGTGGAACCCGGATGACATGGACGACGATGTGGCGCGAGTGCGACAGCTGTTCGTCGACACGCTCCTGAACTGGCCCTAGCGCATCCCGGTGGTCGGCGCCGAGCGCACGCTCAGACGGCGCGGCCGAACAGCAGCTTCCACGGCATGAGCGCCGACTCGAGCTGCACCTGCAGGCTCATCTTGGACGCGCCGAGCGTTCGCTCCTCGAACCGGATGGGAACTTCGGCGATCGCGATCCCCTGCTTGATCGTGCGGTAGTTCATCTCGACCTGGAAGGAGTATCCGTTGCTGCGGATCGAGGCGACGTCGATGGTGCGCAGGGTGTCGGCCTTCCACGCCTTGAAGCCCGCGGTGGCGTCCTTGACGCCCAAGCGCAGGATCAGGTTGACGTAGAAGTTGGCCCACGCCGACAGCGCCTTGCGGTACCACTTCCACTCCACGGCCGTGGAGCCGCCGGGGACGTAGCGGGAGCCGAGCACCACGCCGGCATCGGTGCTCGTCAGCTTCTCCAACATGGTCGGGACGACTTCGGCGGGATGCGAGAGGTCGGCGTCCATCTGGATCACCACGTCCGCGCCCTCGTCCAGCGCCCGTGTGATGCCCGCGACATATGCCCGACCGAGCCCGTCCTTCTCGGTCCGGTGCAGCACACCGACCACGTTCGGCAGTTCGGCGGCCAGCTTGTCCGCCACCTCGCCGGTGCCGTCCGGCGAGCTGTCGTCCACCACGAGCACGTGCAGGTCGGGCACGGGCAGCGCGGTCAGGCGCTCCACCGCAACCGGCAGATTCTCCCGCTCGTTGAAGGTCGGCACAACAACGGTAACCCTCAAGGGTCGCCCTCCCTGCTGATCCTGGTGTCCGCTCGCAGCCCACGCCAGGACCACCGAGCATTCGTCGAGTTCTGCCAGAACCGTACTCGATAGCACCGACCGCGGGCCGAGCGGCCGCACCCGGCGCGATGCCGCTCGAGCCTCCGACCTGCAGCTCAAGATCAACTTCTCCATCCGGGGAACACTTCGCCGCCCCGTCACCGCGCCCCGGCGGACTTCACGGCGTGCGCGGCGACTGCGGCAAATCCCGATATGGTTGCCCGAATCCTTTGCCGCACAACGCAATAGTTATGCGCCGGTGTCCCCGTCCCGCCACGTCCGGTCCTGCGCGTCCGCACGCTCGTTACGGGCGTGCACGATTTCCAGCGCCCGTTCCGCCGTCGCCCGGTCCGGATAAGGACCCATTCGATCGCGGAACCAGCACTGGCGACCTTGTTCGGCACGTTTATGCTTCAAGCAGTAGTACCAGCGCTCAGCCATGCCTCCAGCATCTCACCGAACAGCACATCCCATCCCCATTTCGTGGTCGCCGTTCATAGCGGCGGGCCCCTGGCCGGAATTCGCGGCCGGGGCCTACCAAAGACTCCGATAATGGATCACCGAGTCGCATATCAGAGCCGCACCGAACACGGCGAAGAGTATGCGCACCGAAGTCGGCACATATGTGCTGAGAATGCGAACGACCTTTCGATACACCCGGCGCGCTGCGACCGTGCGCCGCATGGCGAGGCCGAGAATTACCAAGGGCGGCAGCAATGCGAGCGTGCAGTAGCCGACGATGATCAGTGGCCACAGGGACGGCAGCGGATTACGTGCGGAGATCATCGCGAGCCCGGCCAAATAGGGCACCGCCGTCGGCGCCTGCGCAACGCCGATCGCCACGCCGATCACGGCGAGCAACCACGGCTGCCGCCGCATGGCGGTTCCCCGCTTCTGGTGCGTCTGTCCGGTCATCCGCATGCCGGCGAGGCCGATCAGCGCCGCGCCGACAATGAGCTCGCCCCAATACCGCATCAGCGGGGTGATCTCGAGGTCGACCAAATCGGTCAGAAAGCCGATCCCGAGGACTGTGCAGATACCGAAGGCGGTGGTGGCTGCGAAAACGCCCGCCAGCAAGCTCAGACCGCCGACCAGCGGCGAGCGCCGAGCCAGCCGACTGTCGTAGACGACGGCCGTGGTGACACCGATGAGCAGCACGTCCAGCGAATCGAGGAAGGCGAATCCCGCCAGTGCGAGGAGAAGGATCGACATGGCGGCGCCAGCCTACTCGGGGCGGAGCCGAGGCCCGCAGCCCAGTCTCGAAGCCCTCTGCCGCACTGTATGATTCGTCACATCTCGCAATCACGCCGCGGCGCGTAGTCCGACACGCGCAGCCCACTGAACGGGGCCCGCGCAGGGTGATACGGATCGACCATGACGTGAACACCCGAATCGGAACCGACCGCGATCACGAGCTTCAGCTGTCCGCGGCGAACCCTTCGGGCGGACCGTTGGGGGTGGCACCCTATAAGACAGTAGGAACCGAAAACGGCTCATGCCCGCTACGAGCATGAGCCGAATATGAGTGAAGTGGCCAGGGCCGGGATCGAACCGGCGACCTTCCGCTTTTCAGGCGGACGCTCGTACCAACTGAGCTACCTGGCCGCAGGCACCCGAATTGAATGCCATACGTCAAACGCCGGATAAATCCGGCGCCGACTTGCGACCCTGACGGGACTCGAACCCGCGACCTCCGCCGTGACAGGGCGGCGCGCTAACCAACTGCGCCACAGGGCCATGCTCTGCTACCAACGATCCGAAGATCGTACCCCCTACGGGATTCGAACCCGCGCTACCGCCTTGAAAGGGCGGCGTCCTAGGCCGCTAGACGAAGGGGGCTCGTCCCGGATTTCTCCGGACCGGCTTCAACGGCTTTCCGTTGGGAGCTGGGATAGCTTATGACAGACCGGACTCGAATCCCAAACCGGCTGGTCAGAGGCCCAAACCGAGCTCCTCCAAACGTGCCCGTTCGCGCCAGCCCGCGCTGCGGAACTGCTGCAGCCAGTCCAGCGTGGCCATCGCTTCGACCACCACCTCGAGCGCCTCCTCGAAACGCGACCGCAGATCGGCCTGACCAGCGAGCAGATCCACCAGGTATCGCTGACCGGCGAGCGCCGCCGCCAGCGTGCGAGTGAACCGGTCCGGGTCGGCGTCGGCGCGCAACTGACCCTGGTCGATAGCGCGCACCGTGAGCACCTTGGTCGTCCGGCCGAGGATGCCCCCGCCGCCGGCTGCTATGTCACCGCGGAAATCCGGCTCGATGATCAGCCGGTACTCCGCTTGCACGATGATGTCGTGCTCCAGCCGCAACGCGATCTCGTCGAGCATCCCGTGCAGGATGTCCAGTGGACTGAGATCCGTTCGCGCAAGCCATCGCTCGGCGGACGCGCGGTAGCGCTCCACCGCGGTGCCCAGCACCGCGCGTGCCAGGTCTTCCTTGGAATCGAAATGGAAGTACATGGCGCCCTTGGTGGCACGCGACCCTTCCAGTATGCGGTTGAGCGATGCCGCGGCATAGCCGCTCTTGCCGAACTCAACGGCGGCGGACCTGATAATCGCCGCCCGTGTCCGGCGGGCCCGCTCTTGCTGCCGTGCCATGCTCGAAACGCCTCCGAAGCCTACTCGTCGCCAAGCAGCCACCCCCAAAGGAACGGACCCTTGGCGCGAATTCATGGTTTTATCAATACTGCAAACCGGGTTTTCGAGCCCGCTTCAAACCTTCGGTACGAAAACTCGCGAGAAACCTGAAACACACCGGCTGGTATAGTTTCCCTGCCCGGGTGCGCCGCAGGGGGTGCGCATCCGGGTATTTCTTCGTTTCAGATCTGCCTCCTCCTGCGGCGTCGAGTTCCACCGAGACACGCCCGGCCGAGCCGGCCGCGGCCCCTTCGGACACAACAACGACAAGCCGGATTCCGCAGCGCCAACCGAATCGGCGATCCTTTCGGAATTCACCAAGGCGTCACCGTACCCGGAATCCCGATACGACACGCGACAAACTGAAGAGTCGGCTCGCCACTCGATTTCGCTTTCTTTGCAGCAAATAATCCGCAACCTATCCGCGCGGTCCAGCGGCGCGAATTCATCAGCAGCCCAGCGATGTTCACCCGAGTCGACCGACAGACCGAGCGACCGATCGCCACGCGGGCCGCGCCGGCCAACCCGGCCCGCACACCTCGCCCAGTCCGGCCCCTTCACCCCCGCCGAATCCAAAGATATTGTCAGCCAACATGTTTGGATGATATCCAGATCCGGTTACGATGAACAAAGCTGGGTGGCAGATGTTTACCGGCTGCATCGCCGTGTGCCCGCACCGCGTTACCCTCCCGCGGGCAGCGCACAACGCGTCCCCGCGTCACGCCGACCCCACCAATCCACCGCACCCCACCGACACGAACTCCCCCGATTGGGGTATCGCCCACCGGTCGCACTACACTGATCCTCTGCGCCCCTATAGCTCAGTTGGTAGAGCTACGGACTTTTAATCCGCAGGTCGTAGGTTCGAGCCCTACTGGGGGCACGCGCGTCGGGCGTCCGGGCTCCCCGGGCGCCCGACCTGGTTTCGCCGGGTTTTCCGCTTCCCCGCACCTCACAACGGAGAACAGGTCGCACGCTCACTCCAGCTCTGGAAACGGCGGCGGTGCGGACGCCTGCTTCCGCACCGGCGCGTGCGGGGCCTGATCGTGCGCGGTGCGGACCAGTTCGGGCGAGTCATCGAGCCGAACGGACCGCACGATTCCAGTGCAGGCGCACACACCCGCGGACCGAAGATCATCGCCGACGATCTCGAAGCCGGCTCACCGACGACATCATCGGATCGACGTCATCGGATCGAAATAATCGGATCGGCATCATCGGATCGGCATGGGCCCGGAACATGGACAACGCGCCGCCGGATAGCGGCTGACACGCTCTGCGGTGTGCCCCTTGCACCGCCACGCCAACCGGACATTGCCATTTTCGACGCAGTGTGTGCTACCGCACCCTGGCTAACAGCCCCGAGACCGGCGGCGATAGTCCTCTCAGTCTGGGCCGACCCCCTACACTCGTGTAGATCACCGAACGGCTGAGAAGTCTGCTGACGTGAATCACGAGGGCATCGCGATCGTCCAACGGATGCGTTTCGCATCACACCTACGGTGCCGTAAGGTATGGCCGAATCGGTATCGGTCTACTTTGGGATGACGAGCACGACCGGGACACACACTGAAGGGTTCATACATGGCAAGGGATCTGACTCAACTCGAGCTGCTCACGGAGTTGGAGCCGGTTGCCGAAGAAAACGTCAACCGGCACCTTTCTCTGGCAAAGGAATGGCATCCGCACGACTACGTCCCGTGGGACGAAGGCCGCAATTTCGCGGCACTCGGTGGCATCGATTGGGATCCTGAGCAGTCCCGCCTCAGTGAGGTTGCGAAGGCAGCCATGATCACCAACCTGCTCACCGAGGACAACCTGCCCTCGTATCACCGGGAGATCGCCGAGAACTTCTCCCAGGACGGCGCCTGGGGCACCTGGGTGGGCCGGTGGACCGCCGAGGAGAACCGGCACGGCATCGTGATGCGCGACTACCTGGTTGTCACCCGCGGCGTCGATCCGGTCGCCCTCGAGCAAGCTCGCATGGTCCACATGACCAACGGCTTCGCCTCTCCCGCCGACGCCGACGCCGGATTCCTGCACTCCGTCGCGTACGTCACCTTTCAGGAGCTGGCCACCCGGGTCAGCCACCGCAACACCGGCAGGGTCTGTGACGATCCGATCGCCGACCGCATGCTGCAGCGCGTCGCCGCCGACGAGAACCTGCACATGATCTTCTACCGCAACATGTGCGGCGCCGCCCTCGACCTGGTGCCGGATCAGGCCCTCGAGGCCATCACGCTGATCCTGGAGAACTTCCAGATGCCCGGTGCCGGCATGCCCAACTTCCGCCGCAACGGTGTGCTCATGGCCAAGCACGGCATCTACGATCCGCGCCAGCATTTGGAGGAAATCGTCCAGCCGGTGCTGAAGAAGTGGAACATCTTCGAGCGCACCGATTTCACCGCGCGCGGTGAAGCGGTCCGCGAGCGCCTCGGCCTGTTCCTGGACAAGCTGGCCAAAGACGTAATCAAGTTCGAGGAGCAGCGCGACCGCATGCTCGCGCGCGAAGCCGCCAAGCGCGACCGCGAGTTGGCGGTCAGCACGGTCGGCTGACCCGCCGACACAAACTGCGCCGCCGTCCAGAACTCGGGCGGCGGCGACGACTCGGACGGCGTCAACTCGGACGACGGCGACTCCGGCGGTGGGGTTGTGGATCTCGTCTGCCCGACCCGCCGACCCGCACCGGCCAACTTACGTGCGGAAATGAGACACTGGTCGGCGTGACGATGACTACCGAGGCGAAGACGACACTGCGGATCGGGCCGTATTCGGTCGATCCGCCGGTCGTGCTGGCGCCGATGGCGGGCATCACGAATCTGGCGTTTCGCAAGTTGTGCCGCGAGTTCGGCAGCCCGACCTCGATCTATGTGTGCGAGATGATCACCGCGCGGGCGGTGGTGGAGCGCAACGAGAAGACGCTGCACATGATGTCCTTCGACGCCGACGAGTACCCGCGGTCGATGCAGCTCTACGGCGTGGACCCGGCGACGCTCGGCGAAGCCGTACGAATCATCGTCGGCGAGGGCCGGGCCGATCACATCGACCTCAATCTGGGCTGCCCGGTGCCCAAAGTCACCCGCCTCGGCGGCGGCGCCGCGCTGCCCTATAAGCGGACGCTGTTCCGCCGTATCGTGCGCGCGATGGTGGATGCCGCCGAGCCGGCGGGTGTTCCGGTGACCGTGAAGTTCCGCATCGGCATCGACGAGGAGCACCTCACCTATCTGGACGCGGGACGCATCGCGGAAGCCGAAGGCGCGCAGGCGGTCGCGCTGCATGCGCGCACAGCGGCGCAGCGCTACTCCGGACAGGCCGACTGGACCGCGATAGCCCGCCTCAAGGAGGCTGTGACCACCATCCCGGTACTGGGCAATGGCGACATCTTCTCGGCCGCCGATGCCGTTCGCATGATGGACGAGACCGGCTGCGACGGCGTGGTCGTCGGCCGCGGTTGCCTCGGCCGGCCGTGGCTGTTCGCCGAACTGCAGGCCGCGCTGCGCGGCGAGCCGCTGCCCGCGGCCCCCGATCTGGGCCGCGTCGGCGCCGTGCTGTACCGGCACGGCGCACTGCTGGCGGAGCATCTCGGCGAGGAAAAGGCCATGCGCGACCTGCGCAAGCACATGGCCTGGTATCTGATGGGATTCCCGGTCGGGGCCGACCTGCGCCGCGCGTTCGCGACCGTCGCCGGCCTCACCCAACTGGAAGATCTCGTCGGACAACTCGATCCGACCGCCCCTTTCCCGAAGGATGCCGAAGGCCCACGCGGACGCCAAGGCTCGCCGGGAAAGGTCGCGCTGCCGCACGGATGGCTCGTCGACCCTGACGATCCGGACGTGCCACATGGCGCCGATGTGATGCATAGCGGCGGATGATCGGGCAATCCCGCAGCGAATGACCGTGTCGAATATTGCCACGACCTCGCCGGTTTCCCGCTCGGGTGGCTCGCCGTGGCGGAATCGTTATCATTGCGGAATCGGTGCTGCCGGTCGAGTGCAGCTGAGGCGAAAGTAAGACGAAAAGCGAGGTTCGTTGGTGGGTGACGATCGGCACGGGCATTCGCCACGGCCCGGAGGTCGTGCCCCGTGGGAGCGGTATCCCACGGCGGATTCCCCCGAACCGGACGCCGCGCGGGCGCCCCGTCGCGCACGACATACCGACGCCACTTCCGGCCAGAGTTCCGCACCGCTCACGGTCCAGGATCTCGTCCAGCGGGTCGACAACGAGCGCGGCGGACGTCGAGGCCGCCGGGCGGCCGCACCGCCGGACGGCGACGCGCCGAGCCGCGGCCGCCGAGCAGAGCCGGCACGAGCAGATGCGGGCCTTCCGCCGACACGAGACCGCCACCCCGAACCCGCACCACCGGACGCCGGCGGTCAACGGGGGCGCAGTCGCCGCGCCGAGCCAGAACTATCAGAGGCGGGCCCGCCGCCGGGACGAGGCCCGCGCGCCGAGCCCGCGCCGCGACAGGAAGCTCCCCGGCACACCGCCGAGCCCGCCCGGCACACCACCGAGCCCACCCGACGCCCCCCGGATGCCCCCCATGGCCACGGCGCCGTAGCAGGCCCGCGCCGTGCCTCCGAAACGCCCCCACCACGACAGACCGGCAGTTCTCCGGTGATCCAGGAGACCGGAGAACACGCGACCCCGGCGCGCCGTCGCCCCGCCGAGCACTCCGCGGCTCCGATCCGCCCCGGGCCGGAACGGGCCGAAGAAGTCACCGACGTTCTTCCCCCACTGACCGAGCCGACCCGCGCCAAGCGCAAGAGCCCGAGCTGGCCGACCAAGGAAGGAAAAGCCCAACCGAAGCCGGTGGGCACACCCGCGCAATCCCGCCTGGATGCCGCCCGGCGGCGCCGCAACAAACGCCTGTCGACCATCGGCCGGTCCGTGGTAGCCGTGGTAGCCGTGCTGGTTCTGCTGGCGACCGGCGGCGGCTGGAGCTACCTTCGGTCGACCAACAACAGCTTCACACAGGTCTCGGCGCTGGACGATAATCCGGACGACGTGATCGACTCCAACGCCCAGCTCGGCGACGAGAACTACCTGCTGGTCGGCACCGATACCCGCGCGGGAGCCAACGGCCAGCTCGGCGCGGGCACCCTGAACGACGCCGAGGGCTCCCGGGCGGACACCACCATGCTCGTCCACATCCCGAAGGCCCGAAACCGGGTCGTGGTCGTGTCCTTCCCCCGCGACCTGGACGTGACCAGGCCACAGTGCAATGGGTGGGACAACGACAAATCGGCATACACGAACGAGACCTTCCCCTCCGCGATAGGCGACAAGCTCAACGCTGTGTACGCCCTCGGCGGCCCGAAGTGCCTCGTCACCACGATCCAGCGCCTCACCGGCAGCACGATCAACCACTTCATCGGCATCGACTTCGCCGGTTTCGAGGCGATGGTGGATCAGATCGGTGGCGTCGAGGTGTGCGCGGCCAGGCCGGTCGTCGACGGCGTTCTCGGCACCGTCATCGAGCACCCGGGCAAGCAGCGCATCAACGGTGAGACCGCGCTGGCCTACGTCCGCGCCAGGCACGTCTCCGGTGAGGAGCGCAGCGACTACGACCGGATCAACCGTCAGCAGCGCTTCCTGGCCTCACTGCTGCGCGGTGCGCTGTCGAGCAAGGTGCTTTTCGATCCGGGCAAGCTGAACGGCTTCATCACCGCGTTCCGCGAGCACACCTGGGTCCACAAGGTCGATTCCAACGATCTACTGATGCTGGGACGCTCGCTGCAGAAGGTCGACGCGGGCGCGGTCACCTTCATCACCGTCCCGACCGCGGGTACCACGGCCTACGGCAACGAGATCCCCCGCGAATCCGACATCAAGGCAATCTTCAAGGCGATCCGCGACGACCAGCCGCTGCCGGGCGAGAAACCAACTGCCCGAGACGACGCACCCGCTCCCGCTCAGGCCGCGCCGACACCGGCAAAACACACCGCGGTAGATCCCTCCACCGTCTCGTTGCTGGTATCCAACGGCTCCGGCTACGACGGTCTGGCGCGCACCGCCGCGACCAAACTCGGCAATCAGGGCTTCACGATCTACAACACCGGCAACTACGCCAACGGCACCTCCGCGACGACCAAGGTCCGCTACGCCGCAGGCCTCGAAGCTCAGGCCGCCACCGTGGCCACCGCGATCCCCGGCGCGACCATCGAGGCCGCCGACGATCTCGGCGGCATTGTCGAGGTCGTGATCGGAGCCGACTCGACGAAAGGTCTCACCGTGAAGGCGCCGACGCCGGTCGGTGACGAGATCACCAACGTCGGGACGAGTACCTCGACGGATTCGGCGCCGGCCGCACTGCCCTCGGATCTGGAACACGTCAACGCGGCCGACGAGATCTGCAAGTAGCCGTCCGGGTGCATCACCCGGACCCCGGCACTGTCGATGCGCGCGTCGAGTCGCGTTCTACCGCAAAGATATTCGCATGAGCCCTCGTTCGGCGGCGGCCTGTGCCGAGGACGTCGATCAGCGCGCCTCGAAAGCAGCCGCCCTGCGATGCCGGTCACATTTCCACGGTCCCGCGGCTGCGTCGCGACCGGATCGGCGGCGCGGTCCGGCGGGAATTCCGGCTGCCGCAACACGCGCGCTAACCGGTCACACCCGGCATTCACTCCATGTTCGTGACTTGGTCAGCGCGGCGAACTAGTGTCTGGACACATGCGTGTCATCTACAACGAGCAAATGGCCGAACTCGCCCACCTGTTGGGCGAGATGGCCGGCCTGGCCGGCTCCGCCATGGACCGGGCGACCCAGTCGCTGCTCCAGGCCGACCTCGCTCTGGCAGAGCAGGTGATCAGTGAGTACGACCGGATCAACGAGATGATCCAAGGCGCCGAAGAGCGGGCCTTCGCGCTGCTCGCGCTGCAGGCCCCGGTTGCGGGTGACCTGCGGCAGGTGGTGAGCACGATCCAGATCGTCAACGATGTGAACCGGATGGGCGCGCTCGCGCTGCACGTGGCGAAGGTTACCCGCAGGCGGCACCCGAACCACGCGCTACCCGAATCGGTCAACGGCTATTTCGCCGAGATGGGCCGCATCGCGGTGAACATGGGCTCCGGCGCCCGGGAGGTGCTGGAGACCCGCGATCCCGAGCGTGCCGCGCAACTGAACGTGGACGACGAAGCGATGGACGACCTCCACCGCCACCTCTTCACGTTGCTCATGGACCGCGACTGGAAGTACGGCGTCGCCGCAGCCGTCGATGTCACGCTGCTCGGCCGCTATTACGAGCGTTTCGCCGACCACGCCGTCGAAATCGGCCGCCGGGTCATCTTCCTGGTCACCGGCGTGCTTCCGCCCGACCCGGATGGCGGGGCGTAACCGAAACACCGTCTCCGGACTGCCGACCAAACCTGATTCGTCGGGTCGGCGAGGAGTCGGGTGGCCGAACGCAGCGCCTATGGCGGCGCTCGGATGCCCGATTCCTGCCGGTCACGCTCGCGAACATTGCCCCGCCCAGAGGGCAGGATCGGCCGAAGCAGCTGCCACCATTTCCGTTTCGGATGGCCTCAGATACGCGAGAAGTCCTGGTAGCCGAGTTGCTGCCAGGACTTTCGCCGTACTGTGCCGCGTCGAGCGGGACGCGCTCGGTGGCCCGAATCAGCCGAAGCGACCCGAGATGTAGTCCTCCGTGGCCTTCTGCGAAGGGTTGGAGAAAATCTTCTCGGTGTCGTCGATTTCGATCAGCTTTCCGGGCTTGCCCTGGGCCTCCAGGTTGAAGAAGCCAGTCTGGTCACTCACGCGCGCGGCCTGCTGCATGTTGTGGGTGACGATGACGATGGTGAATTCCTTCTTCAGTTCGGTGATCAGGTCCTCGATCGCGAGCGTCGAGATCGGGTCCAGCGCCGAACAGGGCTCGTCCATCAGCAGCACGTCCGGCGACACCGCGATGGCGCGCGCGATACACAAACGCTGCTGCTGACCGCCGGACAGACCGCCGCCCGGCTTGTCCAGGCGGTCCTTCACCTCGTTCCACAGATTGGCACCCCGCAGCGAACGCTCGGCGACCTCGTCGAGCTCCTTCTTGCTGCGCACACCCTGCAGCTTGAGCCCGGCGACCACGTTGTCCCGGATGGACATGGTGGGGAACGGGTTCGGCCGCTGGAAGACCATGCCGATGGTGCGACGCACACCCACCGGGTCGATCTGCGTGCCGTAGATGTCCTCGCCGTCCAGCAGCACCGCGCCCGCGACCCGCGCATTGGGAGTCACCTCGTGCATGCGGTTGAGCGAACGCAGCACGGTGGACTTGCCACAGCCGGAGGGACCGATGAAGGCGGTCACGCTACGCGGCAGCACGGTCAGCGAAACCTCGGACACGGCATGGAACTTGCCGTAGTAGATATTCAGATCTTTGACATCGATCCGCTTGGCCATTTTTCGGTAATCCGTTCCGCTTCTATCGGTTCCGCGTGAGCAGCCGGTTGAGGGCGGCCGCCGCCAGGTACAGGAAGGCGATGATGATGATGAGGGTCAATGCCGCGCCCCAGACCCGCTCGCGTCCGGCTGCTTCCGGGTTGGCCAGCTCCTGGTAGATCAACAGCGGCAGCGACGCCATGTTGCCGTCGAAGACGTTCATGTTGATCGACTTGCTGTAACCGACCAACACCAGCACTGGAGCGGTCTCGCCCATCACCCTGGCGATGGCCAGCAAGATACCGCTGATCATGCCGGGCAGGGCGGTCGGCACCACGATCCGCACGATCGTCTTCCACTTCGGGATGCCGAGCGCATAGGACGCTTCGCGCAACTCGTCGGGCACCAGCTTGAGCATTTCCTCGGTGCTGCGCACGACCACCGGCAGCATCAGCAACACCAACGCAAACGACACCGCCAACGAACTCTGCGGGAAACCGAGCGTCGCGATCCACAGCGCGAAGACGAACAGCGCCGCCACGATCGACGGCACGCCGGCCAGGATGTCGACCATGAACGTGGTGGTCTTGGCCAGCAGTCCGCGGCCGTACTCGACCAGATACACCGCGGCCATGATGCCCAGCGGCACCGCGATGACCGTCGCGACCAGCGATTGCACGATGGTTCCGTAGATCGCGTGGTAGACGCCGCCCGCGATCTGGTTGGGCAGCACACCCTTCATCGAGTTCTGCCACCAGTCGGCCCGGACGACGGCATTGAAACCCTTGGTGACCACCATGATCAGCACCCAGCCCAGCGGCACGAGCGCGACGCCGAACGCCAGCCACACCAGTGCGGTGGCCAGGTTGTTGCGCACCCGGCGCGCGACACTCACATGCCGGAAGGTGGGGGCTTTGACCGGACGGTCCAAAGTAGAGGTGGTCATTACCCGTTCACCCTTCCACCGGCAGCGAGGCGCGCCAGCGCGTTCACGACGAAGGTCAGCGCGAACAGCACGAAGCCTGCCGCGATGTACGCGCCGGTCGGCAGCGGGTCGCTGAATTCCGCCGCCGCCGAGGCGATTTTGGAGGCGAAGGTGTAGCCGCCGTCGAACACCGACCAGTGCCCCGGATTCGCGGCGGTCTTCAGCACGATCAGCACGGCGATCGTCTCGCCGAGCGCGCGGCCGAGACCGAGCATGGCTCCGGCGATCATGCCGCTGCGCCCGTAGGGCAACACGGTCATGCGGACGACCTCCCACTTCGTCGCGCCGAGCGCCTGCGCCGCTTCGATGTGCGCGCGAGGAGTGAGATTGAAGACCTCGCGGCTGACCGACGTGATGATCGGCAGGATCATCACCGCGAGCACCACGCCCGCGGTGAAGATCGTGCCACCGCTGGCCAGCGGGATATTGCCGTCCGAGAACAGGAACAGCCAACCCAGTTTGTCGTTGAGGAAATTCTGTACCGGCTCCAGTTGCGGAGCGAGCACCAGGATTCCCCACAGACCGAACACGATCGAAGGCACCGCCGCCAGGAGATCGACGAGCACCGAGAACGGCCGCGCCAGCGTCTTCGGCGCATAGTGCGTGAGAAACAGCGCGATGCCGATGCCGATGGGCACGGCCAGCGCCAAGGCGAAGATCGAACTCAGCACCGTCACCATGAACAGATCCCGGATGCCGAACCGTAGGTGCTTGGCATCGCTGGTGTTGAACTCGGTGCTGGTGAAGAAGTTCGCGTCGTTCGCCAATACCGAAGGCATCGCCCGAATGAACAGGAACAACGCGATCAACGCGATGAAGGCGACGATGATCGCCCCAGCCGCCGTGGCCAGCGAACGGAAGATGATCTCCGCCCGCGGGCTGTGACGGCGTCCGCCCGGCGCGGACGGTTCGGTGCTCGGCTTACTCGGCATGAGCGCTGTATCTCCACCTGGCCGCTGGACAGTCGAGTCCGGCTGTCCAGCGGCGGCAACTTCGTCGTGCACGGTCATGGATTCGCGATCAGGAGATGGCGTTGATGGCGGTGGTCAGCTTGGTCTTGAACTGCTCCGGGATCGGGATGTACCCGGCCTCGTCCAGACCCTGCTGGCCGTTGCTGACCGCCGAGGTGAGGAACGCCTTCACGGCCTGGGCCGTGTTGGCATCGGCGTACTTCGAGCACACGATCTCGTAGGTCGGCATCACGATCGGGTACGCGCCCGCCACCGTCGGCTTGTAGAACGAGGAGGTGTCGATCACCAGGTCGTTGCCCTGACCGGAGATCTTCGCCGACTCGATCGCCTTGCCCGCCGACGCGACGCTCAGCGTCACCGGGTCCTTGCTCGCCGAGGTGACGATGCGCGCGATCGACAGGTTCTGCGCCTTCGCGAAGGACCACTCGTTGTAGGTGATCGCGTTCTTGGTGCTCTTCACCGCGGCCGAGGTGCCCTCGTTGCCCTTCGAACCGGCGCCGACGCCACCGGCGAAGGCCTTGCCCGCGCCCTTGCCCCAGGCGCCGTCGGAAGCGCTGTCCAGGTAGAGCTGGAAGTTGTCGGTGGTGCCCGACTCGTCGCTGCGGAAGATCACGGCGATCGGCTCGGACGGCAGCTTGGCGTTCGGGTTCAGCGCCTTGACCTCAGGGGCGTCCCAGGTGGTCACGGTGCCGTTGAAGATCTTGGCCGCGGTCGGGCCGTCCAGCACGAGGTCGGTCACGCCGTCGATGTTGTAGGTGATCGCGACCGGGCCGAACACGGTGGGCAGGTTCCACGCCGGCGAGCCGCAGCGGTCGGCGGCCTTCTTCGGCTCGTCCTTCTTCGGGCTCAGCGGCGAGTCGGAGCCACCGAAATCGGTCTGGCCGCCGACGAATTCGCTCACGCCCGCGCCGGATCCGCTCGAGGTGTAGTTGAGCGTGGCACCGTTGCAGTTCTTCTCGTAGGCGGCGATGAAGCGCTCCATCGCGTTCTTCTGCGCCGAGGAACCACTGGCTTTGAGAGCGGACTTACCGCCACAGGCGACGTCGACCTTGGCGACGTTGTTCGAGTCGGTCGCGGTGTTGTCGTCGCTACCACAGGCGGCGAGCGTCATGGCACCGACGGCCAGCACACCAACGAGGGCGCTGCTGCGCTTGAGATTCACTATTCCTCCGGAATGGCGTCCTACTCGTCCGGTCCCTCACCGGCCCGGACGGGTGTTGTGGTGCTGTTCGCGGGGAACTTGCGCACCAGGCAGCAGTGTGCTGCCCTCACTCAACCTAGGGTGATGTGGTTGACAGTTGGATCGACCTGAGTGAACGGAGCGTGAACAGCCCGGCGCGATTGCTCCCGGATTGTGTGACGTTTGCCCCAGCTTTACTCGAGCACACCGAGACCGCCTCTCGCTATTCAACCTCGGCCGCCGCGTACGCGACGTCGACATGGGCCGTAGCGAATCCGAGACGGGTATAAGTGCGCACCGCGGCGGCGTTGTCGGCCTCGGTATACAGCAATACCTCGGCTAAGCCACGGTCGCGCAGGTGGCGCAATCCGGCCAGGGTGAGCAGCCGGCCGAGCCCCCGTCCCTGCGCCGCTGGGTCGATGCCGACCACGTAGACCTCACCGAGCGGCGGGTTCTCCTCGTGATGAACCTTGGTCCAATGGAAGCCGAGCAGGCGATCGGGCGCGTCGGCGGCGAAGGCGAGGAACAGGCCCTTCGGGTCGAACCAGGGCTCAGCGCAGCGGATCTCGATGTCGCGTTCGGTCCACCCACCCTGTTCGGGGTGCCAGGCGAAGGCGGCCCGGTTCACCCGCAGCAACTCCGAGTCGTCGGCGGGACCGGCGTAGGTGCGCAACAGAACGTCGTCCGGCACGGACAGCTCGGGTAACTCTGGGGTAGCCAAGGATCGCCGCATCTGCCACAGTTCACGCACTGTCCGCAACCCGAGCGCGGCTGCGACGGATTTGGCCGCCGGCCGATCACCGTGGGCCCACACCCGCGCCCCCGGACCGCCTGCGGCCAGCGCGGACGTGAGCAGATCGGCTCCGACTCCGTGGCCGCGCGCGGCTGGGTCGACGGCGACCTCCACCATCGCTGGATGTTCGCCATGCGCGGGAACAAGATTCGCGTATCCCACGATCACACCGTCGCGCCGCGCCAGGAGGTGACGCGTGCCTGCGTGGTCGCCGGAGGTCAACGACAACACCGCCTGCTCCGAGATCGGGGCGACACCATCGGCGGCCGTGGCCCGCGCGAGCAGATCGGTGATCGTCCGCGCCGCGTCCTCGTCCGGGCGGTCGATCCACTGTGTCGTCGCGCCGCTCATCGGCCTCCGTTCGTCGAACTTTCGGACCCCGTGCGAAGGCCCGCTCCAGATAACGTCATGACGGCCGGCCGCATTTCGGCATCGGCTGATCCCGATGCGGGCAGCGAACGCGACCATCGGCCGCGTCGACTCACTGCGCAGAGCCGTTGATCGGCGCGAACGAGGAGTCGTCGGTGTCCTCGTTCGCGTCCTCGGGGAAGCTCATCGGTTCGCCCTTGGTCGTGGCCCGCGAAGGACGCACGGCCTTGTAGCCGACATTGCGGACCGTGCCGATCAGGGACTCGTACTCACTACCGAGTTTGGCGCGCAACCGCCGGACGTGCACATCGACGGTGCGGGTGCCGCCGAAGAAGTCGTAGCCCCAGACCTCCTGCAGCAATTGCGCGCGGGTGAACACCCGGCCGGCGTGCTGCGCCAGGTATTTCAGCAGCTCGAATTCCTTGTAGGTGAGGTCGAGCGGGCGTCCGCGCAGCCGGGCGGTGTAGGTGCCCTCGTCGATCATCAGCTCGCCGAGGGTGATCTTGCCGGTGTTCTCCGGGCTGGCCGCCCCGCCGTTGCGCCCCACCAGCAGCCGCAGCCTGGCGTCCAGTTCGGCCGGTCCGGTGCCGGGCAGCAGGATGTCATCGAGTCCCCAATCAGCGTTCACCGCGACCAGACCGCCTTCGGTGAGCACCGCGACCACCGGCACGGACGAACCGGTGCTGCCGAGCAGTCGGCAGAGGCCACGGGCGGCGGCCAGGTCGGTCCGTGCGTCCACCAGGGCGACGTCCGCGGTGCCTGCCTCGAGCAGCGAGGCCACCTCGGTGGGAGCCGGGCGGACGTTGTGCGGAAGCAGCGCCAGCGACGGCAACACCGACTCGGGGTTGGGGTCGGAGGTAAGCAGCAGCAGCTCCACAAACCCTCCTCCCATCTCGTAGCGTCGCGGGTGCGGCAGCATTGTCGTAGCCACGTCGCTGATCACAGGTAATCGGATGCAAGATTAGCGCGTAATACCGGATGACCACCCATTCCGGGTGTGGCCACCACACCGAGGACACCCGGGAACCCGGATCGAGCCAACCGATAGGGTGCGCAGGTGGGTTATGCATCGGGTAGGCCCAGCACCTCCGGGTTGCCCGCCACGCAATTCGAATGCGCGCCGCGCATGGCTCGACCGGCGCGGCCCGAGACCCGGAGAGACGGGGGAGCATGCGGAAGCTGATCATCGGCCTGCTGTGTCTGGCCGGATTCGTGGTCGTCGCCGACTTCAGCACCGCGGCCTATTCCGAGTACCGGGTGTCCCGGGCGCTACGGGACGGCGCCGATCTCACCGCCGACCCCGAGGTGACGATTCACGGTTTCCCATTCCTCGGCCAGTCCTGGGACGGCCGCTTCGAGCGCGTGGAGATCCGGGCGCGGGCCAAGCGCGAGGACATCCCCGGTGAGACCGCACTGGAAGCGACACTGACCGGCGTGCGCCTACCGTTGGGAGAGCTGGTCGACGGCAGCCTGCGCGGTGCACCGGTGGAGCGGGTGGACAGCCGACTGCGGGTGGAGCCCACCGAGCTCGGCAGACTTTTCGCCATCCCCGACCTGCAGGTGCACTCCCGTCCCGCGGACAAGTCCGACGGGACCGGCGGATCTGGCGGCTCCGGCATGACCACCACGGGCGCGCTGGTGCTCACCGGCACCTTGCCGGAGACCCCCGGCATGCAGTACAGCGGCGAAAAGGTCAGCGTGCAGGCCGATCTGTTCCTCGATGGTGACCAGGTCAAGATCGTGGCGACCGGGTTCTACCGCGGCAGTCCCGGCACCGAAACAGTTCCGGTGGCGGTGATCACCGATGCCGATCGCCCGGCCGTGCTCGCCCGGTTCACCCGTACCATCGACACCAAGGAGTTGCCGTTCGGCGTCCGGCCCACCAAGGTCTCCGCTCAGGGCGGCCAGATCGTCGTGGAGGGCAAGGGCGTGAACGTCACGATCGACCTCGACCGATTGCACCGACCATGATCGAAATCATCATCCTGGCAGTGGTTCTGCTGGCCGCGCTGACCGTGGGCGTTCTACTGCGCGGCCGCGATGGCAAGCTGCGGGCCGGGAAAGACTGGGCCGGGAAGGACATCGGCCTGTCCGAATCGGCGCGCGCCGAACTGCTCGCGGCCGTCGGCGTGACCGGCGCGGGTCCGGCGGTGCTGCATTTCTCCGCCGAGTGGTGCGGACCGTGCGACGCGGTTCGCCGAGTGGTTGCCGACGTGACGGACCGGCTGGCCGGATCGCCGCAACCGCCGCAGGACATCGAGGTGGATATCGACGCCGAACCGGCGCTCGCGCGCGAGTTGAACGTGCTCTCGCTGCCGACCACGTTCGTCTTCGACGTCGAGGGCAGAGAACGGTTCCGCATCTCGGGCGTGCCTAAGACCACCGATCTGCACTCCGCGCTCGAGCCGCTCACCGTAGCCGTCTGAGCTGGGACGACAAGCCCCGTGGACGGATGCGACAGCCCCCGGGTCCAATTTGTCTCTCGAATTGGGTAAACTGCTTGCCGTGCTGACCGACCACGAGCTGATGCTCACCCGACGCCGCACAGTGGATCTGTGTCGGCTCGGTGGTTGTTGCTGCCTGTGCCGCTGATCGGTCGGCTTCCCCAGATTCCTGACGCCGACCGCCAACCGCCGCGCGATTGCTCTGACAATTCCCGGCGAACTGGCAAATTTCCAGTCATTAGACTTATTCAGCGCAGGAGTACGCACAATGTCCACCCAGATCCGTAAGAGTTCCGGAACTATCCGCCCTCCCAGCGACCAGGTAGATGTCCGCGGACCGCGCTTCACCGCGTGGGTCACCACCGGGGTCCTCGTTTTGGTCCTGGTCGCCGCCGCGTTCTCGCCGGTCGCCGCGGCGGTGCTGATCGCCCTGCAGGGGGTCGCCTTCGCTGTGGGCGCCGCCTATGGTCCGCGGCGCCATCCGTACGGCCGGGTCTACGCCACGTTCGTCGCACCGCGGCTCGCGCCGACCACCGCGACGGAGCCGGTGGCTCCGCTGCGGTTCGCGCAGTTGCTCGGCCTGGTCTTCGCGGCCGGGAGCTTGCTGGGCTTCGCGCTCGGCTCCACTGTCGTCGGCGCTGTATTCGCCGGCTTCGCCCTGTTCGCGGCGTTCCTGAACGCGGCGTTCGGGATCTGCCTGGGTTGCCGGATCTATCCGCTGGTCGCCCGCCTCCGCCGGACCGGCCCGGTCGCCGAGGTTCGTAAGCCCTCCGTGGTCACGCGAACCCTCGTCGCCGGCCCTGACACGAACATCGCCGGGTCCCCGGCATCGAACTGAACCCTGCGTCATCCCCTGCACGTCATCGCCCTGTACGTCATCTCTGAAAGGAAAACAATGGCTCGCTCCGATGTCCTGGTCTCCGTCGACTGGGCCGAAGAGAACCTCAACGCCCCCGGCGTCGTCTTCGTCGAGGTCGACGAGGACACCTCCGCCTACGACGGTGGCCACATCGAAGGTGCCGTCCGGCTCGACTGGCAGAAGGACCTGCAGGATCAGGTTCGTCGCGACTTCGTGAACCAGGAGCAGTTCTCCGATCTGCTCTCGGCGCGCGGCATCTCGAACGACGACGAGGTCATCCTGTACGGCGGCAACAACAACTGGTTCGCCGCGTACGCCTACTGGTACTTCAAGCTGTACGGCCACAACAACATCAAGCTGCTCGACGGTGGCCGCAAGAAGTGGGAGCTGGACGGTCGCCCGCTGTCCGCCGAGCCGGTGAGCCGGCCCGCCACCCAGTACAAGGCCGCCGCGCCGGACCTGTCGATCCGTGCCTTCCGCGACGAGGTCATCGCGGCCATCGGCGCCAAGAACCTGGTCGACGTGCGTTCCCCTGACGAGTTCACCGGCAAGATCCTCGCGCCGGCGCACCTGCCCCAGGAGCAGAGCCAGCGTCCCGGCCACATCCCCGGCGCCATCAACGTGCCGTGGAGCAAGGCCGCGAACGAGGACGGCACATTCAAGTCCGACGCCGATCTGGCGGAGATCTACGCCGAAGCCGGTCTCGACGGCGCGAAGGACACCATCGCCTACTGCCGGATCGGTGAGCGTTCCTCGCACACCTGGTTCGTCCTGCAGGAACTGCTCGGCCACCAGAATGTCAAGAACTACGACGGGAGCTGGACCGAGTACGGCTCTCTCGTCGGCGCACCGATCGAGTTGGGAGAGTAATCAATATGTGTGCAGCACCGACACAGGGTCAGGCCATTCCGGCCGGCGTCGACGTGGAGAAGGAGACGGTCATCACCGGCCGTGTCCTGAGCACCGATGGCCAGCCGGTGGGCGGCGCATTCGTGCGCCTGCTCGACGGCAACGGTGATTTCACGGCCGAGGTGGTCGCCTCGGGAACCGGTGACTTCCGGTTCTTCGCGGCTCCTGGCACGTGGACCGTCCGTGCGCTGTCCTCGGCGGGTAACGGATCCGCCGAGGTCCGCCCCGAGGGCGCGGGCATCCACACGGTCGACGTCGCAGTCGCCAAGTAGACGCCCTACTAACCGGACACCGCACCGACCCGAACGGCCCCGAAGCTTCCCGCTACGGAAGCGACGGGGCCGTTTGCGCGCGGTGGCGACGGTGTCGATAGACTCCACAACGTGGTCCTCTTCTTCGAGATTCTGCTGGTGGCTGTGGCCGTGCTGATCGGCTGGTTCGGCCTGTACGTCTTCTACCGGCTGTTCACGGAATCATGAGCGAACTCGCGAGCGAAGGTTCCGATCCGGCCGAGCGAGCGAGTGAACAACTGAACGGCAGCGCCGCGGCCGACGCCGCCGCTCTCCGCAGTGGTGACCAGGCCGTAGCCGACGCTGCCGAACGGGCGAAATCGACCGGCGCCCGCAATATCCCGGTCCTGCCGGACCTGCCGCTGCCCGACGACACCGCCAATCTGCGACTCGGGCCGGATCTGAGCGCCTCGATGCTGGCGCTGCTGCCGCTGGTCGGCGTCTGGCGCGGCGAGGGCGAAGGAAACGCCCCCGAGCGCGGCGACTACCGTTTCGGCCAGCAGATCGTTGTCTCGCATGACGGCGGCGACTTCCTCTCCTGGGAATCCAAGTCCTGGGTCATCGACGCCGAGGGCAACTACGGTGGCCCCGATCTGCGCGAGAGCGGTTTCTGGCGGGTCGGCATCGACGGCAATGACGAGGTCATCGAACTGTTGCTCACACACAGCAGCGGTATCGTCGAGCTGTTCTACGGGCAGGCGTTGACCCAATCGTCCTGGGAGCTGGCCACCGACGTGGTGGTCCGCAGCCAGTCCGGTGTGGTTGTCGGCGGCGCCAAGCGCCTCTACGGCATCGTCGAAGGCGGCGATCTGGCCTATGTCGAGGAACGCGTCGTCGCCGACGGCCCCCTCGAACCCCGCCTCTCCGCCCGCTTGCGGCGCTACATCGGCTGAGCCGCAGCGCGAACTCGAGGCGATCGCCGACTACGACGACACGGTTCGTCCGCGCATTCCCCCTGGCGTTTTGCCGACAACGCACGCACTGCCGCTGCCTTTCTGCCCAGGCAGCAACCGCCTCCGCAGATACGCAACAACTGATTTCGCAGATACGCAACAACTGATTTCGTCAGCACATGGGTAACTCACCGGGCACGCCCAAAACTCACCCGCACCCAACGGAGGACCTGAACGCGAATCCCGCACCCCCAACTCGTACGGCCTAAAAACCCGAAGAGGCGGCACAGCACAGAACAGCCCCCGAGCCGTACCGGTACGCGTAAACGCGCACGGGTCCGGTCGGACAGACCGGGGCTCGGGGGCCGGGTGACTGCCTGGAATTCGCTAGCGCTCGCGCGGGCGAAATCCACCTGCAGCGGTGGCGCTAGCGGACAGCCACCTCACGTGTCCTAGAAATACTCATTCTTCGAACCACCTCCTTCCTCGTGTACGAACGAATCTAGCGAGCCATCAGGATGTCGGCAACGGAATTTCTCGGTGGGCGCAAACGGAGGCCGCGCGCCGCGCGCCTTCGGCCGCGAAATCGGTTGTTACCTGGCCTGTTACGTCGATTCGGAGCACCACGTCGGCCCGATGATCTTGGGGCAGTTGATGTGTGACGACGACCACAATACGATCCGGTTCGACGAGGCCGCTGTCGGCGTCCAGCAGCTCGCGCAGCAGCCGCGCCCCGGCTTCGGCCTCCAGGTGCTCGGTCGGTTCGTCGAGCAGCAATACCTGTGCCGATGACACGAGCGCACGGGCGAGCAGGATGCGCCGCCGCTGTCCGCCTGACACCGCCGCGGCTCCCCCGATCAGGTCGGTGTGCACACCCTCGGGCAGCCCGTCCAGCCAGTCACCGAGACCAGCTGTCCGCACGGCGTTTTCGGCCTCCACCTCGGTGAGATCGCCGCGGGCTACGCGCAGATTCTCGAGGACCGAGGTGCTGAACAGGTGTGCGTCCTCGGCGAAGAAAGTGACGCCGGGGCGCGGCGTATCGAACAGGCCCGCCCATGCCATCAGCAGTGTGGTCTTCCCCGCGCCACTCGGCCCGACCACGGCGATCCGTCGCCCCTGCGGCAGCTCCGGCGCGCGGGCGCCGATCGCCGGGCCCGAAACGGCCATCGGCTTCGGCGTAGCCCCCAGACCGTGCGCGGCATCGTGCGGACCGGCACCGTCGGCCGTCGCATCCGTCCTCGTCACCGAGGTATCCGGGCCAGGCTGCACGCCGCTGTCTGTTCGGGTCAGCGTCATCGCGGCATTTGTCGCGGAATCGTCTTCGATTCCGGACCGGCTCGCGCTGCGTTGCCCTTGTTCGGCCCGGCGCGGGCTGCGGGCCGGCATCGGTCCC
Organism: Nocardia glycosmidis; assembly: GCF_052545115.1. Classification (NCBI taxonomy): domain Bacteria; kingdom Bacillati; phylum Actinomycetota; class Actinomycetes; order Mycobacteriales; family Nocardiaceae; genus Nocardia; species Nocardia glycosmidis. The sequence goes on along the minus strand of NZ_JBQWRH010000016.1, from coordinate 37,354 downwards.
TTATCCGTTCGCCTCGGCTCGGCCCGGCGCGGTTCGGGGGCCGGGCTTCGTCCGGCTGCGCCGGTTATGCGGTGCAGGGCCGCGCGGGCAGTCGTCAGCGCCTGCGCCGCAGCGGGTAACGGGCCGACCGCCTCGAACGCCGATAGCGGCAGCAGAACCAGCACGGTCAGCGCCATCGGGGTCATCGCGCCGATTGTCCCGCCGTCGGGGCCGTACAGGGTGATGCCGAGCAGTAAGGCACCGAACACACTGGCGCCGATCGACAGCGGCGTGGCAGCGGCCGACCAGGCGCTGTGCGAAGCCGCGGTGTCCTCTGCTGCGACAGCTCGGCGTGCGGTGTCCGCCGCCGCATCGAGTGCGCCGCCGAGTCGTCCGGCAACGCGCAGTTCGGCCGCATGGTCGAGCACCGTGAGGGCCTGCGCGGTGAACTCGGCGCGATCGGCGCGCACGGCACGCTCGGCTTCCCGCGCTGCCTTGGCCGACAGCCAGGGCGCGACCACGCCGGACAGCGCGAGCGCACCCGCCAGGATCACAGCGGCGTCCACCGAGATCGTGGCCAGCAGCCCGACGGCGGCAACGGAGAGCACCGCGGCGACCGCGACGGGCACGAATACCCGCACCACAACCGCTCCCAGATCGTCGATGTCGCTGCCGACGCGGACGAGGAGATCACCCCGTCGCGGCGCAGCGGAACCACCGCTGTTCCGATGCCGCGAGCTCGATCCGCCGGTATCCCCGCCTGAGGGTTCGGGTCGACGCAGCCAGAAGTCCGAGCGGGCCAGCGTTCGATAGACCGTCGTCCGTGCCGTGGTCATCGCACGCAACGCGACGTCATGCGTGGCGAGGCGCTCCAGGTACCGGCACAGGCCCCGGGCGATACCGAGGGCGCGGACCGCGACTACCGCGACGCTCAAGTCCAGCACCGGCGGCATCTGCCAGGCGCGAGCGATCAACCACGCGGCCAGCGCCGCGAGACCGAGCGCGCTGCCCAGTGCGAGCACCCCCCAGGTGATCGCCAGCGCGACCCGCCAGCGGGACAACTCGAGCAATGCCCACATCTGGCGCAGATCTCCCAGCAGTGTGGTGCGACTGACGTTGCGCGTTTTCATCGGACGACCTCCGCGCGGTCGGAGCGAACCCGGACGACGTGGTCAGCGGCGGCCAGCACGGTCGGCCGGTGTGCGATGACGATCACGGTGGCGCCCGCGCGAGCTCGTACCTGGAGTGCGGCGAGTACCGCGGCCTCCGCGGTGGCGTCCAGATGTGCGGTCGGTTCGTCCAGTAGCAGGATCGGGCGGTCGGCGGCCAGTACCCGGGTCAACGCGAGGCGTTGGCGCTGGCCGAGCGACAGTCCCACGCCGCCGGGGCCGACCACCGTGTTCCACCCGTCCGGCAGCTCATCGAGCACCGTGTCGAAACCGGTGGCGATACAGGCGGCCTCGAGGTCGTCGATGACGCGGGCCGCTCCCCGCGCACGGTCCACCGGCTGGGCGCCGAGGAGTTCCAGGTTGTCCCGCAGTGTGCCGGGAACGAGCACCGGCCGCTGCGGCAGCCACGCCACGCGCGCCCACCAGCGCTCCGGATTCAGCTCGCGCAGGTCGACCCCGTCGACGGTCACCGCCCCCTGATCGGGTGTGACCAAGCCCAGAATCGCCTGGACTGCGGTCGATTTTCCGCTGCCGTTGGGCCCGGCGAGCACAGTCAGGGCGCCGGGTGGAAAAGTCGCCGACAGCCCCGCCGGCGCGAATCCGTCCCGCGCACGCACGGAGAGGTCGTTGATGTCGACCAGGCCGCCCATTGCGGGATCACCTGCGGGATCACCTGGAATGGCGTGGTCTCGGACCGACGTGGAGGAAACTCCTCGCGGAGCAACGTCCCCGCTGCTGTTCGCACGGGCGATCGTTGCGTGTGAAGCATGCCGCCTCTGCTCCGGATCGTCCGCCGCTGCCTCCCGGATGGACGCGACATCACCGGTGGCAGGCGCCGATTCGAGAATCGCGAATGCCTTGTCCGCCGCCGCCATACCGTCCTGAGCGGCATGGAATCGCTCGCCGACCATGCGCAGCGGCAGGTACACCTCGGGCGCCAGGATCAACGCGACCAAGCCCGCGTACAGGCTCATCTCCCCGTATACCAGACGCAGCCCGATGGAGACCGCGATCAGCGCGACGCTCAGCGTCGCGAGCAATTCCAGCACCATCGAGGACAGAAAGGCGATCCGCAGCGCGCGCATGGTGCGCAGCCGCAACGCGTCGCCGAGTTCCCGAACGCGGTGCTGCATGGTGTGCACGCGTCCGGCGGCCCGGCCCGACGGGTCAGCACCGGTGTGCGAGGACAGCCCGGAAACGGGCTCCGCCGCACCGGTCTCCCGTCCGAGCGCCCGCAAGGTGGGCATGCCCGCGAACAGGTCGAGCAACTGATCCGACAGCCGGGTGGTGGCCGCGAGCGTGGCTTCCGCCCGCCCCTGGGTCAACAGCCCGATGAGGATCATGAAGACCGGGATCAGCGGCAAGGTGATCACCACGATCACGCCGGAGGTCAGATCGTGCGCCGCGATGACCGCGAGCACGATCGGCGGGACCAGCGTCGCCAACAGCAGCGCGGGCAGGTAGCCGACGAGATAGCCACGCAGCCCCGACAGTCCGGTGCCGACGACCACGGCCAACTCGGTCCGGCGCGCATCGAGTTCCCGCGGGGACAGCCGCGCGCCCGCCGTGAGCACCGCGGTTTCCAGCTCCGCCACCACGCTCGCGCCCGCCCGATGGGCCAGCCGGGACTGGAACCAGGTAGCCAGCACGCGGACCCCGAGCGCGAGCGCGAGGACGGTCAGTTCGCTGGTCCACGCGCCGAGGCTGCGCTGGCCGGGGTCGGTCACGACCCCGGCCAGCACCCGTCCGATCAGCACCGCCGCCAGCACTATCGCACCGGTGATCAGCAGCGACAGCACGACGCTCAGCGCCAGGTAACTACGCGCCGAGCGGGCGTACCGCCACAGGCGTGGATCTATCGGCGGGCGGGCCATGGCCTCAATCCTGTACGGGGCCCAAGGGCAGGCCCACCGAAGCCGGAATCTGCTCGACGGTGATCCGCTTGCGGAAGACCCAGTACGTCCACCCTTGATACACCAGCACGACCGGCGTGATGAGCACCGTGGCCCAGGTCATCACCCGCAACGTGTAGGGCGTCGAGGACGCGTTGTGGATGGTCAGATCGAAGGCCGCATCGATGGTCGAGGGCAGCACATTCGGGAACAGCGACCCGAACAGCAACGCGGTCGCGGCCGCCACGGTGACCGTGCTCCCGGTGAACGCCCACCCGTCGCGGTGGACGAAATCGGCGGCGGCCGTGAGGGCCAGTCCGAGCACCGCCAGCGCCAACGGAATCCAGGTCCACCCGTTCCCGTAGGACAACTGCGTCCACAGCCCGAATCCACCGACCACGGCAACGGCCGGGGCCAGCAGCAGCCGGGCGACGCGCCGCGCGTCCTCGCGCACCTCGCCGCCGGTCTTGAGCACCAGGAACATCGCGCCGTGCAGAGCGAACAGCAGCCCGGTCGCCAGGGCGCCGAGCAGGGCGTACGGCCCGAACAGATCAGCCACCGAGCCGGCGAACTGCTTCTTCGCGTCCAGCGGAACCCCGTGCACGACGTTCGCGAACACCCAACCCCAAGCCAGCGCCGGAATCCAGGAACCGATGCCGATGCCGATGTCGCAGCGGGCGCGCCAGCGCGGGTCATCGATCTTGCCGCGGTACTCGATGGCGCAGATGCGCAGGATCAACGCGACGAGCACCAGCAGCAGCGCGAGGTAGAAGCCCGAGAACAGGCTGGCGTACCACTCCGGGAACGCCGCGAACATCCCGGCGGCCGCGGTGATCAGCCAGACCTCATTGGCATCCCACACCGGCCCGATCGTGTTGAGCACCACGCGCCGTCGGGTATCCGACCCCTTGCCCAGGATCGGCATCAGCATTCCGACGCCGAAGTCGAAACCCTCCAGCACGAAATAGCCCGTGAACAACACGCTGATCAGGACGAACCAGAACTCTTGCAAACTCATCGCCGGCTCCTAGTAAGCGAACGAAAGTTGTTCGACGGCAGGTTCCTCGGCGCGGCCGCCCGAGATCTCGTCGGTGCCGCGCGACTCGCCCGGGGCAGGCGCCGCGGGATCCGGTCCATGGATTACGTACCTGCGCATCAGGTAGAACCACACCAGCGCCAGCGCGCCATACAGCAGCGTGAAGGTGATCAGCGAGAACAGGACTATGCCCGGCGAATGGTTCGAGACGCCCTGCTGCACGGCCAGGCGCAGGTTCGGGTCGCCGGTCGGATTCGGCACGACCACCCACGGCTGGCGCCCCATCTCGGTGAACACCCATCCGGCGCTGTTGGCCAAGAACGGTGTCGGGATGACGAGCAGGCTCAGCCAGGAGAACCAGCGCTGGTCCGGAACCCTGCCGCGGCGGGTGAGCCATAGTCCCGCCAGGGCGAGCAGCGCCGAGCCCGCCGCCAAGCCGATCATGGCGCGGAACGCCCAGTACGTGACAAAGAGGTTCGGCCGGTAATCGCCCACACCGAAGCGTTCGTTGTAGGTCTTCTGCAGGTCGACGACGCCGTCCAGGGTCACCCCGGTGAACGAGCCTTCAGCCAGCATGGGCAGCACATAAGGCACCTCGAGCACGCGCGCGATGCTGTCGCAGTTGTTGTGCGTGCCCAAGGTGAGCACGGAGAACGCGGGGTCGGTCGCGGTATGGCACAGCGATTCCGCCGACGCCATTTTCATCGGCTGCTGAACGAACATCAGCTTGGCCTGAACATCGCCGGTGTAGACCAGCGCGGCCAGCGATGCGATCAACACGAAGATGCCAGCCCGCGCGGCGGGCCGCCACAGGGTGCGCGCCTCGGCCAGCTTCGTTTCGTCGCGGGTTCGTGCGTTGCGGACCATCCACCAGCCCGCGATGCCCGCCACGAATGTGCCTGCGGTGAGGAAGGATCCGGCGACCACGTGCGGGAAGGCGGCGAGCGTCGTGTTGTTGGTGAGTACCGCGACAATGCTCTCCAGCTCGGCGCGCCCGGTTTCCGGGTTGTACCGAGCGCCGACCGGGTGCTGCATGAACGAGTTGGCCGCGACAATGAAATACGCCGAAGCGTTCACACCGATGGCGACCATCCAGATCGTCCCGAGGTGAAGCAGTTTCGGCAATCGGGTCCAGCCGAAGATCCACAAACCCAGAAACGTCGACTCCATGAAGAAGGCGACCAGTCCCTCCAGGGCGAGCGGGGCACCGAAGACGTCACCGATGAAGCGGGAGTATTCGCTCCAGTTCATGCCGAACTGGAACTCCTGCACGATGCCGGTCGCGACGCCGAGCGCGAAGTTGATCAGGAACAACTTGCCGAAGAACTTGGTCAGCCGCAGCCAGTGCTGCTTGCCGGTGATCACCCATGCCGTCTGCATGGCGGCGACCAGCGGCGCGAGACCGATGGTCAGCGGCACCAGGAGAAAGTGATAGACCGTCGTGATGCCGAACTGCCATCGGGAGATGTCCAGGGCGCTCAAGCCGACCTCCTGCGTATCTACGACGTGTCGTAGTAAAGACTACGCCGGAGCCGGGCCTCGACAATGAGTCCTAGGCCACGACACCCTGGACCTTCGGCCCAGATTGCCGGTTTCCCATGCTCGCCGACATCCGCGCCCGGGCGGGTAGGACGCAGATCACTTGGGCTGCCCGCTGCTGCGGGTCTTCAGGCCATGCCACCTGGGTGACTCGGGTTGGGCGTTCAGGTCCTGCTCGAGTAACGAGCAAGCCGCTCACCAGTCGCCGACGGCGCCCGCCCGATCGATGCCGCGGTTCACCAGTTCGATGATGTCTCCGGCGTTGTCCGGCGCGGACATCCGCAGGCCGTCCAGCGAGTTCACCCGCGCCGCCAGCGAGACGCTCGACAGCATCCAGATGCTGTCGCAGGTGAGCAGGTCGGCGGTGAACAGCGGGGCGTAGCGGCACCGCCAGCCGGCCTTCTCGGCCTCGGCGAAGAGAGCGCGCTGGGTAACACCCGGCAGCACGCCGTTCTTCGCGGGTGGCGTGATCAACTCCTTGTCGCGCGCGATCACCACGGTGGATCGAGGCCCTTCCAACACCCGGTTCTCGGTGCTGGTGAAGATCACGTCATCGGCACCCATTCGCGCGGCGAACCGGAGCGCGGCCATATTGGTGGCGTAGGACAGTGTCTTGGCCCCGAGCAATTGCCACGGCGCCGCCTGGGCCAGGTCGATCGAGATACCGCGCGACAAGGTCACCACCGCGACGCCCTCGGTGCGGGCCTTCTCGACGCGCTCGGGCACCGGTACCACCAGCACGAAGGCCGTCGGCACCGGCACGGCGGCGGCGAGGTCACCGGTCGTCACCCGGTCGGGCGCACCGGTCAGCTCGCAGTCGCGGCCGCGGGTCAGCACCAGTCGCAGCAAACCTTCGCGCTCGCTGCCCCACTCCTTCGCGGCGGTCTCGACGGCCTCACGCCACTTCCCCAGTTCCGGCTCGGGCAGATCCAATGCCTGCGCAGAGCGACGTAATCTGCCCAGATGAAATTCGATCGCGCACGCCACTCCGCCGCGCACCAGCACCGTTTCGAAGACACCGTCGCCGCGTAATACGCCAATATCGTCCGCAAACAACAACGGCGCGTCCGCATCCCGGACCACGCCGTCGAGTGTTACAAGAACTCGATCCACCATGCGTCGAGCCTAGGCGGTTGGACCGCACTATGCCTACGTCACGGCCGCTTTCGCAAAGCCTTTTGTCAATGTTTCTACCAGCGTCGGCCTCAATACTCGCGAAATGCCGATTTGCTATGTCCAGCTCCCGCTCGGCGTCCGGCGCGGCCAGCACCGCCCGGCCACGAGAACAGCCGCAACCCGGCGAATTCCGTCCATAGCCCGCGCCGAGGTGAGCGAAGGCTCGGCAGCCGCCTAGAGTGGAAAACGTGTCCGTGGTCGTTGCACCCAGCCCTATCCTCAGCATGTCGGGAGCCGTCGCGGGAGCGGCGGGTTCGCCCGATGCCGCCGTCGCCTGGCACTACGGCGATCCGTTCGGCGAACAACGCGCCGCGGTCGACCGCGCCGCGATCGTCGACCGATCGCATCGGTTCGTCCTGCGCATCACCGGCGCCGAGCGGCTCACCTGGTTGCACACCATCTCCAGTCAGCATGTCGCCACGCTCGGTGACGGGCAGTCCGCGGAGAATCTCGACCTCGATCTGAACGGCCGGGTGCTGCATCACTTCGTGCTCACCGAATTGGACGGGACGGTCTGGATCGACACCGAGGCCGAACGTGGACCCGATCTGCTCGCGTTCCTGCGGAAGATGGTGTTCTGGGCCGACGCACAACCGGTCGAAGCCACCGACCACGCGGTGCTGAGCCTGCTCGGACCACAGGTCGGCGAACTGGCCGAGGCGCTCGGCATCGCAGCTCTGCCCGGCGGTGATCTGCCCGGCGTTTATCAGGCGACACCGCTGCCCAGCGGCGGATTCCTGCGCCGGATGCCGTGGCCCACCGCAGACTCCTTCGACCTGGTCATCCCGCGCGCACAGCTGGCCGATCGCTGGGCCCAACTGACCGCGGCCGGGGCCGCACCCGCCGGGATGTGGGCGTTCGAGGCGTTGCGCGTCGCCGCCGTTCGTCCCCGGATCGGACTGGATACCGACGAACGAACCATTCCGCACGAGGCCCGGTGGATCGGTGGTGTCGCCGAACACGGCGCTGTCCACCTCGACAAAGGCTGCTATCGCGGCCAGGAGACCGTCGCGAGGGTGCACAACCTCGGCAAGCCGCCGCGGAATCTACTGCTGTTGCATCTGGACGGTTCGGCCGACGAGCGACCGGCCACCGGTGACGACGTCAGCGCGGGCGGCCGCGCGGTCGGCAGGCTCGGTACGGTCATCGATCACTACGAACTCGGTCCCATCGCACTGGCCCTGATCAAACGCACCGTTCCGGCCGGCACCGCACTCGCCACCGGCCCGGTCGCGGCGAGCATCGACCCCGATTCGGTGCCCGCCGACGACGTGCCGCAGGCGGGTCGGATCGCGGTCGACCGGCTACGCGGGCACTGAACCATTGACGGACGACCGGTCGGCCCGTGGGGTGTCCCGCCCGGCATGCCCGTTCCCGCTCAGCGTCGAGCTCCCCACTCAGGACGAGAGGACTGCTGTCTATGCGCATCGGTGATCGTGGCGAGGTCCTCGCCGTCTGCGTCGTGCACGCCGATCTCGAGGTACCGGGGCGAGTCGGTCGCACCGCGATCGATAAGAGGCCGGTGGCGGGCCGGGTCGCGGTGCGCGCCCTGGGTTTGGACGGCGACCACGTCTGCGACACCGAGCACCACGGGGGCGTCCACCAAGCCGTTTACGCGTACGCCGAGGAGGACGCCCGCCGGTGGGGCGCGGAACTCGGCCGTGAGCTGCCCGCGGGCTGGTTCGGCGAGAACCTGCGTATCGTCGGTCTTCCGGTCAGTGACGCGGTCATCGGCGCGCGCTGGGAGATCGGCGACACCCTGTTGGAAGTGAGCGCTCCGCGGGTGCCGTGCGCCACCTTCCAGTTCCGCAGCGGCGAGCAGCAGTGGGTGAAACGGTTCACGCTGCGCAGCGACACCGGCGCCTACCTGCGGGTACTCACCGAAGGCACGATCGGCGCGGGCGATCCGGTCACGGTGGTGCACGTCCCCGAGCACGGCATCACCGTCCGCGAACTGTTCACCGGCGCCGATCTCGACTCGCTCGCGATCCTGCTCACCGACGAGCCGACCATCTCGGACGACGTGCGGATGCAGATCGAACGCCACATGCGCAGGCAGCCGAACGCGGCGCGCGCGGCCGCACGCCGGGACGACACAGCGGAACCGAGCTTCGGAGCGCAGCCGTGAGTGTGGAACTGGTCGAAGTCGTCCGCTCGGGCTTGCGCGAGTGCGTGCACCGCGGCTCGGTGGTGGTGCTCGACGCCGCCGGCGGAACCAGCCTGGCACTGGGCGAAGTGCACCTGCCGATCTTCCCGCGCTCGACGAACAAACCGATGCAGGCGATCGCGTTGCTGCGCAACGGTTTCGAACCGCGCGACGATGCCGAATTGGCCGTCGCCACGGCCTCGCACTACGGCGAGCCGGACCACATCGCGCTGGTACGCGGGCTGCTCGACCGCTTCGGGTTCTCCGAAGCGGCGCTGCAATGCCCACCCGACCTACCATTCGACGAGCACTCCCGCGCCGCGGCGCTGTCCGACGGACGACAGCCCCACCCCATCTACATGAACTGCTCCGGCAAGCACGCGGCGATGCTCGCGACCTGCGCGGTCAACGGCTGGCCCAGCGAGGGCTACCTGGACCAGGCGCATCCATTGCAGCGCGCGGTGGCCGCCACGGTAGCCGAGCTGACCGGCGAGCCGGAATCCGATCTGGGCATCGATGGCTGCGGACTGCCGATCATCCCGGTCTCGCTGGTCAACCTGGCCCGGGTGTTCGCGACCATGGCGACCGCCGAGCCCGGCACCCCGCAACGCCGGGTTGCCGACGCGATCCGCGCTCATCCCCGAGTGATTTCCGGCACGAACGGACCCGACCTGCTCACCATGCGGGCCACTCCGGGATTGCTGTGCAAGATCGGCGCGGACGGCGTGCACGCGGGTGCGCTGCCCGACGGATCATCCTTCGCATACAAGATCGACGACGGTCACGACCGCGCCCGTATGCCGCTGACGCTGGCCATTCTCCACCGGATGGGGATCGAATGGACCGATGCCCACGCGGAACTGGCGGCGCCCGCGGTGCTCGGCGGCGGCGCCCAAGTGGGTGTGATCCGCGCCATACCAGGGGTGGTGTAGCGATCCGATTGCGGGACGACAAGCTCGCAAACGGCACCAGTCCTGAGTTCTCACCCACTCCTGGAAGCGAGACCGGCAGACACACGCTAAAGTGTCTGTCAGGAAGAGTATTAATTCGAACGGGGCCGCCACCAAACCCCAGGCCGCCCCGCAGTGACGCGAGGGGGTCAGCCATGGGCCGTGGCCGGGCTAAGGCAAAGCAGACCAAGGTCGCACGCGAGCTGAAGTACAGCTCGCCTACGACCGACTTCGCGAGCCTTCAGCGCGAGCTTTCGGGAAGTCCCAACTCCCAGCGGAGTGGTGGTGTGCTGTCCGATGAGCACGACGCGGACGACTCCTTGTCCCGCTGGGATGAGGACGACGACCACGACGACTGGCGCCGCTGACTCGGATCTACGTCTGAAGGGGGAGGCCGACGGGCCTCCCCCTTCAGACGTTGACGCGGGTTGACGGACTGGCGCCGAAAAGGCTTGCAATACGCCAGAGTCCCGCATCGGATACGGATGCGGGACTCTGTCGTGTCTTCCGCCGGTCAGAACCGCGGGTGCTCGCCGACCAAGACGGCGCGGATGGCGTCGGCGTCCTTCGCCTTCTTGACCGTACCGAGCGTCCAGCACTCGATGTGCCGCGCGGTGAGCACGGCTAGCGCGCGGTCCACGTCCTCCGGGGCGACGACGGCGACCATGCCGACGCCCATGTTGAACGTCTTCTCCATCTCGGCCCGTTCCACCCGGCCGCGCTGCGCGATCATCTTGAACACCGGCGCCGGGTTCCAGGTGCCGCGATCCAGTTCGGCGACGATGCCCGCGGGCAGCACCCTGGCCAGGTTGGCCGCCAAACCGCCGCCGGTGACGTGAGCGAATGTGCGCACGTCGGTCTCGGCGACCAGCGCGAGGCAGTCCTTGGCGTAGATCTTGGTCGGCTCCAGCAGTTCCTCGCCGAGCGTGCGTCCGAATTCCTCGACGTGCCCGGTGAGCGACATGCGGTCGATGTCGAGCAGCACCTTGCGGGCCAGGCTGTAGCCGTTGGAGTGCAGGCCCGAGGAGCCCATGGCGATCACTACGTCACCGGGACGGACCCGGTCCGGCCCGAGCACCGCGTCCGCCTCGACCACGCCGATGCCGGTCGCGGACAGGTCGTAGTCGTCGGGATCCATCAGGCCGGGATGCTCGGCCGTCTCACCGCCGAGCAGCGCGCATCCCGCGCGCACACAGCCCTCGGCGATACCGGAGACCAGTTCGGCGACCTTCTCCGGAACGACCTTGCCGATCGCGATGTAGTCCTGCAGGAACAGCGGCTCCGCGCCGCAGACCACGAGGTCGTCGACGACCATGGCGACCAGGTCGAGGCCGACCGTGTCGTGCTTGTCCATCGCCTGCGCCACCGCGATCTTGGTGCCGACGCCGTCGGTGGAGGCGGCGAGCAGCGGTTCCCGATAGCCACCCTTCAGCGCGAACAGCCCGGCGAAGCCGCCGAGGCCGCCTTGAACCTCGGGCCGGGTCGCCTTCTTCGCCAATGGCCCGAACAACTCGACGGCGCGATCACCCGCCTCGATATCCACGCCTGCCGCGGCGTAGGAGGCACCACCACTGGGGGTCTGTTCAGTCATTTTCGGGGAAAGCTCCAAACCGAATCGGCGGATAGATGCCTGCCCACGCTACCGGAACCGGATAACGCCCCCGCACCGGTGTTGGCTCGCCCTCTTGACAATAGGGTAGAGCGAACCGTAATGCAGACCGTTGGTCCGACTCGGCCCCCTCGAACCGTCCGGCCATCCGCGCCCGGCGACGACGCTGCCGCACCGGGTCGGGACCGGCACCGCGGCCACCAAACGCCGGGGAAGATGCCGGTCCACCAGATGCCGTTGGATACATCCGGCAGCGCCTTGTTCGGGTCGAAGCCCCACTCGCCGGTCCGTCCGCGTTCACGGACGGCTCAGTGCTCACGGACGGCTCAGTGCGCTCGCATTCGCGTTCTCGCTCAACAGCATTGCCTCGGACTGGCCGCTGAGCATGCCCTCGAGCACGTTCTTACCGACCGCCGCCGCGGTGGGCAGCGGGATCGGATAGTTGCCGTCGAAGCAGGCCGAGCACAGCCGGGAACGTGGCTGCTCGGTCGCGGCGATCATGCCGTCGAGGGAGATGTAGCCGAGGGTGTCGGCGCCGATCGATCGGCGCACACCATCGACCATGTCCGCGACGTCGTCTTCGGCACCGGCGCCATTGGCGATCAGCTCCGCGCGGGAGGCGAAATCGATGCCGTAGAAACACGGCCATTTCACCGGCGGCGAGGCGATGCGGACGTGGATCTCCAGCGCGCCTGCCTCACGCAGCATCCGGATCAGCGCACGCTGCGTGTTTCCGCGCACGATGGAGTCGTCCACGACGATCAGCCGCTTACCGCGAATGACCTCGCGCAGGGGGTTGAGCTTCAGCCGGATGCCCAGCTGACGGATGGTCTGACTCGGCTGGATGAACGTCCGCCCCACGTAGGCGTTCTTCATCAAGCCCTGGCCGTAGGGCACACCCGAGCCCTGCGCGAAGCCGACCGCGGCCGGCGTGCCCGATTCGGGGACCGGGATCACCAGATCCGCCTCGACCGGATGCTCCTTCGCCAGCCGACGACCGATCTCGACCCGGGTGGCATGCACCGACCGACCCGCGATCGTAGTATCCGGCCTGGCCAGGTACACATACTCGAAGACGCAGCCCTTGGGCTCGGGGTTGGCGAAGCGCATCGAACGCACGCCGTCGGCGTCGATCGCCAGCAATTCGCCGGGCTCGATCTCCCGGACGAACGCGGCGCCGACGATGTCCAGCGCGGCGGTCTCACTGGCAACGACCCAGCCCCGTTCCAGCCTGCCCAGGCACAGCGGGCGCACGCCATGCGGGTCGCGCGCGGCGTAGAGGGTGTGCTCGTCCATGAAGGTGAGGCAGAACGCGCCCCGCAGCGTGGGCAGCAGTTCCATCGCGGCCTGTTCGATGCTGGAATCGGCCGCGGCGTGCGCGAGCAGGGCGGTAACCACGTCGGAGTCGGACGTCGCCGCGGCGGGCTGCGCGCGGCCGCCGCGAACCGCGGCGCCGAGCAAACCCAGTTCCCGTGCGCGACCAGCCAATTCGGCGGTATTGACCAGGTTTCCGTTGTGTCCCAACGCCAGCCCGGAGCCGACCGCGGTGGTACGGAAGATCGGCTGCGCGTTCTCCCAGGTCACTCCACCGGTGGTGGAGTAGCGACAGTGTCCGACGGCGATATGACCGGGCATCGCGGCCAGGGTCTGCTCGTCGAACACCTGGCTGACCAGACCGAGATCCTTGAAGACCAGGATCTGCGCGCCGTCCGACACCGCGATCCCCGCGGCCTCCTGCCCACGGTGCTGCAACGCATAGAGTCCGTAATATGTGAGCTTGGCCACTTCTTCGCTCGGTGCCCAGACTCCGAAGACACCACACTCCTCACGCGGCTCGCTCTCGTCGACATCCGGGGAGGCGGAAAACGAGGTGGCGGAAGTGTTGTCGACCGGCAGTTCGGCGTTGGTCACCGTTTGCTCCCTGTTCGGGCGGGCTGGGGGCAGACTTCATTCTACGGGTGCGAGCCCAGACGTTCGCACCACCACCGCATCCGAGCAGCAATCGAGGGTGCGCAAAGGCACGGATCTCGGCCACCGTCAGCTGTTACGGTGCGCAGCGTGACGACTACGGACAACGCGGGCAAACCGGCGCCCGACCAGCCCGGCGACCGCAGGCCGTGGCCTCGCATGGTGCTGCTCCCCGTCGCGGTGCTGACGCTGCTGACCGCACTGCTGGGCATCATGTATCTCGACTACGTCGTCGACCCGGAGAAGAACCTGCACGACTTCCCGGTCGCCTTGGTCAACCAGGACGTCGGGGACGTACTCGGCACCGGGGACGAACGCCGACAGGTGAACTTCGGTGGCCAGATCACCGAAGCGCTGGCGCACAGCGTGCCGTCGGACAAGGTCGATCTGCGCGTGATCAGTGTCAACGAGGCCGAGCGGCAGATGCAGTCCGGTCAGGTCTACGGCGCGATCGTGATCCCGAGCGACTTCAGTAAGCGACTCGGCATTCTGGGTGTGGGCAGCGTCATACCCGGGGACATCCAGCGGCCGATCATCACCGTGCAGACGAACCCGCGCACCGGCGCTTTCGGTACCCAGATCGTGCTTCGGATCGGCAACGAAGCGCTGACCGAGGTGAACAAACAGGTCGGCAAGCAGCTGACCGACCAGGTCACCGCGCAGCTGGCCCCGCGGCCCGGCGGCCCGCCGGGGCCCGAACTGTCCGGCGCGACCAGGCTCGCGCTCGCCGCGCCGGTCCAAGTGGTTGTGCAGCAGTACCACCCCTTGCCCGACGGCAGCGGTCAGGGCCTCACTGCCTTCTTCTACGCGCTGCTGTTGTTGGTGGCCGGTGTGGTCGGCGCGATGGTCATCCACACCATGATCGACGCTCAGCTCGGTTTCGTGCCGACCGAATACGGCCCCTGGTACGTGCACTATCCACCGACGCCGATCTCCCGGTTCGCGACGCTGCTGATCAAGTGGGGTGTGTTCGCGTTGGCCGCGAACATCGTCGCCGGGGTGTTCCTGCTCGTCGGCACCCTGCTGGACATGCCGATCAGCAATCCGCTCGCACTGTTCCTCTACAGCGCGCTCGCCATGACCGCGGTGGGCGTGACCGGGCTGTCCATGCTGGCGGCGATCGGCTCGGCCGGACTGCTGGTGAACCTGATCCTGTTCGTCATCCTCGGTCTGCCATCGTCCGGCGGCACCGTGCCGATCGAGGCGACGCCAGGCTATTTCGGCTGGCTGGCGTCGTTCGAGCCGATGCACCAGGTGTTCCTCGGCGTGCGGTCGATCCTGTATTTCGACGCGAATTTCGACGCCGGACTCGCCCGCGGTGTGTGGATGACGGTGCTCGGGCTCACGATCGGGCTCGTGTTCGGCGCGGTGGTCACCCGCTTCTACGACCGCAAGGGGCTGCAGCGGCGCAACCGCGTCCGAGCATGAGCGGCCCGCGGCCGGACCGACACCGACGATCGGCCGTGCTCGCCGGCGTGGGTCGGCCTGCGCCGCTGTTCGGTCGAACTCGACCGACTCGGGCTCGTGTCCCACGATGGGTGCCGGGATCGGCTCTCGGCAGCGGTGCCGGGCCACGGTGCTGAGCGCGGATGTCGGGAGCGGGAAGTAACGTCTGCTTGGTGGCGCGAGGGACAGTAGATCCAGCAGAGATGTGGGCGGCGGTGGCGGCGGTGCGCAAGTGGCTGCGCGACGAGTCGGTGGACACGCCTGCTCGGACCGAACTCGCGGCGGCGGTGCGAACTACGGCACGTTCGCTGGCGACCTCGGCGCCCGGGCACTCGGTGGAGGTCCGGGTGCCGCCGTTCGTTGCGGTGCAGTGCATCGAGGGCCCGCGGCACACCAGGGGCACTCCGCCGAACGTGGTGGAGACCGATCCGCGCACTTGGCTGCTGCTGGCCACGGGTCTGCTCGAGTTCGATGCCGCGGTCGACTCCGGGGCGGTCAGCGCGTCCGGCACCCGTGCGGCCGATATAGCGCACTGGTTGCCGATCGCCCGGGTCGGGACCGACTGACGCTTGCGGACAGCAGGCTGGCGCTCGCGCGCGCTGACCCGGGGTCGGCCGACCGCCCTGAAACTGGTGCCGCGGCAGCGCAGGCGACCACGCTGAACCGCTCGGTCGTCAGCGTTCGCCGAAGGCGGATCCGATGCGGCATGCCAGGCGCGGCGTGATCCCTCCACCCGCGTCTAGGGCCAGGTGAAAGCAGTGCCGACGTGGTGGCTTCGGCGGTGCGGGCGGGCACGCTGAACCACTTGGTCGCGCCGGTCAGCGTTCCTCGAAGGCGGATCCGATGCGGCGTGCCAGGCGCGGTGAGATCGCTCCACCCGCGTTCAGGGCCAGGTGAAGCAGTGCCGGCGCGGTGGCATCGGCGGCGCGGCGGCGCAAGGACCCGAGGACGAGGCCGCCGGCCGTGGTGACGGCGAGGGTCGCGGGCACGCTGTCGCCCGCCGCACGCGCGGGTGCGATGTGCCAGAGGCCGAAGCTCGCGGCACTGAGCAGCGCGCCCGCGCGCGGACCGAAAGCCTTGTCCAGCAGTGGGTCCAGGCAGCCGCGGAAGATGAGCTCTTCGGTGTAGACGGTGCCGATCGGGACGTGCACGGTCACCCACTCCACCGCCGATACTTCCGGTCTTCGATCGCTCATCGCGCCCAGTCGCCGCCGCAGCGCCGGAAAGGCAAGGGCAGCACCATAACTGGCCACGACGACCCCGGCGGCGAGCAGCCCATAGCGCAGACCGGCCCGCGAGCACCGGTTCGGCCCGTCGCGCAGCGCGAGGGTGTATCCGGTGGCGAAACCGGCGTTGGCGGCGGTGCGGCCGCGCACACCGAGCCCGAGGCGGGGCAGCACAATATTGTTCCAGGCCAGCGGAAGCGCCACGGCCGCAACCGTTCTCGCGACCGGCACTGCGCTCATTTGGTCTTCCGCTCGGAATCTTCCGTGGTCTCCACTTCGGCCCGGATGCGTTCCGACCGCTGCGCGGTCCAGTCCGGCGGCGCGGCGATGGCTGCCCAGCCGTCCAAAACCAGGCTGCCGTAGCGGTGCCCGTGTCCGTCCGTGACGCCCTGTGCGTTGGTGAGGTCGGCGGCGACCTGCCAGAAGGTGACGAACGGCCACCAGCGCATTTGCGAGGACACGTCCGAGCCGCGCGGCTCGGACAGCCAATCCGGTTTCGAGAAGATCAGATCCGGCGACCACCAGACGATCGGGTCGGACGCGTGCTGCAGATAGGCGATGCGCGGCGGCCGCCATTCCGCGCTGGGCCGCGCCAGGTCGGCGCTGTCCGAGGCGAACCGGACCACGAGACCGTCCGCGTACACCGGCTCGACCTCAGGCGAACCCGGATCGCGGCGCTCGACGAACTGTTGCCAGAGCCGGTTGGAGTTCGGCGGGCCGACCCAGAGTGCGCCGTCCACCTCGGCCCGCAGCTCGGCCAGCCCGTCGAACGCCGCCTCGGACCCCTGCGAGCCGAGGCTCTCCCCGTACACCAGCAGTTTGGGCCGCTGCTGCGGTGCACGCGCAGTCCAGTGCCGGTGGACCGCGTCGAACACTTCTTTGCCCGCCGCGGTGGCCTTGCCGCGGTCGGCCAGGAACGACAGCACGCTCGGCAGGTACGAGTACTGCGTGGCCACGATGGCGGTGTCACCGTCGTACATGTACTCGATCGCGGCGGCGGCCAGCGAGTTCACCCACCCGGTACCGGTGGTGGTGACCACAACGAGTACCTGCCGGTCGAACGCCCCGGTCCGTTCCAGCTCGGCCACCGCGAGTTCGGCCTGATCTACATCGCCGTCGCCTTCGACCGACTCCAACCCCACGTAGGCGCGAATCGGTTCCTTCGCCGGGCGGCCGGTGACCGAGGTGATCCGGCTTGCGGTGGGACCGTGCGAGACGAACCACCGGCCTTCGAACCCCAGCGTCTCCCATTTCGCCAGCGATTCGGGGCTGCCGGAACGCTCCGGTTGCTGCGGCTGGACCGCGTTCACCGAGGTGTAGTCGTTGCGCACACTGAACGCCGAGTTGGCCACCGCGAAAGACGCGCGCACCGCCACACCGTTGAAGATCGTCACGGCGAACAGCACCAGAACGAGGAACCCGGCGGCCGGCGCCAGTTCGCGCGGCACCCGCACCCACCGGTTGAGCAGGCGAGCCAGGAAACGGATGATCTCCCGCACCGTCCGGTACACCGCGACCACCACCGCGCCGACGGCCAGGCTGAGCAGTCCGGTGCGCAGATAGGCGGGCGTGGTGGTGCCGGTCATCCCCATCAGCGCGGTGATCTCCCGCTGCCAGCGTGCCGATTGCACCAGCATGAGGGCGGCGCTGAGCCCGGCGGTGAACAGGATCGCCGACTTCGCCGCGTAGCGCACCCAGGTGGGCGGCGGGGAAATCTTCAACCTCGGACGCACCCACCGCCGCAACAGCCACTCCAGCAGGCAGCCGACCCCGTACCCGAGCGCGGCGTTGACCCCGCTGATCAAACCTTGGAACAGCCAATCGCGCGGCAGCAAGGAGGGCGTCACCGACAGCGCGAAGAACACGGTCGCGACCACCAGACCGACGTAGTTCAGGTCGATGATCTTCTCCGCAGCCCGGACCACCGCGACGGTGCGTGTACGCAGCCTCCGCATGGCCCCGGCGGTCTCCAGCATTCGACCAGTATGGCGGTCGCCACCGACGACCCGGCGCGTCGCCGACGGAATGCGCGTGCAATCGGAGCGGATCTCTGGCAACTACCCAGTCCGCTCGAGTAGTTGTACGCGGGCGCGGAGTCCGCGCGATCAGCAGACTACCGATCCATGAGCACACCGAACGCACGCTCGAAAGCCACGGCCGCTTTCGTCGCGCAAGCCGCGATCGCCTTCGGCATCAGCTTCTTCGGGATCGGCATCGGCATTTTCGCACTGCCCCTGGACATCTGGCAGCGCGGGTTCCTGGCGATGTCCGTCCTTTTCCTGGTCACGAGCACGTTCACCCTGGCGAAAGTGGTTCGTGACCAGCACGAAGCCGCGACCATGCACGGTCGCATCGACCAGGCACGGCTGGAAAGGCTGCTCGCCGAGCACGATCCGTTCCAATCCGTCGCCTGACCACGCGCGCCTGGGCGGGCCCGGTGGACGAGGGGTCCAGGCCCGCTCAGGTGAGCGTTCAGACCGCGCCGGCGCCGAACAGCTTCGGCAGCGTGCCTTCGTGCGCGGCGCGCAGCGCGTCCAGGGTGATCGAGAACTGGCCCTGCACCTCAACCGAATCCGAGCCCTGGTCGACCACGCCGATACGCACCCACGGCAATTCGCGGGCCGTGCACATACGGGTGAATCTGGTCTCCTCCGAGCGCGGCACGGCGACCAGCACCCGCCCCGCCGACTCGGAGAACAGCATCACGAACGGGTCGGCGTCCTCGGGAAGCAGGACGCGGCAACCGGTCTCACCGGCGAGCGCGGCCTCGACCACAGCCTGAGCGAGCCCGCCCTCCGAAAGGTCGTGCGCGGCACTGATCATGCCGTCGCGCGAACCCGCCGTCAGCACCTCCGCGAGCAACTGCTCGCGGGCGAAATCGACCCTCGGCGGGACGCCACCGAGATGGTCGTGGGCGACCTGCGACCAGATCGAACCGCCGAACTCGTCGTGGGTCTCACCGAGCAGGATCAGCGTCTCACCCGGCTCCAGGCCGAGCCCGGTCGGGATGCGGCGGTGCACGTCGTCGAGCACGCCGAGTACGCCGACCACCGGCGTCGGCAGAATCGCGGTCTGGCCGGTCTGGTTGTAGAAGCTGACGTTGCCGCCGGTGACCGGGATGCCGAGCGCGACACAACCGTCCGCCAGGCCGCGCACCGCCTGCTGGAACTGCCACATCACGCCGGGGTCCTCCGGCGAACCGAAATTCAGGCAGTTGGTGACCGCCTTCGGCGTCGCACCGGTGGTGGCCACGTTGCGGTATGCCTCGGCCAGCGCGAGCTGCGCGCCGGTGTACGGGTCGAGCTTGGTGTAGCGGCCGGACGCGTCGGTGGCCAGCGCGATACCGCGGCCGGTCTGCTCGTCGATGCGGATGACGCCCGCATCGGCGTGCTCGGCCAGCACGGTGTTGCCCCGCACGTAGCGGTCGTACTGCTCGGTGATCCATTTGCGGCTGCACAACTGCGGGCTGGAGATCATCTGCAGCAGGGTGGCGCGCAGCTCGTCGGCAGTCTTCGGCCGGGTCAGGCGGTCCGGGGTAGCGGCGATCAGCGCGTCCTGCTCGGCCGGACGGGCGACCGGGCGCTCGTACACCGGGCCCTCGTGCGCGACGGTGCGCGGCGGCACGTCCACCACGGTCTCGCCGTGCCAGGTGACCACCAGCCGGTCGCCGTCGGTGACTTCGCCGATCACCGTGGCCGACACGTCCCACTTGCGGCACACGGCCAGGAAGGCGTCCACGTTCTCCGGGGTGACCACCGCGCACATGCGCTCCTGCGATTCGCTGGAGAGCACCTCGGCGGGGGTCATATTGGCCGCGCGCAGCGGCACCCGGTCCAGCTCGATGTGCATGCCGCCGTCCCCGGCCGCCGCGAGCTCGGAAGTGGCGCAGGACAACCCGGCCCCACCCAGGTCCTGGATGCCGACGACCAGCTTCGCCGCGTACAGCTCGAGACAACACTCGATGAGCACCTTCTCGGTGAACGGGTCACCGACCTGCACCGAGGGCAGTTTCTTGCGGCCGGCGCCGGATTCGTCGCCGGAGAAGGTGTCCGACGCCAGCACTGACACACCGCCGATGCCGTCCAGCCCGGTGCGCGCGCCGAACAGCACGATCTTGTTGCCGGTGCCGGACGCGAAGGCCAGGTGCAGGTCCTCGACTCGCATCACGCCGGCGCAGAGCGCGTTCACCAGCGGATTGCCCTGATAGGAGGCATCGAATACGGTTTCGCCGCCGATGTTCGGCAGGCCGAGCGAGTTGCCGTAGCCGCCGACGCCGCGCACCACGCCGTCCACCACGCGACGGGTGTCGGCCGCGTCCGCCGCGCCGAAGCGCAACTGGTCCATCACCGCGATCGGGCGCGCGCCCATCGCCATGATGTCGCGCACGATGCCGCCGACGCCGGTTGCCGCGCCCTGGTAGGGCTCGACGTACGAGGGGTGGTTGTGGCTTTCCACCTTGAAGGTGACCGCCCAGCCGTCGCCGACGTCCACCACGCCCGCGTTCTCGCCGATACCGGCGAGCATGGACTCGCGCATCTCGTCGGTGGTGGTCTGCCCGAAGTAGCGCAGGTGCACCTTCGAGGACTTGTAGGAGCAGTGCTCGCTCCACATCACGGAGTACATCGCCAATTCGGCGTCGGTCGGCCGGCGACCGAGGATTTCCTTGATGCGGGCGTACTCGTCGTCCTTGAGGCCCAATTCTTTGTAGGGTTGCGGCACATCGGGGTTTGCTGCGGCTGCGCTGACGGTGTCGACCTGCGGAGTCACGGAGTACCAGGGTCCTTTCGGCCGGGCAGAGGGTCGGCAAGCCGGCGGAGCCGGCGGGGTGGGCGAACTCAGCGAAGCGACGAGCGTTGTCACTGGGTTGCGGCGAGATGCCTGCGAGTCAGTCTAAAGGCAGTGCGTACGGGCGACGCAGGTGAGGCCGCCACGGCGGCGGCGCGCCGGCTCGATCCCGGTACAGAGGCAGTCCCGCGCACCGCGGCGCCCCCGGGTGGACCAGCCGAGCGGCCGCGCGGCACCGGCTACTCTGTGCCGGTGAACGAAGGATCGGGGGTCGCGGATCCGGAGGCGCCGCCAATCGCCCCGGACACCGCGCGAGCCCGGAGCGAAGCTTCCGAAATCGCGTCCGGTCGCGCGCCGAACCTGTCCTCGCCGCAACTGCGCTGGCTGATTGCCGCCATCGCGCTGTTCGCGGTTTCGGCACTCGTGTCGCTGCTGGCGCACTGGTGGCACGGCTACATCGATCTGCAGGTCTATCGCAACGGCGCCCGGGTCTGGTTGGACGGCGGGCAGCTGTACGGCCCGATGCCCGCGGTCGAGGGTATGGGGCTGCCGTTCACTTATCCCCCACTGGCCGCGTTGTTCTTCGCGCCCCTGGCCCTGATGCCGCTGACGGTCGCCGAGGTGCTGGTGGTCACCACGTCGGTGGCGAGCCTGGGCATCTCGCTGTGGCTGGTGCTGGCGCGCCTGCGTCCCGAGCTGTCCCGGCGCAGCGTGCTCACCCTGGTCATCGCCGCGACGGCGGTGGCGCAATTCTTCGAACCGCTGCGCCAGACCCTCGGCTTCGGCCAGGTCAACCTGGTGCTGATGGCCGCCATCACGATGGATTGCCTGGTGCGCAAGCCGTTCTGGCCGCGCGGCTTGCTGATCGGCATCGCGGTGTCGGTGAAGCTGATCCCGGCCGGTTACCTGCTGTATTTCTTGCTGCGCAAAGACTGGAAGGCCGCGGGCACGCTGGTGATCTCCGCCATCGCGGCGGTCGGCCTCGGATTCCTGTTGTTTCCGAGCGACTCGGTCGACTATTGGTTCACCGCACTCGCGGACACCGGCCGGATCGGACCGCCCTATTTCGCGGGCAACCAGTCCATCAAAGGCATGACCTTCCGACTCGGCGTGCATGATTCGGTGGCCACGGTGCTGTGGATCTGCTTGTCGCTGGTGGCCGTCGCGCTCGCCGCGGTGTGGATGCGCAGGCTGATCGTCGCAGGTGCGACCGTCGCGGCGCTGCTGGTGAATGCCGCGGCGATTCTTTTGGTCTCACCGGTGTCCTGGTCGCATCACTGGGTATGGATCGCGCCCGCCCTGGTGGTGACCGCCGACCTGATGGTGCGTGGCGCGCGCAGCCCGCGGATGATCGTCGCGGTCGCGGCGGGTACGGTGCTGTTCCTCGCCGGCCCGCATTGGTTGTTGCCGCACTCGCGCGACCGCGAACTGGACTGGGTCTGGTGGCAGCAGATCATCGGAAGCGACTATGTGCTGGCCACTTTCGCGGTGTTCGTCGTCGCGGTCGCCACCTACCGCCCGGTGGTATCGGGTGTGAGGAAGGCGGCCAGCGCCGCGGCGTAGGCCGCGACGTCGGACGCGCCCATCAGTTCGCGCGCCGAGTGCATCGCCAGCTGCGGGGCGCCGACGTCGACGGTCGACATGCCGGTGCGGGCCGCGGTCATCGGCCCGATCGTGGAGCCACAGGGCAGATCGGCGCGATGCACGTAGCGCTGCAAGGGAACTCCGGCCTGCGCGCACGCCAGCGCGAACGCGCCCGCACCGGCGGCGTCGGTGGCGTAGCGCAGGTTCTGGTTGACCTTGAGCACCGGCCCGCCGTTCACTTCGATCCGGTGCGCGGGCTCGTGCCGCTCCGGATAGTTGGGATGCGTCGCGTGCGCCATGTCACCGGACGCACACACCGAACCGGCCAGCGCGGCAAGGTAGTCGCCGCGTCCGCCGCCACGCGCGAGCACGACGCGTTCCAGCACGGCGGGCAGCAGATCCGACTGCGCGCCGCGATCGGACTGACTGCCGACCTCCTCGTGGTCGAACATCGCCAGCACCGGCACCGCCGCACCCGGCTCCTCGATCGCGGCCAGAAACGCCCGCAGCCCGGCGAAGCAGGTGCCCTGGTTGTCCAGGCGCGGCGCGCTGACCAGGTCCTGGTCCCGGCCGACCAGCCTGCTGGGCGTCAAGTCGTGGGTCATCAGCTCCCAGCCGAGTACCTCGCCGGGGTGAACCTCGGCGTGCGCGGCGACGAAATCGAGGAACGCGCCGGGCTCGTACCCGACGCCCCAGACCGCGTTCACGTGCCGCTGCGGGTCCAGCGTGACACCCTTGCGGTCGTCGGACAGGTGGATGGCCAGCTGCGGCACCCGCAGGATCGGTTCATCGATCCGAACCAGCCGCTCGCGCACCGTATTTCCGTCGCGCACGCTCAGCCGCCCGGACACACCGAGTTCGCGATCCAGCCAGGAGTTCAGCCACGCGCCGCCGTAGGGTTCCAGGCCGACCAGTTGCCAGCCGGCCGAGGCCAAGTCGGGCTGCTGCTTGACGCGCAGGTTCGGGCTGTCGGTGTGCGCGCCGACCACCCGGAACGGGGCCGCCCCCAGGTCCGCGGTCGCCCAGGCGACCAGCGACCCACCACGCACCACGTAGTGCCTGCCCGGGCCGTCCGAGGGCCAGGGCTCCGATTCGGCGAGCCGGGCGAACCCGCGCGCGTCCAATTCCGCGGCAACCGTCCGGCAGACGTGAAACGGTGACGGGGATGCATCGATGAATGCGCACAGCCCGGCAGCCGTGGCTCCGGTGGTGGAAACGGGCATGACTGCGATCCTAGGTGCTGCCTCGCCGTCGCTGCGCTCAGCGCAGGCTGATGGCGGACATCGTCCGGCCGCGCGGTCACGCAAGCGAGGCGCCCGCGATTCCGCGCCAGCCGGAACTGCCGTGTCACGCACGGCCCGGATACCGCCGAAATCTAGGCCGAGACCAGTGTGTCCAGCACCGAGAGGAACAGCCCGAGTCCGTCGTCACTGGGGCCGGTCAAGGGCTCGGTGGCGTGTTCGGGGTGCGGCATCAGACCGACGACGCGACCGTTGGCGGAGGCGATCCCCGCGATGCCGCGCTGCGAACCGTTGGGATTGGCGCCGGCGTAGCGGAAGACCACCCGGCCTTCACCCTCCAGCTCGTCGAGCACGTCGGCCGAGGCCTGGTAGCGGCCCTCGCCGGACTTGAGCGGAACGAGGATCTGGGCGCCCGGCTCGAACCGGGACGTCCACGCCGTGGACACCGATTCCACGGTCAGCCACTCGTCCCGGCAGATGAAGTGCAGGCCCTCGTTACGGGTCAGCGCCCCAGGCAGCAACCCGGCCTCGCACAGCACCTGAAAGCCGTTGCAGATACCCAGCACCGCGAGCCCGGCACCCGCCGCGCGCACGACCTCGCCCATCACCGGCGCGAACCGAGCGATGGCGCCCGCCCGCAGGTAGTCGCCGTAGGAGAAGCCACCCGGCACGATCACCGCGTCGACGCTCTTCAGGTCGGCGTCGGCGTGCCACAGGCTGACCGCCTCGGCTCCGGCCAGACGCACGGCCCGTGCGGCATCGACATCGTCGAGCGTGCCGGGAAAGGTGATGACCCCAATCCGCGCGGTCATGAGACGCGGACCACCTTCCATTCCTCGATCACCGTGTTGCACAGCAGCGACTCGGCGATCTGTTCCAACGCCGCGTCGTCGATGTTGTCGTCGACGTCCAGCTCGAATCGCTTGCCCTGCCGTACATCCGAGACACCATCGAATCCCAGACGCGGGAGTGCACCGACGATGGCCTGCCCCTGCGGATCCAGGATCTCGGCCTTCGGCATCACCTCGACCACGACTCGTGCCACGCGTTGCTCCTCATGTGGTTGTGGGGTTACCTCAGCAGCGTAGTTGTGCTGGTCGGACGCGGCATCCGCGGGGTCGGCCAAGCGGCGGCGAGGTCCGCCGCAACCGCCCCGGCGTCGATAGCATGGCGCCATGCGCATAGTCCACTTCGGTCATTCCTGCCTCCTCGTCGAGCTGCACGGCGCGAAGATCCTGTTCGACCCGGGCACCTTCTCGCACGGCTTCGAGGGCCTCACCGGCCTGGACGCGATCGCGGTGACCCATCAGCATCCCGACCACATCGACCCGAACCGGATCGACGCGCTCATCGAAGCCAATCCCAGCGCACGATTACTATCGGATCCGCAGACAGCGCAGCAGCGCGGCGAGCCGTGGGAGCCGGTCCACGCGGGCAATGTGCTGACGCTCGGCGATCTCCGGATAACCGGAGGCGGCGGCAGGCACGCCGTCATCCACCCCGAGATCCCCGTGATCGACAACACCGTCTTCCAGCTGGGCACCCCGGACGACCCGGCCCAGCTGGTGCACCCCGGCGACGCACTGTGGGTGCCGCCGGTCCCGGTCGGTGTGCTGGCCGCTCCGGCCGTCGCGCCGTGGATGCGCCTGAGCGAGGCCGTCGATTACCTGCGCGCTGTCGGTCCGCGTGTCGCACTGCCCATTCATTTCGGCATCATCCAACCCGAGGCGTACGGCATCTACTTCGGCCGTCTGAGCGAAATGGCGCCGGCCGGGACCGAATTCCGGGTGCTCAGGCCGGAGGACGCGACCGAACTGTAGACCCGGCTAGGCCCAAGGAACGCCGCCTCGGCCGGCGCAATGTGTTCGATCTCCTTCGGGCCGACGCTCTCGTTCGGCGCGTGCGTCGTTCGGCGCGTGATGAGGCACTTCGGTCCCTCGCCGCCCAGCACAGGGCGTCGATGCCGAGCACGGCCAGCACCGGGGGCGCCCAGAGCATGTCGGCAACGCTCCCGGCACCGGTGAGTTCGACGCCGCGCAGGGACGGGCGCGGCAGCGGCGACCTGGTCGATACGTGAAGTCCATCCACGGTGCAACGCGGTGTGTCAAGCTGGGGCGGGAGGGCGCCGGACAGCGGTCGGCATCCTCGAAGCACGGCAACGCCGCCGGTGACGCACGCGACCGGCGCCCGCACAGGCACACCGCACACGAGCCGAATCGGGAGGCCGCACTCATGTCCGAAGGAGCCGATGACCTGTTCGCCCTGCCGGGGCTGAGCCGGTCCGCGCCGCGCGCCGGATTTCCGGCGCACGAGATGTTTCCCCAGGTCGCCTACGAAATCGTGCACGACGAACTGATGCTCGACGGCGTCTCCCGGATGAACCTCGCCACCTTCTGCACGACCTGGGTGGACGACCAGGCGCGCAGGCTGATGGCCGAATGCCTGGACAAGAACATCGTCGACAAGGACGAATATCCGCAGACCGCCGAATTGGAGCGCCGCGGCGTCCGGATGGTCGCCGACCTGTGGCACGCGCCGGACCCGGCCACCACCCACGGCACCTCGACCACTGGGTCGAGCGAGGCGGCCATGCTCGGCGGCCTCGCGGCCAAATTCCGCTGGCGCAAGCGCGGCGGCACCGGGACGCCGAACTTCGTCTGCGGTCCCGTGCAGGTTTGCTGGGAGAAGTTCGCGCGCTATTTCGACGCCGAGATACGGCAGATTCCGCTGCGCGGCGACCGGCTCACCATGCGGCCCGACGACCTCGCCGAGCATTGCGACGAGAACACCATGATGGTGGTGCCGACCTTCGGCCAGACCTACACCGGACTGTTCGAAGACGTCGCCGGTGTCAGTGCGGCGCTGGACGCACTCCAGCAGGAAAAGGGGCTGGACATCCCGATCCACGTCGACGCGGCCAGCGGAGGTTTCCTCGCCCCGTTCACCGCGCCCGATCTGGTCTGGGACTTCCGGCTGGCCAGGGTGAAATCGATCAACGCTTCGGGCCACAAGACCGGGCTCGCGCCGCTCGGCTCGGGCTGGGCGATCTGGCGGGAAGCGACCGACCTGCCGGCAGAATTGATCTTCAATGTCGACTACCTCGGCGGCAGCATGGCCACTTTCAACCTGAACTTCTCCCGACCTGGCGGACAGGCGATCACGCAGTACTACGACTTCATCCGCCTGGGCCGCTCCGGCTACGCCAGGGTGCAGTCGGCGATCTACCGGGCGGCACAGCACCTGGCCGCGGGTTTGCGCGAGTTCGGGGCCTTCGAACTGATCCACGACGGTGATCCGCAGCGCGGCATCACCGCGGTGTGCTGGCGGCTCACCGGCGATCCCGGATTCAACCTCTACGACCTGTCCGACCGGCTGCGCTCCAGAGGCTGGCTGATCCCGGCGTATCCGCTGCCCGCCGACCGCGGCGACGAGACGATCATGCGCGCGGTGATCCGGCACGGTTTCTCCATCGACATGGCCGATCTGCTGCTCGACGACCTCACCCGCTGTATGAAACAGCTACAAGAGCGCCCGTTCGCCACCTCACTCACCCGCGCGGAAGCCGGCGGGTTCACCCACGACGCGACACCCGTGGTCCCGCAGACGAAGATCGCCTCCGCCTGACCGCGACAGCGCCGCCGCCCGGCTACGCCATTCGCGGGCGGCGGCGCCGGTCGGCCGCAGCCGACCGCTCGCGGCGGCATTCACGCGACTCGGGCCGCCGAGAACGGCTCCCATCGGTAGGTCGTACCGACCGCGCCATGGAACAGCGCGAGGTCGACGGCGTCGAGCATGGCTTGGCGCGGACCGGAGCGCGCCAGCTGCGCCGCGGACACGGCCAGGCGCAGCACGCCGCCGCGGCGGGCCGTGCGGGCGGCGCCCATCACCAGGGCGCGGCACCACCACGGCTCCGCGCGAAAGCCCTCACCGATGCCGTACACCCTGGATTTCTGCGCCACATTGCGCTCCAGGTCGATGATCGAGGTGAGGCTGAGCGCGATCCGGAAGCCGACCTCCGGCAGCGCGTCGAGGGCTCCGGTGGAAGCGTTCCAGCGTGGCGCGGCGAACAGCCGGGTGCGTAAGTCGACCTGCTCCATGACGCGGTCGGCGGCGGTCAACCGCAACCGTGCCTCATGCTTGGGCAGTGTCGCGAACTCGGCGCGGCGCCGCTTGGTGGCGGCCTGGTCGTAGCCGTGCAGCACGATGGCGTCGCCGTTGGCCCGGCGCCCGCGCAGCCAGGCTTGCGTCGCCGGGTCGTCGAGCAGCCGGTATTTGCCCTTCAGCCGCGGTGCGACCAGCAGCGAGAGCGGCACGCCGCGCCGATCCATCTCCGCGGCGAATTCGATCGCCGTGTCCCGAGTGGTATCCCTGATCCCGGAAACCGATACGATCAGCTGCGCATTCATGAACCTACGATGCCAGCCGCATATGTCCTCGGCGTGCAGCCCGAATGACCAGGCGGCGAACAGTCCGTCACGCCTGCAGCGAGCGAACACCGCGCCACCGCTACCGTCCAGCCACCGGGCCGCACCGGCCGGGTACCACGCCGTCCCGAAGACAGTGCCGTCCCGAAGACAGTGCCGCTCCGAGCTGTTCGCGCCGGGTGACGTCGGCTTCTCCCGCGGATACTCCCCCGAATCGCTCGGACCGGGCTCCGGATTTGCCATCGCCCCGCACCAGCCGACGAGGCGGGATTACTGCCACGCAACGGCGATTCACACCTGACAGGCTCGAAAAGTATTGATGTACAACAAGTCCGGTCGGAGCTATCGCGTACATCCGAGTCGGCCGGAACGTCCGCGAACACAGGGCGAAGTCGCGGCCAGGATCCCGCTGACGAGGAGTTCGCCGGCGTGTGCGCCCAGTCACCCGGTTCGGTTGTCAGCTTTCGGTACCAGCATGCGGTCGAGAAGATGGTCCACGAGTTCGACCGCCGACTGCGCGGTGGCGTACCCGGTGAGCATGCCTTGAGCCAATCCACCGATAGCCGCCCCGATGAGCGCGGCGTCGAGGCCGAGAGCAGGGGACGCCCGATCCGCGGGCCGGTCGAGGCGATGGGCTCGCTCGAGTTGATCGACAATGATGGCCACCAATGCGCGCGGTGCGGCCAGCGTTTCGTCCGCGGTGATGCCTTGGCCGCTGATCGCCGCCGTATTGAAGGCTCCCAGCACGATGACCTCCTCATGGCGGCGGTCATCGAGTGGCAGCAACTCGGTCAGCACCGCGCGGATGGCGTCGCGCGGCGTCGCGTCTTCGCCGAGTGCGGCCCATCGTTGCGTGAGCCGGTCGCCGACGTCGTTCATCACCGATCGATGGGTCGCGAGCAGGAATTCCTTCTTGGTTCCGAAGTAGTACTGCACCAGTCTGACCGAAATGCCGGCCTCGGCCGCCACCGATTGAAAGGTCACGGATTCGAGCCCGCCGCCGACGATGACGCGTCGCACCGCGCCGGTGATCTGCCGCCGCCTTACCTCATGGTCGACCAAGCGAGGCACGAGACCTCCCGCCTTCCTTTCGTATCGAAGGCCCACCAGCCTAAACGGTACGTGCGTACCCGCCACATGGTGTGTTCGTATCACAACTGCCCGGGCACACAGCTGACGGTCCGAACCGGAACACGCCGGTCCGATGACGCTCCTTCGACCCGCGAGCGGCCCGCGAACGACCTACGCGTCGGCGAGACCAACCGCATCGAGCACCCAGGCGTGCTCGAAAGCCACTTCCCGCCACTTCTCGTACCGTCCGCTGACGCCGCCGTGACCGGCGGTCATCTCCGTCTTGAGCAGCAGCGGCGCGTCACCGGTCGCGGTGGCCCGCAGCTTCGCGATCCACTTCGCCGGCTCGACGTAGAGCACGCGGGTGTCGTTCAGGCTGGTGATGGCCAGGATCGCCGGGTAGTCCTTGGCGTCGACGTTCTCGTACGGCGCATAGGATTTCATGTACGCGTAGACGTCCTTGTCCGCCAACGGGTTTCCCCACTCGTCCCACTCGATGACGGTCAGCGGCAGCGACGGGTCGAGAATCGAGGTGAGCGGATCCACGAACGGGACGTTGGCCAGGATCCCGCGGAACAACTCCGGCGCCAGATTCGCCACCGCGCCGACCAGCAGGCCACCCGCGCTACCCCCATCCGCGATCATCCGGTCCGCGGCGGTGACGCCGGAATCGACGAGATGCCGTGCGCAGGAAACGAAGTCGGTAAAGGTGTTCTTCTTGGTGAGCGTCTTGCCGTGCTCGTACCACAATCTGCCCATCTCGCCGCCGCCGCGCACATGCGCGACCGCGAAGACCATGCCGCGATCCAGCAGCGAAAGCCGGGCGACCGAGAACGCCGGGTCGATGCTGGCCTCATAGGAGCCATAGCCGTAGAGCAGCAGCGGCTTCGGCCCGTCGGCGGCCGCGTCCTTCTTCCGCACCAGCGAAATCGGAATTCGCGTACCATCCGCGGCGACGGCCCAATCCCGGTGCTGCGCATAGTCGTTCGCGTCGTAGCCGCCGAGCACCGGCTGCTCCTTGCGCAACAGCAGCTCGCCGGTGGCCGGGACGTAGTCGAACACCTGCATGGGCGTGATGAACGAGGTCAGCCCGATGCGCAGGGTGGGTTGCGCCCACTCCGGGTTGGCGCCGACGCCGACCGCGAACAGCTCCAGATCGATGTCGAGTTCGCGGCGTTCGCCGTAGCCGGATTCGGTCAGCGGCCACACCGCGATCCGGGTGAGCGCCTCGCGCCGGTAGCTGAGCACCAAGTGGTCGCAGAAGGCGTCGATATCCTCGAGCCGCACGTCGGCGCGATGGCCGATCAGCGGCGTCAGGTCCGACGGATCGTCCACCGGCGCCTCGGCGAGTACGAAGTTCTCCGCCTTGATCCCGTCCACCACGTCGTTGTGCAGGATCAGGAAGCGGTCCGCGCCGCCGACCACCGCGTGCTCGGCGGAGTACTCGACGCCCTCGCGGCGGGGCAGCAGAACGCGGAACTCGCCCTCGGGATCGTCCGATTCCAGTACCCAGCCCTCGCTGGTGATCTTCGAGCCGACCCAGATCATCAGGTACTTCTCCGAGCGGGTCGCGCCGATGCTCACCCAATAGCGCTCGTCGGGCTCGTGGAATACCTTGACGTCGGGCTCGGTGCCGCCGAGCCGGTGCCGCCATACCGTGTCCGGCCGCCACGACTCGTCGACGGTTTGGTAGAAGACGTGACTGCCGTCCAGCGACCACGTCGCGCCGGGGGCGGTACCCGCGATCTCGTCGCCGAGCAGCGCACCGGTGCGGAGGTCTTTGAACCGCAGCACGTAGCGCTCGTCGCCGACGTTGTCCACCGAGTAGGCGAGCAGCGTGCCGTCATGGCTGATCGAGAACGCGCCCAGTGCGAAGAAGTCGTGGCCCTCGGCCAGCTCGTTGCTGTCGAGCAGCACCTCTTCGCCCGCGACCTCGGTCTCCGCGTCGAGCAGCGGCGGCGTCCAGGCGTCGAGGCCCGCCGCGGCCGCGGCGATCGGGCACCGGCAGTGCACGCCGTATTGCTTGCCTTCGAAGCTGCGCGAGTAGTACCAGTAGTCACCCAACCGGGTCGGCACCGACAGGTCGGTCTCCTGGGTGCGCGCCTTGATCTCGTCGAAGATCGTCTCGCGCAGCGGGGCCAGATGGGCGGTCTGCGCCTCGGTGTAGGCGTTCTCCGCTTCCAAGTAGGCGATGACGTCGGGGTTCTCCTTGTCCCGCAGCCACTCGTACTCGTCGACGAACACGTCGCCGTGGTGCACCCGCTCGGTGGGGATCGTCTTGGCGATCGGCGCCGCCACGACGGGAGCACCGCTGCCGGAGTCGGAGATCGTTCCGCTGTCGAGAGCCATGGCGTCCACCCTACTGTTCGGACTCCGTGCCGCACGCCGCTTGGATGACGCCGTCGAGCACCTCGCTGGTCCGGCGCAGGTCACGCCGGGCCTGATCGATCCTGGCGCTGTCCTCGGTGAGCTTTTCCACCAGGAAGGGCGTTGCCTCGGCGTTGGGCGTGCCGTCCACGTCATGGATGCACGGCGGCAGCTCGCCGATAGTGTCGCTGTGCAGGCCCTCCGCGCCGGACCCGGTCGACCGCCCCCTCCGGATACGGGGTCAGTCCCCGAGCGCACGGTTGATCGAGGCAGCGAGGTAGTCCAGGTCAGCGCGGGGCGGGCTGGTCGGACGACCCCGCAATCCGAATCCGTCGCCCGGCGTGCGCGGGATGACGTGCAGGTGCACGTGGAAGACTTCTTGCCCGGCCGTCACCCCATCGGCCAGGAAGAAATTGACCCCGTCACACCCCACCTCACTGGCCCGCAGCGCCACCGCGAGTCGCTGCCCCACTTGGAACAACTTCCCCCCGATCACCGGATCGAGTTCCACCAGGCTGCGCGCCGCAACCTTGGGCACCACCAGGACATGCCCCGGCGTCATCGGGCGAACGTCCATGAACGCCAGCACATCATCGTCCTCGTAGACCTTGCTCGAAGGCGCCCGCCCGGCAACGATATCGGCGAAAATCGTGTACGGATTCACGGTCCACAGCCTATGTGCTGATCGGTGTGGCACCATCGACTCAGCTCCTGGCACTAGCTGGGAGAAGTGGACCCGGCTCTTCACCGGACGGTGGGCAGTCGGGTTTCGCGCTGTCAGGGTCGAGCGTCGACATTGATCACGGCCCGCACCAGCGGCAAGACCATTGCCTTCCAGCGACCTCCCGCCCCGAATGCCCAGGCGATCGCATCTGGCCACCACAAAGCGGGTTGGGTGTGGGGAAAATACCGAGCCCGCTCCCACCCTGCGAGCGAATTCGTCGCGAAAGGCGCAGTCCCGCTAGAGGATCGG
Source organism: Nocardia glycosmidis (assembly GCF_052545115.1). NCBI lineage: Bacteria > Bacillati > Actinomycetota > Actinomycetes > Mycobacteriales > Nocardiaceae > Nocardia > Nocardia glycosmidis. The sequence goes on along the minus strand of NZ_JBQWRH010000016.1, from coordinate 4,773 downwards.
TGACGGCGTATAGCGGGCCGCGTCCGGGTAGCGGTCGACCAGTTTCTGGACCTGGCCGATGACGTCGGATACCTGCGCTTCGGCGGCGCCGATGAAGGCGGACTTGTCGGCCAGCGCTTCGGCGAGGGCGGCGCGATCGAGCGGCAGGCGTTCGTCGGCGGCGAGACGGTCCAGGAGGTCGGGTTCACGGCCCTGCTCCCGCATCGCCAGAGCGACCGCGACCGCGTGCTCCTTGATGACCTCGTGCGCGGTTTCGCGGCCGACTCCGGCGCGGACCGCGGCCATCAGGATGCGGGTGGTGGCCAGGAAGGGCAGGTAGCGGTCCAGTTCGCGGGCGACGACGGCCGGATAGGCGCCGAATTCGGCCAAGACGGTGAGGAAGGTCTCCATCATTCCGTCGAGGGCGAAGAACGCGTCCGGCAGCGCGACACGGCGCACCACCGAGCAGAACACGTCGCCCTCGTTCCACTGCGCGCCCGCCAGCTCGGCCGCCATCGAGGCGTAACCGCGCAGCACCACCTGCAGGCCGTTGACTCGCTCGCAGGAGCGGGTGTTCATCTTGTGCGGCATCGCCGAGCTGCCCACCTGCCCCGGCTGGAAACCCTCGGTGACCAGCTCATGCCCGGCCATCAGGCGGATGGTGTGCGCGAACGAGGACGGGCCCGCGCCGACCTGCACCAACGCGGACAGCACGTCGTGGTCCAGCGATCGCGGGTATATCTGGCCGACGCTGGTGAGCACCGTCGCGAAGCCCAGATGCCGGGCCACCTGCTGCTCCAGCCGGGTGAGCCGGGCCGGGTCGCCGCCGAGCAGGTCGAGCATGTCCTGCGCGGTACCCATCGGACCCTTGATGCCGCGCAGCGGGTAGCGGTCGATCAGCTCGCGCAGCCTGGTGAGCGCGATCAGCAGTTCGTCGGCGGCGGAGGCGAACCGCTTGCCCAGCGTGGTGGCCTGCGCGGCGACATTGTGCGAGCGGCCCGCCATCACCAGCGTCTGGTACTCGGCGGCGCGCTCGGCCAGCCGCGCGGCGATCGCGACACCGTGCGCGTGCACGTGCTCGAGCGACCGCCGGATCTGCAACTGCTCGACGTTCTCGGTGAGGTCGCGGCTGGTCATGCCCTTGTGCACATGCTCATGCCCGGCCAGCGCGTTGAATTCCTCGATGCGCGCCTTCACGTCGTGCCGGGTGACCCGCTCGCGTTCGGCGATCGACGCGAGATCGACTTCGTCGAGCACCCGTTCGTAGTCCGCGACGACCCCGTCCGGCACATCGACGCCCAGCTCGGCTTGGGCGCGCAAGACCTCCAGCCACAGCCGTCGCTCGAGCCCGATCTTGTGCTCCGGCGACCACAGGTGCACCAGCTCATGGCTGGCGTAGCGGGTGGCGAGAACGTTGGGAACGAGACTCACGACTGAGCCTCGCTGACACTCGGCGCCGGCGCGCCCTGCGGCGCTGGGTTGATGGTTCGCTGCCTCACGTCCGGTCAGTCTAGTGCCCGGAAGCGATCGGTTTGCTCGGGCGGTGCGCCTGGGGCAGTGCGCCGGGGGCCCTCGGCGGGCAGGTAGCCCGCGCCCTCCGGTCCGGGCGCTCGCAGCGCGGCGCGAGCAGAGCCCTCCGTGGCCGCCCAGGTTGCCGCCTCGGGGCCGGACCCGCGCACTGCGCCCGCGACGGTGGCGGCCGGCTCCGGAGCCGATGCGCGCGCCGGGGGTGCGACGATGTCGATCACTTCCAGCAGCGCACCACGGGCCATCCGCCGGGGTTCGGGATCCATCTCGGTGAGCGCGGCGACCACCGCTCCGTCCACCACCGCGACCAGCCTGCGCAGTTGCTCCGCCCGCACCATCCGGTCGGATCGGCGCAGGACGTCGGCCAGCAACTCGTCCAGCTGAACGCGTAGTCGCAGCTGCACCTCACGTAACTCCGGGTGTCGCGCCGAGGCGACCGAACGCTCGTAGCGGGCGATCAGCTGCCCGCGCGCGACCTCGTCCGCGCTATCGGCCCCGACCAGCAGATCGAGCACCAGGTCGACGGTGGCCTCCGCGCCGCGGCGGCGGTGGCTCACCTCCCCGACCCGCTTGCGCATCGCGTCCAGCTCGACGTTGCCGCTGAACTCGACCGCCCGCGCGATCAGGTCGTCCAGGGATTCGAAATAGTAGGTGGTCGACGCCAGCGGCAGATCAGCGCGGGTCGCGACCGAACGATGCCGCACCGCCTCGAAGCCACCTTCGAGCAGCAACTCGGCGGCGGCGGCCACCAGAGCCTGGCGACGCCGTTCGCCTTTCGGGGTCGTCGCGGTGATCACCGTGCCATCGTGCCAGTCGTCATCAGTTCTTCCAGGGGAAATCGGTGAGGAAAACAGCACCGTTGTTCTACCGCATCCGCGCGGTCGCGGTGCCGAACTGCGGAAAGTTGTTGCACGGCACAGGTTCAGGCGTCGAGATAGTGCCCTAGACGCAGCAGCGCCGCCTCGATGTCCGCGGTGGCTCCCGCGAACGAGAAGCGCACCGTGTGATGCCCGTTGACGGTATCGAAGTCGACTCCTGGCGCGAGCGCGACGCCGGTGTGGTGCAGCACGTCCGCGCACCATGCCCGTGAGTCGTCGGTGAGGTGGCCGATGTCGGCGTAGGCGTAGAAGGCCCCATCGGCGGGGGCGAGGTCGGTGATGCCCAGCTTCGGCAAGCCGTCCAGCAGCAGCCGCCGGTTCACCGCGTACCGCCGAACGTGCCCGTCGAGTTCTTCCTTGGCCTCGGCGCCGAACGCGTACAGCGCCGCGTACTGCGAGATGGCGGGCGGGCAGACGGTCAGATTCGAGGCCAGCCGCTGCAGTGCGGGCCGCAGTCCGCTCGGCACCAGCATCCAGCCCAGCCGCCAGCCCGTCATGGAGAAGTACTTGGACACCGACCCGATCACCACCGATTCCCGCGATGTCGCCCAGGCCGACGAGGTCCGGCTGTCGGCACTGGTGTTGTCGTAGGTGATGCCGTGGTAGATCTCGTCGGAGATCAGCAGTGTGCCGTGCTCCTCGCACCAGCGGGCCAATGCGGCGAGTTCGTCCGGGGCGATCATGGTGCCGGTGGGGTTCGCGGGGCTGGCCACGATCAGTCCGGCGGGTGGTTGCGGGAGAGCTTCGAGCATCGCGACGGTGGGCTGGAATCGGGTCTGCGCGCCGCAGTCCAGCTCCAGCACGCGGCAACCGAACGCGGCGAGCGTGTTCCGATAGGCCGGATAGCCCGGGCGCGCGACCACGACGGTGTCGCCAGGATCGAAGGCGGCGAGGAAGAGCAGCGAGAAGGCGCCGGACGAGCCGGTCGTCACCACCACCTCGTCCGGGTCGACCGGGTAGCCGTAGGTCTCCCGATGGTGTTCGGCGATCGCTTCGCGCAGCGCCAGAATGCCGAAAGTCTCTGTGTAACCGAGTAATTCGGATTCGATGGCCAGTTTCGTCGCACGCAGCACCGGCGCGGGCGCCGGCGTCGACGGCTGCCCCGCGGCGAGGACGAGCACGTCACCGTGGGTTCTGGCGCGCTCGGCGGCGGCTTTCCAGACATCCATCACATAGAAAGGCGGAATGGTCGACCGGCGAGATTCTCTGGACACTCGACAGACGGTAGAGCACTACTGTGCGTGATCGCGGTTATGGTCTGCGTAATGCTCGAGAAAACTCGACTAGAACGACTCGACCGAGTGCGCGGAGTGGGTGGCATCGGGGTCATTCCGCGAGACTGGCGTGCGCGAGCGCCGAAACGCCTCCCGAAGGAGTTGTTCGAAAGACTGCGCCCGCGCGTGCGCCGATCCGAGCTGCGGGCCCGGTGGAAACACAAACCGGATCTTCCCGCCCTATGGCGGCGCAGGCCGAGCGGCGAGGACCTGCTTGCCCTGGCGCGTACGCACAAAGTGCTGCTGGCCGCGCTCGTCGCGGCTGCGGCGTTCGCCGCGGGCGACACGTCATTCGCCGAGACGGTCACCGAACTCACCCCGGCCCCGGACCGCGCGCAGCGCGTCGCCATCGCCTATCCGCCGCAGGTGCAGAGCACACCGCCGTCGGCGCACCGATTGCTGAGCGCGATCGCCGACGGTGAGCGACTGCGCGAGCAGGCCGTGGTCGCCGCCGCCGCGCGCGTCACTCTGGACCGCGCCAAGGCCGAAGCGGCCGCCGCGACCGCCGGTGAGCGTCAACCGTGGATGACCGCGACCGCACCGGTCCAGCCCGGGACGATGCCGCCGGGCACCGCCGTCTTCGTTCTGCCCGCGCGCGGCGTCTTCACCTCCGGATTCGGTTCCCGCTGGGGCACGTTCCACAACGGGATCGATATCGCGGCGCCGATCGGCACTCCGATCTACGCGGTCGCCGACGGCACGGTGATCGACGCGGGTCCGGCCCAGGGCTTCGGGCTCTGGGTGCGGATCCGGCACGACGACGGCAGCATCACCGTCTACGGGCACATGTACGACTTCTTCGTCTCGGTCGGCGAACGGGTACCCGCGGGCATGCAGATCGCCCGCATGGGCAACCGCGGCGACTCGACCGGTCCGCACCTGCATTTCGAGGTGATCGTCGGCGGACAGCACGTCGACCCACTGCAATGGCTCGCACTACGCGGGCTCACCTTGAGCTGACCCGCAGATGTCCCACGAAGCAGCCGACCCCGCGCCCCGGCTCCCCCAGCCCGCACACAACGGCCCTCCGAGACCCGCCGGCTGATCTTGCAAGCACATGCGCAACTCCATGTACTCACATCGAACCAGCTTGCGATCGGCATCGTTGTCAACGA
>NZ_JBQWRH010000015.1:0-181044 GCF_052545115.1 Nocardia glycosmidis | reverse complement strand
CCTTTTCCGCTCATCCGGTCGTCTTGTGGAGTGGGAGCGGCAGCCGGTCTCCGGTGCGATCGCGGTTACTGCCGGTCGACGGGTGATGGTGTGGGCCGGCCGGTTCAAACACATCGATGTGCCGATGACGCATCCGCTGTGGGCGACAATCGAGTTCAGCGTCGACCGGCCGAACCGAGTGTGCTTCGGCTACGACCCGGCGGTGACCGATCCGGGGCAGTCGGAGCGGGTGGAAGTGCGATTGAAAACGTCCCAGGTGACGCGACTCGCTCTGCTGGTCACCGAATGAAGCCACGGCCGATGCGAACTCGGCATCGGCCGTGGTCTCACTTTCGACGGCTCCGTCGTCAGTTCGGGTCAAGCTGCGATGGGCGGCGAGCCGGAGCCGCACCTGGACGAGGCAGCGGAACAGACGGTCAGGCTGGCCGATGCCCCGGCTGGCACGTCGATCCTGTGCAATCCCACGTTCGGCCCCGCGAACGTCCAGCTGTGGCGCATGTCGGCAGCGATGGAGCGACGATGGTCCGGTCGAGTGCACTGTTCTGATGAGTCGGCCGGTTACTGTGGCGGCGTGGGGTTGAGCGAATACGGACCGGGCGACGTCGTCTACTTCCCGGAGGGGCCGTTCAGCGGCATCTGCGCAGTCGTGCAGGAGGTCGACCTCCGCCGCCGCGAGCTGCGTGTCGTCTTCAGTGAGGGCACCGTCCATCGCGAAGGAAACATTCTGCGGGAACGGCGTCACAGCCTGACTGTCGGACTCGATGAGATCGAGTTGATCTAGCAACCCATCACCCCTGGCATGGGGGCGGCGGTAACCACCTGCCGGCTTGCGTTGTCCTCAGCACCACACGCGAGCGAAGGAAGCGATCGGCCAGGCTCAGTCGCCTGGTATGCGCGCGCCGGGGCGCATCGCCGCTGCGGTGTCCGCGGCGACCGTGAGCGAGTCGGTGAGCGGTCGGTCGAGCAACTGCACAAGGTCGGGGCTGGTGTTGCTGAGGAACCCGTGGCGGACTGCTCGCAATCGAGGCGAGCATCGGCGGCGGGAACGGAAACAGGGTGTCGTCGGCGGGCAACCGCTCGCGGTACTCGCCGAGCGCGATCGTTTGGTGAGCGACGCCGAGGCGTTCGGCGATCCCAGCGACGGTGATCGGTTCACCGCCCAGGTCATAGGTCTTCCCACGTGCGCGGTCGGGCTGCTGGCCACGATAGCTGCTGCTGCGGCCAAGTCGGCCCGTGCGGCCTACGACGAACAGCACCCCGAGAACGAGATCCGATGACTGCCGGTGTGGGAGAAGTGTTGGGGACCATCTGGCCGGGTAGCTCTGCCATCCGTATTTCCACGACCGTGGACTACGTGACGACGAATGTTCCCTTGCCCGGGACGTGTGGATAGTTGGTCGCGATCAGCACTTCGGTTCGGCCGAGGCCTGAGGGAATGGTGATGGGTACCCAATTGTCGTGGACCTGGTCGCCGGATGACGTCTCGACCCAGATCGGGGGCAGACTGCCCAGTGCGCCGGTATCGGAGTTCTGCCAGTGAACTGTGACCTCTACGCCGCAGGAGCCGCCTGGGATGTCGGGGACGAAAACGAAGTCCGGATGGATCCAGAGCGTTGGATTGTCGGAGGAGTTGCGGGCGGGATCGTATTGGGCCGCGATCATTCCGGCGCCGGCACCGCCGCCCCCGCAGAGTGTGCGTGCTGGTGGGATGCCGATTGGTACTGCGGAGGCGATCGGGGCGGTCAGCGCGAGAGCGCCTGCGGCCAGAGTTAGTGCCGAAATACCGCGATAGCCCTGCACAGCTGCTCCGCTCGATAGGGGTCTGACTGTCTGCCCCATGTTTCGGTTGAGATTCGCGGAATGTTAACCAGCGTGTGTGGTGTGCTGTCCGTGGCGAGGGCTACCGCGCGCGGTGAAATCAGCCGGCTGCGGAGCGGAGGTGGGCCCGGGCGGCGATACGGGCCAGTTCCGCGTTGAAGCGGTCGGCGGCTTCGATATTGCCCAGGTGGCCGGTGGGCCACACATGGTATGCGGCCAGATGCCCGGTGTCGCGCAGCGCGTCGGCGATGCGGCGTGACATACGTTCGGGCAGCAACCGGTCGTGCACCCCTGCGATCACCGTGGTGGGAACGGTAAGCGACGCGGCGGCCTCGGCGAGATCGATGTCGATGAGCGCGGCGGCGTGCCTGCCGCGGGTGAGCGGTCGGCAGGACCGCACGATACCGAGAGCGAATTCCACCTGGTCCGCGGTGGCCCGCTCGCTCATCACCCGGGCCTTCATCAGCGCGCTCGCCGGCCAACCACCAGGCAGCGGCACCGGGGCGGTGAGCAGCGTCTGGGCGACGATCATCGGCAAGCGTACGTTCGCGCCGAGTATGGTGACCGGCCGGTCGGCCAAGGTCAGCGGCTTGTTCAGCAGCGGGAGCAGATCGGTGTCGTAGCGGATGTCGCCCGAGCTGGTGTTCAGCAGCACTGCCGCGGCGGCCTGCTGCCGCACCTGGTCCGGGTATCGGGAAGCCCACGCCTGCACGGTGATTCCGCCCATGCTGTGCCCCACGAGCACCGCTCGTCTGCCGTTGCGGCGGGTGGCGGACAGTACGGCCGACAGGTCATCGGCCAGTGTTTCTTTGCTCGGCGCGGACTTGCCGAGTTCGCTCGCGCCGTGGCCGCGCTGGTCGTAGCAGACGACTCGATATCGGTCGGCGAAGGCGTTGATCTGCGGGTTCCAGTACTCGATGCTGCAACTCCAGCCATGGATCAGGACGATGACGTCCGCATCGGCGGGGCCGTAGGCGTGCACCCGCAGGCGGGCGCCGTCCTTGGTGACGACCGGGATGACCGCACACGGGGATGTCGGGGCGTTCAGCGCCGCCGTCCGGAAGGTGCGCGACCGCAGTCCGGCACGGTAAGCGGCGGTGAGCGCGCCGTTACGGGCGTCCGCCAGCGTCCTCATCGACTTGACCAGCATCGAAACACTCCTTTGTGTCTTCCGTCACCGTACAACGCGAACAAGGTGCTCGCCATGCCAGCGCTCGAGGACGGATTCCTGGCTGTACGGGAAAGTACCCAGATTTCGGTCCGGTTAAAGATCATTTTTGGACCAGCGTCCGATTCCGCAGCGCTGGAAGCGTCGCAAAACGAACCCACAGCGCTGGAAGCGCCGCAAAACGAACACAGCTATGTTTGACGGTGTGGACATCGCGCACACCGCTCCCGAACCGGCATCCGAGCCGAGGACCGGCTGGCGCGGTGCGGGACTGCCACTGCTGGTGGCGGGTGTCGGGGTGGGTATCGGTGTGCTGCTGCACCTGCGTGATCCGCATGTCGAAGGCTCCTACGGCACCTGCCCGGTTTACGCGCTGACCGGCTGGTACTGCCCCGGCTGCGGCGGGATGCGCGCCGTGCACAACCTCACCGATGGGCAGATCGTCGATGCCCTGCACAGCAATCTGCTCGCGATTCCGTTGGTGCTCGCGTTCGCGGTGTGGGTGACGGACTGGACCATCCGTGCTCGGCGCGGTCAGACGATGCGTCTGCCGTCGATCAGCCGGACCACGATGTGGATATTTTTCGGATTGCTGGCGGTCTACACCGTATTGCGCAACACCCCGTGGGGCACCTTCCTCACACCGGTGTAGCGGCCGGCATGGAGGCAAGCGTCGAACATGAATGATTCGCTGAAGACCAGGGTGCGCAACAAGTTGCTGCGCCAGCTCGCCGAGGACGGCCCGCTCGACACCGAGCACGACGATCCGCGGCAGATCGCCGTGGAAACAGATCTCGACGCGCTGGCGAACGTCGGGGAGGACGATCCGCTCATCGAAGAACTCGCCGCGCGCTACCTGGTGTTCTGATCAGGCGGTCGACGCGCCGCCGTGGGGCGGCAGCTGCGGCAGCGATTCGGCGAGCAGCCAGCTGTCCCACAGCGGGCGCAGCGGCACCAGGCTGTAGTGACCCGCGAGATCGGTGAATTCCTCGGTGGTCACCGAGGAGTGGCGGTAGCGGATCGTCCACTCACGCAGCAGGTTGAAGAACGTCGAGTCGCCGAGTTCCAGGCGCAGCGCGTGCAAGGTCAGCGCGCCGCGCTTGTAGACGCGGTCGTCGAACATGCGCCGCGGTCCGGGGTCGCCGACGACGATGTCCTGCGGCTGGCGGGACAGATTGTGCCGCGCGGCGCGGGCCAGCTGATCGGCCGTGGGGCCGCCGATCGCCTCCGACCAAATCCATTCCGCGTAGCAGGCGAAGCCTTCGTGCAGCCAGATATCGCGCCACTGCCGGATGGTCAGGCTGTTGCCGAACCACTGATGGGCCAGCTCATGCGCGACCAGACGTTCGGCGCCGCGGCGACCGTCACAGTGATTGGCGCCGAAGATCGAGATGCCCATCGCCTCGATGGGGATCTCCAGCTCATCGTCGGTGACGACCACCGTGTACCCCTCGAACGGATAAGGGCCGAATTTCTCGGTGAAGACCTCCAGCATTTTCGGCTGGCGGGCGAAATCGTGGTCGAAGTTCGCGCGCAGCCGCGGCGGAATGACGGCCTGCATCGGCACCGGGGTCTGCGCGGAACCCATGCGATGTTTGCGATAGTGGCCGATCTGGATAGTCGCCAAATAGCTCGACATCGGCTCGGCCTGCTCATAGACCCAGGTGGTCTGGCTGGCCTTGGTCTGTTTGCGTAGCAGGGTGCCGTTGGCCAGCGCGTAGTACGGGGAATCGGTGGTGATCGAAATCCGGTAGCTCGCTTTGGAACTCGGGTGGTCGTCACAGGGGAACCACGATGCGGCGCCGTTGGGCTGGCTGGCCACGAGCGCGCCCTCGGTGAGCTCCTCCCAACCGACTTCGCCCCAGGGGCCGCGCACCGGCTTCGGGATGCCACCGTACTGCACCACCATCGAGAGCGCGCCGCCCGCCGGAATCCGCTGCTGCGGGGTGATCACCAATTTGCCGTGCTGGTGGGTGTATTTCGCGGCCTTGGTCCCGTTGACTAACACCTTCGAGACGGTGAGCGCCTGTGCGAGGTCGAGGGCGAACCGCGGACACACCGCGGTGGTCACCGCGGTGATCGTGGCACGTCCGGTCAGCCGGTTGGCGGAGACTCGATAGGCCAACTCGAGTTCGTATCGTGAGACCCGATACCCGCGATTGCCGTTCTGCGGTAGGTACTCATCGATGGGGGCTTCGTAGAACTTGCCCGGCATCAGCGTGCTCCGGGGTCGCCCGTGAACCAGGGTGCGATCGGGTTGCCCCACCAGCGCGTCGATGCGGGCACCGCATCGCCGCGCATGACCAGGGAGGCCGGACCGATGGTCGCGCCGTCGCCGATAGCCGAGGCCGGGAGTGCGACGCAGTGCGGTCCGAGGGTGGCGCCCGCGCCGAGCGTGACGGTGTCCATGGCCATGATTCGATCGTGGAACAGGTGGGTTTGCACCACGCAGCCGCGTTCAACGGTCGCGCCGTCGCCGAGAGTCACCAGGTCCGCCTCCGGTAGCCAATAGGACTCGCACCATACCCCGCGACCGATGCTCGCCCCGAGCCCGCGAAGCCACAGGTTCAGTACGGGCGTACCGGTCGCCGCGCGCGCGAACCACGGTGCGGCAACCGTTTCCACGAAGGTGTCGGAGACCTCGTTACGCCACACGAACGAACTCCACAGCGGATACTCCTCGGTGCCGATCCGGCCCACCAACAACCACTTGGCGGCCACCGCGCTCGCGCCCGCCACGGCACCGGCGCTCAGCAGCACCAACCCGCTGAGTAGCCCGGCGGCCAGATGGCCGAACGTTTGCGCGAGCCAGGCCAGCGTGCTCAGCACGCCGAGTCCGATGGCGAAAGTCACCAGGACGGGGAAGAGCCGGCAGGTTTCGACAATCGCGCGGGCGATGCGCAGGCGGGCGGGCGGGTCGAAGGTACGCGCCGTGTCGGTGCTCTCCGCCGCGCGGCGCAGCCGGACCGGCGGACTACCCAACCAGGACGAGCCGGCCTTTGCCTTGGACGGCGCCGCCGACAACACCGCGACCAGCCCGTTCTTCGGGACGCGGCGGCCGGGTGCGGTCATCCCCGAGTTGCCGAGAAACGCGCGCTTGCCGACCTTGGCCTCACCGATGTGCAGCCAGCCACCGCCGAGCTCATAACCCGCGATCATGGTGTCGTCGGCCAGAAAGGCGCCATCGGCGACGGTGGTGAACTTCGGCAGCAACAGCACCGTCGACACCTCCACGCTCTTGCCGACCTTCGCGCCGAGCAAGCGCAGCCACAACGGCGTGAGCAGACTCGCGTAGAGCGGAAACAGGAAGCCACGCGCGGAATCCAGCAGCCGCTCGGTAGCCCACGCCTGCCAGCCGACGCGGCTGCGCACCGGGTGGTAGCCCGCGGTCAGGCCGATGCTCAGCAACCGAACCGCGACGATGGTCGCCGCGGCGTAGATACCGAGGCTCAGCAGGGTCGCGACGGGAAGAATGGCGAAGGCCCGGACGACGGCCGCGGCGAGCGTGCGGGTATCGCGAACGAACCAAGCGAGGAACGCGCCGCCCGCGCCGAGGCCGAGGATCGGCATGGCGGCCAAGGCCATCGACGTGACACCGAAGACGCCGACCCAGCGCCGGGCCCGGTCGGGCGTGTGCGGCGGCCAGCGATGCTGCGCCTTGCCGACCTTCACCGCGGGTGAACCCGCCCACTCCTGTTCGGCCTTCACCTTGCCCGACACCGCGGAACCCGGCGCCACCTCGGCGTTCTTACCGATCTTCGTGCCGGGCAGCAGGATCGAGCGCGAGCCGACCACGGCGCCGGGGCCGATGGTGATCGGGCCCAGATGCACCACATCGCCGTCGATCCAGTAACCGGACAGGTCGACCTCCGGCTCGACGCTGCACCCGTCGCCGAGCTCGAGCATGCCGGTCACCGGCGGCAGCGAATGCAGGTCGACGCCCTTGCCGATCTTCGCGCCGAGCACCCGCGCGAACGGCACCATCCACGGCGCGCCGGACAGGTTCTCGGCGCCGCTGGCCTCGGACAGGCGAACGGCCGCCCACAAGCGCAGATGCACCGCGCCGCCGCGCGGATAACTACCCGGCCGGACACCGCGCAGCAACAGCCGTGCGCCCGCCACGCAGATCGCCATCCGGCCGGGTGGGGAGATGAACAGTACGAACGCGGCCAGCGTCCACCACCAGGACAGCTGCGGCAGCCACGGCAGCGAGCCGGACCAGGCGGCGATATTGCCGACGATCGCCAGCCAGGTGAGCCACTGCAGGCCGGTGAGCGTGGTCAACGGGATGGTGGCGAGCACCTGCGCCGCTTGCGCCGCCAAGGGCGTCGGGCGCACCACGCGTTCGGTGACGGCGACCGCGGGTGTGGTCTGCTCCAGCAGCTCGACCAGAGCGCCGAGGCGCGGATGGTCGTAGAGATCGGCGACGGCGATCTGCGGATAACGTTCGCGCAGCGCGGCGACCAGCTGTGCCGCGGCGAGCGAGCCGCCGCCCAGATCGAAGAAGTCGGCATCGAGATCGCCGACCTCCGCGCCGAGAATCGAATCCCACAATCCGGCAACCCATTGCGCTGTGCCGGTCAGGTCGTTGTCGTCGTCCTCGCCTGAGCCCGGTAGCGGCCACGGCAGGGCGTCGCGATCCACCTTGCCGGAGGTACGGGTCGGTAGCTCGGGGACCACCGCGAGCCGGGGGACCAGCGGGGCCGGAAGTTGTTCGGCGAGGATGGCTCGTGCGGCCTTGACGTCGAAGTCCGGTCCGGGCGCGGTGAGGTAGCCGATCAGTAGCTTGTTGCCCGCCTTTGTGCTTCGGATCGCGGCGGCGGCGCCGGTGACACCGGGGAGATGCTGGAGTGCGTTGTCGATCTCGCCGAGCTCGATGCGGCGGCCGCCGAGTTTGATCTGATCATCGGCGCGGCCGAGGAAGACCAGCCCCGCGCTCTCGTTGCGAACCAGGTCGCCGCTACGGTAGGCGCGGTCCCAGCCGACCGAGGGCAGCGGTGCGTACTTCTCCGCGTCCTTGGCGGGGTCGAGATAGCGTGCCAGGCCGACGCCGCCGATCACCAATTCGCCGGACTCGCCCTCGGCCACGGGATTTCCCGCTTGATCCACCACGACCAGATCCCAGCCGTTGAGGGGAAGCCCGATCCGGATCGGCCACTGGCCGTTCAGCTGTGCGGCACAGGCGACGACCGTTGCCTCGGTGGGGCCGTAGGTGTTCCATACCTCGCGAATCGAATCATCATCTCCGGCAAGTCGTTCGGCGAGTTCCGGTGCGACGGCCTCACCGCCGAAGATGAGCAGGCGCACCGCCTCCAGCGCTTCGACCGGCCAGGTCGCGGCCAGGGTCGGCACCGTCGAGACGATGCTGATCTCGCGCCGCACCAGCCAGGGGCCCAGGTCGGCGCCGGTGCGCACCAGCTCGCGCGGAGCCGGCACCAGGCAGGCGCCGTTGCGCCAGGCCAGCCACATCTCCTCGCAGGAGGCGTCGAAGGCGACCGAGAGACCGGCGAGCACCCGGTCACCCGGGCCGATCGGGGCGTCGCGCAGGAACAGGTCAGCTTCGGCGTCGACGAACGCGGCGGCGTTGCGGTGGGTGACGGCAACGCCTTTCGGGGTGCCGGTCGAGCCCGAGGTGAAGATGATCCAGGCATCGTCGCCGGGGGTGGGGAGCGTCGACCAGGTTTCCCCACGTTCGTGCTGTTCCGCGGCACGGATACCCGCGGCCGTGGTCTCGATGCCGTCGGCGGTCACCAGCGCGGTGACCTGGGCTTCGCCGAAGACCAGCTGGGCCCGCTCGTCCGGGTCGTCGGCGTCGACCGGCACATAGGCCGCGCCACTGTAGAGGACCGCGAGAATGGTGACGTAGAGTCCGCGGGTCCCGGAAGGCATCCGCACCCCGACCCGGTCACCGGGGCGTACGCCCGCTGTGGCGAGGCGGGCCATGGTCTGCTCGACCTCGACCACCAAGTCCAGGTAGGTCAGCACCACCTGGCCGTCGTCGATGGCCGGGGCGTCGGGATGTGCGAGCGCGGTAGCGGTCAGGATGTCGACCAGCGTCCTGGCCTGCGGCGCATGCTCGCCCCGCAACAACGGACGCTGCGGCGCGTCGACCTCTGTTCGGAGCACGGTGCCCACCGAACCTTCCATCGATCTGCCTCACACTTTCCGTTGTCGCGCCATAGTTGGGTTACCAAAGGGCGGGTTACCAAAGGGCGGGGTTACCAAAGGGCAAATGCCGCGATTGGCCAGTTGTCCACGGTACTGGGTTTGCTTCGGCAGCGCCCAGCGGCGCTGCGCGAACGGGGAATGTCGCTGCGCTCGACAAGGGGTGAACACCATGGATTCGAGATCGGCTGCTTGTTGTTAGCTGGATGAGGGCTGAGCGTCCGGCGACTCGTGCGCTGTGACATCGCGAATCGGGGCGCGACGGGCTGCGAACAGGTAACGCTTGGTTTTGCTTTCCGCAAAAGCGCGGGCCGCTGTGGTTACCTGGGCACCAGGGACGATCGTTCGGGTTACCGGGTGCTGCTGCGTATTTGCTGTATTTGTTCGGTCGTAGCGTCGTCGGAGACGAGATGCCGGGCCTGCTCCGGCCGGCAGCGGTGGCGCGGATGTGTTCAGGGCAACAGCCGCGTGCCGGCTTCGATGGCGAACAGTGCTCGTAAAGCGAGGTCAGGGGTGCCGGCCCGGCTCGTGAGTCTGCGCGCGGACGCACGGACGTCGGGCAGGTCCCGATCGGTATGTGCCGGCCTGGGATTGGTACCCAGTTGACAGCGCTGGGGCGCTTCTGCCAATCTCGGGTCAGGTCATGAGTACCAGCGCTAAGCCCCGGCTTGCTGGTCGGCAACCCTCCTCCGCGGTGGGGTGCTCCGGGTGACGACCCGGCCGCCGCCCAACCGGGCGCGGCAAGCGCGGACTCGACGAATCATTCGATCGCGGTCCTAGAGCCGACGGGATTCACGTGATGACTAGTGTTGTCGATACCACCTGTGCCGCATTCGCCCGGGTCTCGGGCGACGAACTGCTGGTGCCGCTCGTGCAGGGCGGAACCGCGAGCTACGCGAATTTCGACTATGCGGCGAGCGCGCCGGCATTGGCGCAGGTTACCGACCGCGTGCAGCAGTTGCTGCCGTTCTACGCGAGCGTGCACCGCGGCGCGGGTTACGCTTCGCGGATCTCCACGGAGTGCTACGAGGCCGCCCGCGGATCGGTAGGCAAGTTCCTCGACGCCGCACCGGATCACGTGGTGGTGTTCACGCGCAACACCACCGACTCGCTGAACCTGCTCGCGTCCTGCGTGCCCGGCGACACGGTAGTGCTCGATATCGAGCACCACGCCAACTTCCTGCCGTGGACCAGGCGCGGCCGCCGCGTCGTGCAGGCGGCCGACACGGTCGAGGAGACCGTCGGCCGGCTGGTCGCCGAGTTGTGCAGCAAGCCCGCCGCGTTGCTCGCGGTGACCGGCGCGTCGAACGTCACCGGGGAGGTGCTGCCACTGGAGCGGCTGGCCACCATCGCGCACCAGTGCGGCGCCCGGATCTTGGTGGACGCGGCGCAGCTGGCGCCACATCGTCGGATCAGCCTGCGGGACACCGGAATCGACTATCTAGCCTGTTCCGGTCACAAGCTGTACGCGCCCTTCGGCGCGGGTGTGCTGGTGGGCAAGCGGGATTGGCTCGATGCGGCGCAGCCCTATCTGTCCGGCGGCGGGGCGGTTCGGGAGGTGAGCACAACCGAGGCCGAGTGGGCCCCCGCTCCGCAGCGGCACGAGGCCGGGTCGCCGAACGTGCTCGGCGCCGCCGCGCTCGCCGCCGCGTGCGACGCGCTGTGTGCCATCGAGGCCGAAACCCTTGCCGCGCACGAACACCGGCTCGCCGACCGGCTCCGGGACGGCCTTGCCGCGATCTCGGGCGTGCGGCTGCTGCGCATCTGGTCCGACAGTCCCGACTCGGTGGGTATCGTCGCCTTCACGCTGGATGGATTCGTCCCCGGTCAGGTCGCCGCCTATCTCTCCGCCGAACACGGCATCGGCGTGCGCGACGGACGTTTCTGCGCCCACCCGCTGCTGGCTCGCCTCGGCCTGGATGGGGCGCTGCGCGCCAGCATCGGCCTGGGCACCACCTCCGCTGATGTGGACCGCCTGATCGAGGCCGTGGCGACTCTCGTGAGCACCGGCCCCATCTGGGACTACGCCGCCACCAACGGTCTGTGGAACCCCACCCCCGAAACGCGCCCCTTCACCTCCACCGCCCCGGCCGGCGCGGCTCCCTGCCTGATCGGCTGAGACCGCGGTTCGAGCGCTGCCGGATGCTATCGGCGGACCCGGTAACCCGACCTCAATCGACGTCGATCGGAAGGCCCGCGGTGATCCGCAGCAGCTCCGGGAACGTCGTGCGGAAAATGGTATCCGGGTGCCCGCCCGCCGCCCAGACCTCTCGATGTCGCGACAGCGCGTTGTCCACCCAGGTCGGCAGGTTGGTCGGGTGGCCGACCGGTGCGACACCGCCGATCGGCTGGCCGGTGACTTCGAGCACCAGCTCGGCGGCGGCGCGGGTCAGCGTTCCCTCCAGGCGCGCTCCGGTGTTCGCCAGATCGACTTCGTGTGCGCCGGAGACCAGCAGCAGAACCGGTTCGTCGTCGAGGAGGAAGACAAGTGATTTCGTGATCGCGCCCAGGTCCACGCCCAGCACCCTGGCGGCGTCCGCGGCGCTGCGCGTCGGCTCCGGCTGGGCCACGATCAGGCCGTGATGGCCTCGGGCGATGAGGGTATCGGCGACCCGGCAGGCGACCGGTGGCAATGACGACCTGCGCATCCCACCAGAGTAGAGCGATTGCGGGCGGTGCGCCGCGCGAGTCGCGCCACCGGCTCAGTATTCCGGGAACCCCTCGATCGGGCCGAGCATTCCGGAAAGCCGCTCCCGGGTGATTCGGGCGAGCTGGGTCAGATCGTGTGCCGAGACCTGCTCGTGCACAAGTGCTTCGAAGGCGCGGTCGACATCTCGCCGGGAGAGGGCGAGCAGCTCGACATCGGCTCTGGCCAGCAGCGCGTCCTGGTCCGGATAGGGACGAGCGTCGGTCAGCTTCGCCGCCCACGTGACGTTGCAGCAACATTCGTACAGTGCGTGGACCGCGCTGCCGCGCGGCATTTCATTGAACCGGTCGAGGCCGATTCCCTGATGCATCAGCATGATCTGCTCCGAACCCGATGAATGAGGTTTGCTGACTCGACCATGATCCGGCTTTATTCGAGCCGGGAACCAGGTGCGTCCCCGTTAATTTGCACAGGATTTACACGCGGCGAGGTTTGCGTGCTCCGTCCGGTATGCGGGGCTGTCCCGGCCCAGGATGTCGGTCTCGAATCCGCTCGATACGCTGTACAAATGACAGAGTGGCAAGCTTTCGCCGTCGAAACGAAGGACAACGTTGCGCAGGTTGCGTTGACCGGTCCCGGCAAGGGCAATGCGATGGGCCCGGATTTCTGGCGCGAATTACCGGAGATCTTCCAGGCGCTGGACACCGACCCGGAGATCCGCGCGATTGTGCTGACCGGTTCGGGAAAGAACTTCTGCTACGGCCTCGACCTGCTGCCCGCGATGAGCGGCATGTTCGGTGCGTTGCTGGGCGAGCGGGCCTGGGCTGGGCCGCGCACCGAATTCCTGACCGAGCTGCGCAAAATGCAGGCTTCGGTCACCGCGGTGGCGGATTGCCGCAAACCGGTGATCGCCGCGGTATCCGGGTGGTGCATCGGCGGTGGACTGGACCTGATCGCGGCGGCCGACATCCGCTACGCCAGCGCCGAAGCGAAGTTCAGCCTGCGAGAGGCCAAGGTCGCGATCGTCGCGGACATCGGGTCGCTGCACCGGCTGCCCGGTGTGATCGGCGAGGGGCACCTGCGTGAACTCGCCTACACCGGCAAAGACATCGACGCCGCGCGTGCGGAGAAGATCGGCCTGGTCAACGACGTCTTCCCGGATCAGGAGGCGGTGCTGTCCGCGGCGCACGCCACCGCCCGCGAGATCGCCGCGAATCCCCCACTGGTCGTGCAGGGTGTCAAAGATGTGCTGGAGCAGCGGCGCAAGGACGAGGTCGCCGCGGGTCTGCGCTACGTCTCCGCGTGGAATGCCGCGTTCCTGCCCTCCGAGGACCTGACCGAGGCCATCAAGGCCGTCTTCGAAAAACGCGCGCCCGAGTTCCGCGGCAAGTGAGTCCGTCGGCGGGGGCGCGACCGGATGGGATGCGCGGTGCCCGCCCGAGGGGAGCGAAAGGGTGGGCAAGGTGATTCGCCCCAGGGTTGCACTGCCCTCACCCTAGGGGTGGCTGTGCGCAGCGGCGATCGGCCATAACGTTTGTGGTGTCAGAAATTCCACCCGGAAATTCAGGAGAACGAACAATGCGCATCAAGTCCATTCTCGCTGCTGGTCTGCTGGCCACCGCCGCCGTCGCCGGGGTGTCGACGGCCGCTTCGGCCTCGGCCGCGCCCGGATACCACGACGTCGCCTATGGCGGCACCTACGTCGGCACCTATGCCACTTTGAACGCCTGCAGCGCCGACGGCGCCTCGCCGAGCACCGGCGGCTACTACTGGGAGTGCGTCGACACCTACGGCGGCTGGGACCTCTACATCTACTACTGAGCCACCTAACCCTGAGAAGGGGCATCCGGTATCCGGGTGTCCCTTTTCGCCTTTCCGGTCACGAAGCACCAGCACCGGTCACCAACGGATTCCCGCTGAGCCGAGCGCAGCAAGAACGACAATTGAGCGTTCCCGGCCCCGCTCCCGTCCGAGTGGCCGCCACGTTCGCGACGAAGTCGCCAGCGGCGGTCGCTCGGACGCGAGCCATGAAGGGGCCGCGAACCCGCAGCGCCGAAGGCGCTGCCAAACAACACAGCGCCGAACTACCCCTCGTTCTTCAGGCGCTGGATCGAGGCTTCGATCTCGGCCTCGGCCTCGGCGCGGCCGACCCACTCCGAACCCTTGACGAACTTGCCGGGCTCGAGATCCTTGTAGCGCTCGAAGAAGTGCTTGATCGCGGCCAATTCGAACTCCGGGACGTCCTTCAGATCCTGGATGTGGTCCCAGCGCGGGTCGCCCGCGGGCACGCACAGGATCTTGTCGTCACCGCCCGCCTCGTCGACCATCTTGTACATCGCGACCGGACGGGCCTCCACGATCACGCCGGGAAACACCGAGTCCGGCAGCAGGACCAGTGCGTCCAGCGGGTCACCGTCTTCGCCGAGGGTGTCCTCGATGTAGCCGTAGTCGGCGGGATAGACCATGGACGTGTACAGGAACCGGTCGAGCCGGACCCGGCCGGTCTCGTGATCGACCTCGTACTTGTTCCGAGAACCCTTGGGGATCTCGATGGTGACGTCGAACTCCACGCCATCTCCTTCACTGCGTCGGTGTCGAGCCCGGCGACTCGGCTTCTTTCGGCGACTGCCGATTCGGCCGCTGTGGAGTCCGCCGACTCGCCAGGTTGTTCGGGGGGAACGGTTGCGCAACGAGGATAGTGTGGGCGACGGGGAGATGGGTGCGGCAGGCGGCTGCTGCGGGAATCGGTCAGGAGAGCGGCGGCGACGTGTTTGGTGGCAACGAGAACATCGGTGGGCTGGCTGCCAGACGGCGCCGCAATAGATCGATCGGCGTCGTGCTCACGGTGGGCGTACTGCTCGGGGTGGCTGTCGTGGCGGTTGTCACGGTGCGACCGTGGAGCGACGAGTTCCGGCACGGCCGGCTGACCATCGCCGCCGCACCCGCGCCGGTCGAGCCGTCGCCGCAGGTCAGCCCGGCCCGCTCGAATGCGCCCGCACCGAGCCCGGCCGGGGTTGCCGCGGCGCTGGCCGCGGTGATCGGCAATCCGGACCTGGGCGCGTTCGCCGGCCAGGTGACCGATGCCGACAGCGCTGTGGTGCTGTGGAGCGGTGACGCGAACAAACCGATGATCCCCTCGTCCACCGCCAAGGTCCTCACCACGGCGGCCGCCCTGCTCACGCTGCCCGCCGAGCACCGGGTGGCCACCAAGGTGGTCGCCGGTGCGGCGCCGAACGAACTGGTGCTGGTCGGCGGTGGCGATCCGACGCTCACCGCGCAGCCGGACGGCAAGGGTTACTACTCGAACGGGCCCCGTGTGTCCGATCTGGTGGCGCAGATCACCGCCGCGGGTCGCCGGGTGGACACGATCGTCGTCGACACCTCTGCCTACGCGGGCCCGACCATGGCGCAGGGCTGGGACCCGATCGACATCCCCGAAGGCTCTATCGCTCCGATCGAGTCGGTGATGATCGATGGCGGCCGTCTGCAACCGCTGGTCGAATACTCGCCACGCAGCACCACGCCCGCACTGGACGCGGGTCGGCGTCTGGCCGCCGACCTCGGGCTCGACCCCGCGCGGGTCAGACTGGGCGTCGCGCCACCGGGGGCGGCCGAGATCGCCGGCGTGCAGTCGGCACCGCTGCGCGATCGGCTGCGCGACATGATGGTCCACTCCGACAACGTGCTCGCCGAGGCGATCGGACGGGAGATCGCGACGGCGACCGGCGGCGAGGCATCCTTCGGCGGCGGGGTCGGCGCGGTGCGTGCGGCCCTGCGGACAGCCGGTTTCGATCTCACCGGCCTGGATATGCATGACAGCAGCGGGCTTTCGGTCGACGACCGGATTCCCGCTCGCTTGCTCGACCGGGTCATGGCCACCGCGGCCAAGCCCGCCGGTGCCACCATGGTGCAACCGGCCGGCACCAAAGCCAAGCCGGAGAACGACCGGATCGCGGCGACCTTGGCCCCGATGCTCGACGATCTGCCGGTCGCGGGTGCCACCGGCTCGTTGAGCAGCCGATACGTCACCAGAGACCGGCACGGTGCGGGCTGGGTTCGAGCCAAGACCGGAACTCTCTCGGTGTCCAGCGCGTTGGTCGGGTATGTGCTGGACGCCGATGGGCGGGTGCTGACCTTCGCGCTGATGTCGAACGATCGACCACCGGAGGCGAGCAGGCCCGCGTTGGATGCGATCGCAGGCACGCTGCGAAACTGTGGATGCTCGTGACGGGTGGTTGACCATGACCCAACAAGATTCCGACCTGGCCGGATCCGGCCAGGTGAGCGCGGTCGAACGGCGGAAGGGGCGGACAAGCCTGTCCGGCGTGGTCGATTGGGGCCTGGCCGCGAAAACCGGTGCCGCCCTGGTTCCTGCGGGTCCGCGCACGTCGCGCTACTCGGCCGAACAGGTGGTGGCCGAGCTGGCCGACGCGTCCGAGCGCGCTGAAGCGCCGGTCCGCGAGGTGAGCGGGCTACGGGACGACCGTCCGGTGCCGGCCGCCAGAATCGTCGACCGGCCGGGCTGGATCACCGCCGCCGCCGACTCCATGGCCCAGCTCACCGGCACCGGTGGCGCGCCCACCGGAGCAAAGCTGCTCGCGGGCAAGCCCGCCGGTGTGCAGGCGGGCGCGATGCTCGCATTCCTGTCCACCGCGATCCTCGGCCAGTACGATCCGTTCTCCGGGGCAGACGGGACCCTGCTGCTGGTCGCGCCGAACATCGTGGCGGTGGAGCGCGCGCTCGGAGTGTCGCCGAGCGATTTCCGGCTCTGGGTCTGCCTGCACGAAGTGACCCACCGGGTGCAGTTCTCCTCCGCACCTTGGCTCGCCGAGTACATGCGCGAAAACGTCGAGGTGCTCGGCGAAGCCGGTGACGAGCCGCTGGCCGACATGCTCTCCCGGCTGCTGGCGGAGGTACGCGAACGCCGTCGCGGCGGCGGATCCGACGACCCGGCCGCCCGCGGCGTGATCGGGCTGCTGCGCGCCACTCAGGCGCCGCCGCAGCGTGCGGCGCTGGACCGCCTGCTCATGCTCGGCACCCTGCTGGAGGGGCACGCCGATCACGTCATGGATGCGGTCGGTCCCGCGGTCGTTCCGTCGGTCCAGCAGATCCGCACCGCGTTCGATCAGCGCCGCAGGCGCCCGAGCAACCCGGTGCAACGCCTGCTGCGTGCCCTGCTCGGCGTGGACGCGAAAGTCGCGCAGTATGTGCGCGGCAAGAAGTTCGTAGACGAGGTGGTCGGCAGGGTCGGCACGGCGCGGTTCAACACGGTGTGGACCGAGGCGAACGCGCTGCCGCGCACCGACGAGATCGAGAATCCGGACCGCTGGATCGAGCGGGTGCTGGGCTAGCGCGGTCCAGTTCCGCTACGCCGTCCAATTCCGCCGTCCAGTTCCGCTACGACAATGCCCGGCCCAGCGCGGGGCGTCGCCGGCGGCGGTGCGGCTGGACTGTTGCCGACGAAATCCGATTCGCCGATGCCGTGTCGGAAACAGTACGCACGGCCAGTCGGTAGGCTGCGCGCATGGGGCGTGCGTCAGGAACGACATCCGGGCGTTTCGCAGCGGAGGCCGGGCCACCGGGTTCTGGCGGGCGGCGGTCCGCGTCCGATGCCGCCGATGCGGAGCGCCTGCCCGAGACCACCGCCGTACTCGCGGTTCGCCGGGCGGTGCGCGAGTGGCTGCGCCGGTTCGGCCCGGCCGAGACCCAGGACCAGGCGGTCGCGGTGGCGTTGTCCGGCGGCGCGGATTCGCTGGCGCTCACCGCAGCGGCGGTGGTGGAGACGAACGTGGTCGACGCGCTGGTGGTCGATCACCGATTGCAGCCCGGGTCCGGTGCGGTTGCGGCCGAGGCGGCGGCGCAGGCGCTCGCACTCGGCTGCCGGTCGGCGCGGGTACTCGCGGTCGAGGTCGGCACCGAGGGCGGCATGGAGGCGGCGGCGCGCCGGGCTCGATACGCCGCGCTGGACGCGGCGCGCAACGGTCTGCCGGTCCTGCTCGGGCACACGCTCGATGACCAAGCCGAAACGGTGCTGCTCGGGCTCGCGCGCGGATCCGGTAGCCGCTCGATTCAGGGAATGGCCGGGTACGCCGAGCCGTGGGGCCGGCCATTGCTCGACGTGCGCCGGCAGACCACCCGGCAGCTGTGCGACGACCTCGGGGTGACACCGCACGAGGACCCGCACAACGCGGCGCCGGAGTTCACCCGGGTCCGCCTGCGCAGCGAGGTCTTGCCGTTGCTGGAGCAGGTTCTCGGCGGCGGTGTCGCCCAGGCGCTGGCTCGCACGGCCGAGCAACTGCGCGAGGACGGCGCGGTGCTGGACGCGCTCGCGGCAGAGCTGCTGCACACCGCGACTGATGGGCAGACGCTCCGGATCGAGACACTCGCCACTGCGCCCGCGGCCTTGCGAAAACGGGCGATTCGCGCATGGCTGCTCGCCGGCGGCGCGAAAGGCTTGACGAACAGGCATTTACAGGCCGTCGACGAGTTGGTGACCGCTTGGCGCGGGCAGGGGGGCGTCGCGGTCGGCGGAGGACGGCCCGGTCGCAGGTTGGTCGCCGGGCGCGAACGTGGCAGGCTGACACTGCGGCTGGGCGAGGATGGCCATCTGAGGCGATGACGCCGACTCCCACCGGCCCACCGGGCTACATCACGGAAGGGAATCCAGCTGACGTGTACGGGGACGACATCGCGTCGGTACTGATCACCGAGCAACAGATCGCCGCCAAGACGCAGGAACTGGCCGAAATCATCGCCAAACGCTATCCCCCCGATGCGCCCGAGGGTGATCTGCTGTTGGTCGGTGTGCTCAAAGGCGCGATCTTCTTCATGACCGACCTGGCCAAGGCGCTGCCGATCCCGACCCAGATGGAGTTCATGGCCGTCTCGTCCTACGGATCGTCCACCTCGTCCTCCGGGGTGGTGCGCATCATGAAGGACCTGGACAAGGACATCGCCGGCCGCAACGTCCTGATCGTCGAGGACATCATCGACTCCGGTCTCACGCTGTCCTGGCTCAAGCGCAACCTGTCCACGCGTAACCCGGCCTCGCTGGAGGTCGTCACCTTGCTACGCAAGCCCGACGCGCTACGCACTCCCGTGGAGGTCGCGCACGTCGGCTTCGATATCCCGAACGAATTCGTCGTGGGCTACGGCCTCGACTACGCGGAGCGCTACCGTGATCTACCCTATATCGGCACCCTCGACCCGAAGGTCTACGGCGGCTGACCACTATCTCGGTAGAATGCCGAAAATTGTTGCGGGGGAACCTGCTCCGCCGCGATAGAGCGGGCCGCCGACCAGGACCCACGCGCCCGAGACGGGCAGTTCGGCGAGATTCGCCAGACATTCCAAGCTGATCCGGTGCTCGCCGTAGAGCAGCTTCGACACCGCGTAGGTGTCATCGATGCCCAGGTCCGGGCCGAAGGTGTCGATGCCGAGTGCGCCGCGGTGGCCGAGTCTGCCGGTGCGTAACAGCCATTCCACTGTCGCCACTGCGAAACCCGGTTGGTGGCCGGCCGACTCGCCGGTGCCGATGAACTCCGGCGTACCCCACTTGGCGTCCCAGCCGGTCCAGGCGAGCACTGCTGCGCCGTCCGGAATGCGGCCGTGTCCGGTCTCCCAGTGCCGCAGGTCTTCGACCGTGATCGCGTAGTCGCGATCGTTCGCGCAGCGCTGCCGGAGGTCGAGCTTCACCGCGGGCAGCAGCAGGTCGTCCAGTTCCAGCTGGTCGGCGGCGAGCCCGTCGGCGTGGAAATGGATCGGCGCGCCCCAGTGGGTCCCGGTGTGTTCGCCCTGCTGGATGTAGCGCAGGTAGTAGCCGTCGTTCGCGATCGTGGCCACGATGTCGGTGTGGAATTCCGGGTCGTCCGGATACAGCGGCGTGGTGGCCGGATCGTGCACGTGCGACAAACTCACCAACCGCCCCAACGGCCGCGGCGTGGTCATCGCGCCCGCTGCGGAATCGCCCTGGCCACCGCGAGCAGGTCGGATTCGAGGAGTCGGAACAGCCGGTAGGTGAGCACGAACGCCAGGATGCCACCCACGCTCAGCATGCGCACCGGAACGATCACCAACCCGAGGTCGGCGGGGTCGACGAAGGTCGCGCTCGCCACGCCGAGCAGCGGAACCGACGCCGCGACGCCGAGATAGAAATTGCCGCGTCTGGCCAGCGCCCGGAGCTGGCGTTCGTCGTCCGGTCCGACCCCTCCGCGGACCAGCAGCTGCGGATAGATCGAGCGCAGCGAGTAGATCATGATCGGAAAGAACGGATAGGCCAGCGCGATCGCCGCGCACACGACTTGCGCGGCGAAGAACTGCAGGAATGTCCTCGGCGGCAGATCGACACCGGAGAAGGCCAGTCCCAGCGGCCAGATGATGCCGGCGACCAGCCAGAAGCCGAACGGAACCCACACGGCCCAGTCACCCATCAGCAAGGTGTCGCGGCGCGCTTTCGCGAGTGTGTGCGCGGAGTACTCGTGACCGCGCCGCAGGCGGTACGCGATGGCGAGTGGGCGCCGGGTGAGGAACAACAGCAGCAGCCCGGCCACCGGAAACGCGATCAGGTTGTTGACCAAGCCGACCGCCGCGAATTTCTCCTGGTCAGCCGCGGTCATCCGGTCGATGATCAGGGCCTGGTTCAGCTGGATGTTGTAGAAGCTCGCCAGCACGTTGGGCACGCCGATGCACAACGCCGCGAGCGGAAGCAGCCACCCGCGGGCCCGGAACGCGAGGCTGTCCGGCGGGGGATCGACCAGGTCGCGCGCACGGGAGTCCAGGCACAGGTCGAGTTGTCCGGCCAGCTCGGCGCCGCTGCGCCAGCGGCGTTTCGGGTCCGCGTGCAGGCATTCCAGCAGCACGCGGCGCAATGCGGCTGGTGTCCCCTCAGGCAGGCGGGACAGCGCCACGGCGCACACGCCGCGTTGACGCACCGCGAGCATCCCCGCATAGATTTCCGCCGTGGGGCCGGACTCGGTGCGGCGCGGGTCATCGAACGGGCTCGCCCCGGTGAGCATCTCCCACAGCAGCACACCGAGGGAGTACACGTCGCTGCTGTCGCCCGGTTCGGGCGCATCGGGATCGAGGTAGCGCGCCAGCTGCTCCGGCGAGCGATAGGCCAGCGCGTCCGTCGCGAGGGCGCCCGCTGTGCCCGCGTGCGGCCCCGGGTCGGCGAGAGCGAAATCCGCGAGTTTCGGGATGCCCTCGGCGGTGAACAGGACGTTCGCCGGTTTGATGTCGTGGTGCAGCACACCGTGGTGCGCGGCGTAGTCCAGCGCGTCAGCCAGTCGCCGGCCCACCCACGCCACCGTCTCCGGCCAGCTCAGGCGGGTGATCTCGGCGCGCACGCTCGAATCCGACGGCCGGATCTCGCCCTTGGCCGCCATGGCCCGGTCCACCGCGCGCAGCAGCAGAGCGCCGCCGTCGGCTACCGGGCCGCGACGGCGTTGCTCCAGTACTCCGACCGCGGTGCCGCCGGGGAGGTACTGCATATAGACCAGGCGCGGGATTGCCGGGGCTGCCGTCCGGTCCTGTGCAGCGCCGGCGGCCGAGGTCGGATCGCTCGGCGCAGGGGTGGTGGCGCGGTCCGACGGGATGTCGGCGTCGACAAGGGTCTCATCGGGTTGGGTGACAACGACGGTGTCTTCGGCCGATTCGGTCGAGGTTTCGCTCCGCCGGTCGGGGAGTTCCGCACCGTTGCGGCGCGGGTAGGGAGGATGGCGGGTGCCGGGCTCGCCGACGACGGTCGTGTCGTCGGCGGGGGTACCGGGCTGGACGACGACCGTCGCTTCGCCGGCGTCGGTCTGTTGGTGCACCGCTGCGGGATTGGTGCTGGTGCGTTCGGTCGGGGGCGAACCGGATTCGGCAACGGTCGCGTCTGCACGGTCGGGCGGACCGACTGCTGCTCGACCGGCCGCGTCGGCAACCGGGAACTCGGCGACTACCGTGTCGGCGATCGTGGCGTCCGGATCGAAGGGCACGGCCGCGGTGGTGTCGGGCCGCGCCGCGGCAGTGGTGTCGGGCCGCGCCGCGGCGATGACGGTACCCGCATCAGGGGCGGCGATGGTGTGGTCGCGGGAACGTGGACCGGACGTGGTCAGAGCACGTACGGCGTCGGCGCTGAGCAACCGCTGGTCGAAGACGCGCACGATGTGGGGGTGGTCGAGTTGGGCCATGGTGTGCGGGACGCCCGACCGTCCGGCGGAAAACCGCACCGCGACAAGCCGCTGCATGGATCGCTGCCGGGCGAGGAAAACCCGGCCGAGCACGCCGGCGCCCAGGTCGGTGAGTAGGTCGAAGTCATCGATCCGCAGGCCCGGGGCGAGATCGGCCAGCGCGGCGATGGCGGCGCTGGACTCGGCATCGACCACCGCGAAGTCGCCGAGGCGTACGCCGACCTCGGCGGCCAGGTCGGGGTACTCGGCGAGAAAATCCGGCAGCGGCAGTGGCGCGCATCGACGGCGAGCCAGAAACTCCTCGCACACGAGTTCGACGAGCTCGGGACTCGCGTCCACCTCGGGGAATTCCTCGCGGTACTCGGTGACTCGCTTGCCGAGCCCTTCGTGCTCCCAGCGCCGCCGCAGGTCGACCCGGACCAGATCGGTGAGCACGGCCAAGCGCACCTGCGTACCGTCGGGCACATAATCGGCGATCCGCGGCGGCAACCGATCGGTGCGCAGACTGCGTTGCCAGGCGGCGGCGAACCGGTCGACGGCGTCGGCGCGCAAGGAGCTCACCTGCTGGTCTCCGCCGCGTCCGCGTCGGCGGGCGCCTGCCGCCCGGGAAGCGGGCCCGCTACGGCGGATTCCGGGTCGACTACGCGCTCCAGCGCCCGCAGGTCCGCCTCCAGCGAACGGAACAGCAGATAGGTGCCCACAAACGCGATTATGCCGCCCACACACAGCAGTCGGACCGCGAAAATCACCGACGGGATATCGCCAGGGGGTAGGAAGGTGACGCCGGCGACGGCGAGCAGCGGCACCGACGCGGCCACCGCCAGGTAACCGTTGCAGCGCCGGTCCAGCCCGCGCAGCCACACCGCGTCCTCGGGACTGAGGTCTCCGTGCCGCAGGAAGACCGGATATATGCACCGAACCATGTAGAAGGTCAGCAGGAAGAACGGATAGGCCACCGCGATCGCCCCGCACACCACCAGCGAGGAGAAGAAGTGCACCACGGCCCGTGCCGGTATGGCTCCGGTGGACACCTGCAGCGCGATCGGGAAGATCGCGCCCGCCAATACCCACAGCGAAAACGCCACGATGACGGCACGGTCGCCCATCAGCAGCGCGTCTCGTCTGGCACGCCGGAGGGTGTCCGGATCGTATCGTCGGCCTTTGCGTAAGCCGCGCGGCACCGTCAGCACGTATCTGGCCATGTACAACACCACCGCGATGCCCGTCGGGAAGAAGATCGCGTTCACGACGCTGGTGATGACGAGGAACGTCTGCTCTGCCTCCGCGGTCATCCGGCTGATGATCAGGTGCTGATTGTGCTGGATGTTGTACAGCGAGGCCAGCACATTCGGCAGGGCCACCGACACCAGCGCCACCAGCACGATGTATGGGCGCAGCCGGCGTCGCCAGCTGTTCGGCGCGGGGTCGACCAGTTCCCGCGCGCGCTGGTCCAGACACATCTCCAGCTGTCTGGCCAGGACCGCGCCGCTGGACCACCGGCCGGTCCGTTCGGGCGCGAGGCAGGTCAGCAGTATTCGGCGCAGCGCGGCCGGACAGTCCGGCGGAACTCGCTCCAGCGCCGCGGCGTCCACGCCGGTACTGCGGCGCTCCAGCATGGCTTCGAGCGTGGTGTCGTCGCCCTGACCGCCCAGCCCCGCCGTGCTGTCATTGAACGGCTTTGCCCCGGTGAGCAGCTCCCAGAGCAGCACACCGAGCGAGTAGATGTCGGCGCGGGTGTCCAGGTCGGCGGCGCCGCGGTCGAAGCCGGGATGGCAGGCCTCCAGCTGTTCCGGCGACATGTAGGCCAGTGAGCCGCCGAAGTAGGCGACCGGGCTGGTGCCCTCCACATTGCGGCTGAAGCTGATGTTGAAGTCGGCCAGTCTCGGCACCGCTTCGGCGGTGAGCAGCACGTTGGCCGGTTTCACATCCCGGTGCAGCACGCCGTGCGAGGAGGCGTAGTCCAGCGCCTCGGCCAGCCTGCGCCCGAGCCAGGCCACCGTCTCCGGCCAGCTCAGCGCCGCGATCTCGGAGCGCACGCTGGAGTCGGTCGGCCGGATCTCGCCTTTTTCCTCCATGGCCGCGTCGACGGCGTCCAGCAGCAGCTGTCCGCTGCGTTCGGCGGGCGGGGTGCAGCGCACCAGCCGCAGGACGCCCAGCAGCGTGCCACCGGGCAGGAACTGCATGTAGAGCAGCCGCAGCCGGCGCGCGGCACCCTCGGCGTCATCGAGTAGCCGCTGGTCGAAGACCCGCACGATGTAGTCGTGGTCGAGCTGGGCCAGCGTCTGCGGCTCGGTGCCGTGATCGGCGGAGATCTTGACCGCGACCAGCCGTTGCAGCGACCGTTGCCGGGCGAGGAAGACCCGCGCGAACGCACCGCTGCCCAAACCGGTCAGCAGATCGAAATCATCGATTCGCTGACCGATTTCGATGCGGTCGAGCGCGGTGTTGCCGCCCGACCCGGTCCCGATCGTGGTCGGCACGGCGGTGGCCGTTCCGATCAGATCGGCCGCGGTCGTTCTGGTCACCTCAGAACCACGATCGGGCTCGATGGTTTGGTTCAATTCGGTGTCGGCGACAGTGGAGCCGGTGGGCGCGAACGCGGTCCGGGGGGAATCCGCCAGCACCGCGCGCCGGGTGCTCTGGTCGATCTCGTCGGCGTTCAGCAAGGCGCGCAGTTCCTCCGCCTGATGCGGGAATTCGCGCAGCGAATCTCGCGGATCGACGCGTTCCCCACTGTGGCGGCGGATGACGAACTCTTCATACACCAGACCGGCCGGGATTTCTTCGGGAGAGAGTTCGGGAAATTCGGCGCAGTAATCGGCCAGGCGTTTGCGCGCGGCCGGTTCCGGGGCGGTCCCGGTGGACGCCGCGGGACGGCGTAGCCAGCGATGGCGTAGGTCCACGCGGATCAGCTCGAATAATGCTTCGCGGCGCAAGGTTGTCGCATCGGGCAGGTACTCGATAATCGCAGGCGGGCGCCGCGTGGATTCCCACGCCGCGGCGAAGGCCGCCACCGCGCTGAATTCGGCATGTGACAGGCCGCCATAACCCGGGCCGGTGGCCATTCCCGGGAAGGTATCGGAACTTCTCTCAGAGTTCGCAGTCATGCTGCACCTCGCCGGCGGTCGGCTTCGGCATGACCGCGAACGCAGCTGTGTCCATTGTTCGCTCGCTTCGCTCACCCTTGCTCGGACTTAGAGGGCTCGGACCCAGCGGCTCGGCGGACGCTGCGGAATCCGCAGTTTTCGGTGGTGTGCCGCAAAAATTCTCGCCACACCCAACACCATCATCCCCCGTGCCGTATTCGAAATGATAACTTGCGGCTCGAGAGCGGATCACCCGATTTCGACAACGATGCGACGGGGGATGACCAGCACATGTCTGACGATGCCGCAGTGGTGGCGAACGGCTCGATTTCGACGAGGACAGCCGGGCCGCGAACAACGAGTCGGAATGGCGGGACCGGCGAGGTGGTCGCTCAGTTACTCTCCGCCGCCACGCAAACGCGCGCCGAGCCCGGTCGGGGAGTGGACGCCGATCCTGGGCGCGGCCCGGCCGTGACGATCGCGGCGCGGGTGCGGGACGGTGTGCTGCTGCCCAGCCAGGTGGTGTCGGAGCGGATCTCGATCGCGCAGCAGGAGTCGAACCCGTTCCCCGCTGTTCGCGCCGAGCGAGCCATGGCGGAGGCCGCCGCGCTGGAGGAGCGCGACGACCTCGACGTGCTGCCGCTGGCCGGGGTGCCCGTGGCGGTCGAACGCGGCACCTCGATCGTGGCGGACCCCATGTCGTGCGGGTCGGTTGCGGCCCCGGATGATCAGGTGGCGGCCAGGCTGCGCTGCGCGGGCGCCGTGGTTGTCGGGCTCGTTCCCGGCGGCGAGGACCATCGGCAGGGCGATGGTCCGGATGGTGTCCCGCACAACCCGTGGAACACCACGCGGAGCGCGGGTGGATCAGCCGGGGCGGCGGTGGCAGCCGGGCTTGTTCCGGTGGCGCACGCCGGCGACGAATTCGGTTCGGTGCGCATCGCGGCCGCCTGCTGCGGCGTCTTCGGGATCAAGCCCGGGTGCTACAACCCGGCCGCGGCCGGAGCTTGGCCGGGCCTGCCCGAGGACGGCGTGCTCGCGACAACCGTTCAGGACGCCGCGCTGGCGCTGTCGGTCCTGGCAGAGCGATCGAACCTGGCCGAGGTGGACCCGCCCGGCCGACTACGCATCGGACTGGCCGTGGATCCACCCTCGCGCCTGGTGCGCGTCGACCGGCATTGGACCGCCGCCGCCCGCCGGGCCGCTGCGGTCGCCACGGCGGCGGGCCATCTCGTCGAGTCCACCGTCTTGCCCTACGGCAACGCTCAGTTCGCCGTCTTCCTACGACGGCTGGCGATGGGTGCGCGTGAGGCCCCGGCCCTATCGCCGCAGCCGGCTCGACTACCGCATCGCAGTCGACGCCAACTGGCTGTGGGCCGAACGGTGCACCAGTTGCGGCTCGTGCGCCCAGCCCAGATCGACCGGGTCGAGGCGCGATTACTGGAATTCTTCGACCGTTACGACGTGGTGATCACTCCCACGCTCGCCGCCCCGCCACCCAAGGCGCGGGCCCGGCACTCCCGCAATCGCCCCACCACTCTGCTCGCGGACGCGCGGTGGGCGCCTTTCACCCCGCTGTGGAATCTGGTCGGCTGGCCCGCCGCCTCCGTGCCGATGGGCATGCATCCCTCGTCGGGAACGCCCGTGGCCGCACAGCTCGCGGGCCCGCCCGGCAGTGAATCCACCTTGTTGCGGCTGGCCGCGCAGTTGGAGAGCCGGCACCCTTGGGAGCGCACCGCGCCCTGAGCCCAGCCGCACTGCTCAGACGCTGACCGGAGACTGCTGCGCGGCGAATCCGCCCTCGGCGGCGCGGCCCGCGAACTCCAGGATGGTCGGCCGGACGTCGTCGGCCCGCCACGCAACGGCGAGCTCACACGGCGCGAGCCCGGACACCGGGCGTGCGGTCAGGCCGGGCCAGCGGTACATCGGCACGTTGTTCTCGGCCAGCAGGCAGACGCCGAGACCGAGACTCACCGCCTCCAACCGGTCCTCGGCGGTCGCGGCCTCGGCACCGATCTTCGGCACCCGGCCGCCACGCCCGTCGTTGCCGAGCCAGAACTCGCGCACCGCGCCGGCTTCGGTGGGCA
The DNA here is from genome assembly GCF_052545115.1 of Nocardia glycosmidis. NCBI lineage: Bacteria > Bacillati > Actinomycetota > Actinomycetes > Mycobacteriales > Nocardiaceae > Nocardia > Nocardia glycosmidis. The sequence continues at coordinate 153,904 of NZ_JBQWRH010000015.1, read as the reverse complement.
ATGCGATGAACGGCTCGTCGAGCAGATCGGCGAACTCGATGGTCGCCGAGACGGCCAGGGGGTGATTTTCCGGAAGCAGCACCCAGCGCGGCTCGGTGCGCAGCACCTGCCAGCGGTAACGGCTCGGGTCCGGCAGGGGGAGCCAGACCAGGGCGAGGTCGGCCTGCCGCCCGGCGAGTCCGCTGGACGGATCGGTCCACGACGCCGCGTGCAGCGCGAGACGGTGCCCGCTGGCGCTCTCCAGATCGCTGAGCAGGCCGCGGCCGAGGGTGGACTGAATGCCGACACGCAGCACCTCGCCCGCCTCCTGCAGGGTCACGTGGGTGGCTTCCCACAGCTCGAGGATCTTGCGGGCGCCTTCGAGCAGTTCCTTGCCCGCGACGGTGAGCGCGACGCTGCGCTGGTTGCGGTCGAACAAGACCACGTCGAGCTGCCGTTCCAGCTGACGGATCTGACGCGACAGGGTGGGTTGAGCGATGTGCAGCCGCTGAGCGGCGTTGGTGAAGTGCAGTTCCTCAGCGACGGCGACGAAATACCGCAGGTCGCGCAAATGCGGGTCCATAGCCCCTTGCTATCAGAATCAGTCCTGAATTTCTAGCCTTATCAGGCCAAAAAGTTCGGATACGGGCACCGAAACAGTCGGCGAGTTTGTTAGGGATAGCATATTGCCTGCCAAGATGGTCCGCACTAGGCGGTCGGCGAATTCTCGGCATGTGCTGCCGCTTGGGATCGAAGTCCCGCAATTGGGCGTTTGACCAGCACTTACGGTAGGTGTCAGCGGTCTCGGTGGCGGATTGTGGACACTCGTGCGGCCGCGAAGGGTCGGCTGCGCATTTGCCGCTGAACGTTTTCCAGGCCATCGTTCAATATCGTGATTTTCATCACAAATTGTTTGTCCTGCGGGTTCGGTCACGGGCGGTGTGCCCTGGACGCACCTGGCACCGCGCTCGGTCGAATCGAATGACGGCGCCACCCGACGGGACGATCACACGCTGCGAGCGCGCTCCTCATAGGCTTTGCGTTTCTCGGCGTCGACATCGTCGAGAAACGCGCGGTCGGCGCCGAGCGCACGGCCGATCCGGTTACCGAGTGACTCGGGCAGCAAGCCGACGACTCGAGCGATGAACCCGGCCAGCGCGGTCACCCTGACGTTGGACTTCGGAGCGACGATCAGCGCGGCGATGGTGTCGGCGATCTCCTCCGGCTCGGCCGCGCGCAGCAGCCTCAGCGCGCTGACCCCGGCACCGAGCTCGGTATTGGTCAGCGTCGGCAGGACCGAGGAGAAGTGCAGGCCGGTGCCCCGGTACTCCTCGCGCAACGTGTCGGTGAATCCCAGCACGGCGTGCTTACTGGCGTTGTAGGTGGCCAGGCCCGGGATGTGTGTCTCGCCGGCCAGCGAAGCGATATTGATGATGTGTCCACGCCCACGCGGCAGCATCCGGCGCAGGCCCAGCTTGGAGCCGAGGATCACGCCGTAGATGTTGATGTCCAAGATCCGGCGGCTCACCTGGTCCGGCTCGTCCACCAGCTTGCCGGTCGGCATGATGCCCGCGTTGTTGATCAGCACGTCGATCGGGCCGAGCGTGCGCTCCACGTCGTCGAGGAAACTCCCGAACGACGTCTGATCGGTGACGTCGAGTTTGCCGAAGAACTCGAACCCGCGCGCCGCGCCGACCTCCTCGACCGCGGTCTCGTCGATATCGCCGATGCCGATCCGCGCGCCGAGGGTCTGCAGCGCGGTACCGGTGGCCAGTCCGATGCCGCGGGCGCCGCCGGTGATGACGATGACTTTGCCGCGGATCTGCGTCGCGTCGATCATGTGTCGCCGCCCTTCAATTTCCAGAGTGCGCGCAGGTCGAGGCGGCGCAGACCACGCGCACCCGCCGCGCGCATGGCGCCGAGCGCGAACAGCAGTTTCGGCATCGAATACGGATACCAGAAAAGCTCCTTATGCTGGGTCGGCAGGATCGGCACGGTGATCGCCTGCTGGCGGCAGTACTTGCGCACACCGTTCGCGCCGCCCCAGCGCGCGCCCACACCGGATAGACCCCAGCCGCCCATCGGCAGCGCGAAGCTGAACAGGTTGGCGAAGACATCGTTGATGTTGACCGCGCCCGCGTTGATCTGCCGAGCGATCCGCGCGCCGCGTTCTCGGTCGCCGGTCCACACCGATGCCGACAGCCCGTAGACCGAGTCGTTCGCCAGCCGGATCGCCTCCGCCTCGTCGGCCACCTTCATCACCGGCAGCGTGGGGCCGAAGGTCTCCTCGGTCACGCAGGACATGGTGTGGTCGACGTCGACGAGCACGGTCGGCTCGAACGCGGTGCCGAATCCGGCCCGCCGGCCGCCGGTCAGCACTTTCGCGCCCGCCGCGACGGCCTCATCGACATGGCGCTGCACGATGGCTGCCTGGCTCTCGTTGGCCAGCGCGCCCACCTCGTGCTTCGCGTCGCGTCCGTCGAGGCCCTGGCGCAGCGCCTTGACGTCGGCGGTCAGCTTGGCGACGAACTCGTCGTAAACCGGCGCCTCGACATACACCCGCTCCACCGAGATGCAGACCTGGCCGGAGTTGAACATGCCGCCGAAGGCGATGCCATGGGCCGCGCGATCGAGGTCCGCGTCGGCCAGGACGATGGCCGGGTCCTTCCCGCCGAGTTCGAGGCTGTAGGGGATCATCCGGTCCACGCAGGCGGCGGCGATCTTGCGGCCGGTCGCGGTGGAGCCGGTGAACTGGATGTAGTCGGCGTTGCCGACTACGGCGGCCCCGGTCGCGCCCGCACCGGTAACCACGGTGAAGACCTCAGGAGCGCCGGTCTCCGCCCAGCCCTTCGCCAATTCGAGCGCCGACAGCGGCGTTACCTCGGACGGCTTGAGAATGACGGCCGCGCCCGCGGCGAGCGCGGGAAACACGTCCATCACCGGCATGGCCAGCGGGAAGTTCCAGGGAGTGATCACGCCGACCACCGGATAGGGCCGGTAGACCGTGGTCAGTCGCTTGACCCTGGCCAGCGGGCTGTGCGGCGAGGGGCGGTCGTCGGCGAGGAACTTGGCCGCGCGGCGCGCGTAGTACCCGATCAGATCGGCCGCGAAGCCCGGGTCGATCAGGGCGTCCACCCGCGGTTTGGCGGTCTCCGACTGCAGCACGGTGGCCAGGCGGTCGGTGTTGTCGATCAACCAGTCCTGGAACTGCAGTAGCCACGCCTTGCGCCCGCCGGGACCGATCGCTTCCCATTCCGGCTGATGCACCCGTAGCTCGCGGACCTCGGCCGCGACCGCGTCCGCGGTCTCTTCCGGCACCGTGCCCACGACCGCACCGGTACCGGGGTTGCGGACCTCGATCAGGGCCGGGCCGTCGCAGGTCTTCGCCGCCGGTGTCTTCCGCGGGGTTTTCGCGGCCGCGCCTGGCGCTGGATCGGTATCGGTCACCAGCTGTTCTCCCACTGACGTGTGCTGAACGGCGATGTGCTTGTGGAACAGGTCACTATTCTATGATCGTGACATAATCCGCGAGGAATTTCCCGGCCTTATTCGGCAATGGTCACTTTGTGCTCGAAACAAATAGTGGCGAGATTTCGGTCCCTCTGATTTCGGCTCCGTCTGATTTCGGCTCCGTTTGATTTCGGCGACGTCTACGAGACGAAGCGCGCCAGACGCCGGAGCGGATCGTCACCCGGCTCGGCGCAGTCGTCACCGCGCAGTCATGACCGCGCAACATTTCCGAACTTGCCCGCGATCCGCACCGCGATCTCGCGGCGAGCACCGGGCTCCGGACTATTCGCTCGCCGCCTCACGTGCCGCGAGGCGGCGCAGCGGTGGCTCGGTGGTCGGCGCGACCCTGCGGTCGGGCAGTTCGGCGAGCAATGTGGTGGTCGCCGCCGCGATGGCCGCGACGGCCTTGTCGACGGCCGGTTTGGTGGTCGAGCTCAGGCCGGACACGCCACCGACCTTGCGCACGTACTGCAGTGCGGCGGCATAGATTTCCTGCTCGGTTGCGGCAGGTTCCAGGCCACGTAAGACGGTGATGTTTCTACACATGCGTGAACACTAGCGCCAGATCACGCCGTGCGTCGGGCACCGAGCGGAAATGCTTCGCCGCGACCGGCGCGCGGTGTTCGGCGCGAGACGGCGAACGCGCGAAGCCATTCACGAATACCGGTCCGCGCCGCCGCGGATAAGGAACAATCGGGGGCATGTCTTCGCGCGGTGTACCGACCCTGACGATGTTTCCGTATGCGGAGCTGGACGAGCGGGAGGAAGACCATTGGTCCGGCGCCGCGATCTCCGACGACGAGCTGCGCGCGCTGGCTCTCGGCGCCTTCTACTCCGCGCGCTGGGACGCCTTCCACGACGCGCTGCTGCTCGGACCGGAGCGCGCGCATCCGCTCGGCGACCGGCGTGAGCTGGCCATCGACACACTCACCGGCGCGTGGGGCATCACCGACGCGACCGAGGCGCGCGCGTCGATGGAACAGTTGCTCGACGGTATGCACGCCCCGCTGTACGCGCTGGTGCATCCGCTCGTGACGGCATCGATCAACGCCAGTGAGCGCGACCGTTTCGGCGAGCGGGCCGACCGGCACCGGGCATTCCTGCGGCAGGTCGGCGCATTCCGCGGGATGGACAATCCCGAGGTTTTGGTCCGCGACTACGACATCTGGTCGCAGGCGATCAAGATCGGTTTCACAGATCATCTGCCCAGGCCGCTGCCCAGTGACATCCACGCCTGGGATCTGGCCAGGGTGGTCGCGGTGGCGCGAATGGCCTACACCGCGGGTTACCTCGATGCCGACATGGCCTGGAGTTACCTCGGGCGCGCCCTGCCGCTCGCGCAGACCAAATACCGCAACTGGCGCCAGTTCGGTGACGCCTATCTCACCGGGTGGACCTATTGGCAGGCCTGCGAGGACCTGGCCGAGCTGAAGAACGGCGGCGTCGACCGCCGCATGGAGCTGCTGCGGCTGTGGCTGCGCCCGACCAGCCCGTGGCGGCGGGTCGGGCTGAACCCGGTCGCCGTCGGAGAGGACTCAGCTCCCGTCGGGGAGTGAGCGCAGGACGCCCCGGCCGTAGCGCTGGAACTGCGCGTCGTCGACCATGCCGAGGGAGTGTCGCTCGACCAGCAGTTCCCATTCCGAATACAGCTGGGCTACACCGGGATCCGCGGCGCCGGCGGCGCCGTCGGCGGATTCGCGGCGCACCGCGAAGTTCACCGCGCAGGTGACCCGTTCGGTGTCGGCGCGGTCGGCGCCCACGAAACGCAGCGTCCGGTTGCCGTCGTGCACCTCCATACCGGTCGTGCCGCGGACCGGACCGATCTCGCCGGGACCGACCGGGTGAGCGTCGGTGCTGCGCGCCCAGATGACGGCGGGGATGGGCAGTTCGTACGCGTACCGGGGCTCGCCGATCGAGATGAACAGCAGCCGTCCGGTCGTCGCGGCGAGCAAGCCCGGGCCGGTACCCGCGGGGGGATGCCCCACCGCGATGGCGGTCTCCAGGACATACTCGTCCGGCGTCACGTAACGATGGAGAGCCGCTATCGCCGGCTTGGCCTCGCGCCGCGGTGTCATCCGGCGGCTCGCCCGGTCCACGTCCGCGCGAGTGGGGCCGCCTCGGCCCCACTCGGGGGTAGGCGGACTCAGATCGGGCGCGGCCACGTCGATGCGCTGGGTGGCCAGAATGTGGGTGTTGATCCGGTCGACGATCTCGGTGGCCGCGGGAACGTCGTGCTCGGCGATCAGTACCGGTAGCGGTGTCCGGTCGGCGGGGACGCCGGTGAGCACGGGCGTCGGGTATCGCAGGTAGATCTCGATGACCACCGTTTCGTCCGCGCGCCGGTTCAGCCGGACCTTGAGCAGGTCCGAGACGGGAACGTCGAGGACGCGCTCACCGTCCGACCCGGGCCGCAGAACGATCAGCCTGCCCTGACCGTGACGCAGTATCGCTGTGGGTGTCCGTAACTCGACTATGTCCATACCCCCTGCGCTCTGTTCGATTCGCGGCGCTCCCGGGGTCCCTGGCGGTGAGGTGAGCTATCGCCTCGCGCCTGTCGCTCGCGCCGCTCTGCCTGATTTCGCGGCGCTTTCCGGGCCCTTCGTGGTTACGCAAACTACCGCCTTCGTGCCCGTCGGTGCGCGCCGTGTGTTGTGTCGTCGCTCACGATAAGCCGAACATGCCATGATTGTTGCCACTTGGAGGAAGCTGAACCGGAGACATCGGGAACCACCGTCGGCCTCCGGCCGTTGACCTCTTTAGCTGCACCTGCAGCCGAACTGCGCGATGTATCGAATAGACCGTACGCGGTAACGTGGCATGTCCGCATGCGAACCCCGCGGAACCGGACGCGCCAGACACATCGCCAGGCAAGAACCGGAGACACCGGAAAGGACTGGCCGCCCCGGCCGACGCTCTATGAACCGCAAGACTGTGTTTCGCACCCTGGCCGTAGTCTCGGGCATCTTGCTCGTGATCTATGTGTTCAGCATCTTCGGCAACGACACGCGGGGCTGGAAGAACGTCGATACTTCGGTTGCCCTGACCCAGCTCCAGGACAAGAACAACGTGCAGAACGTTCAGATCGACGACCGCGAGCAGCAGCTGCGCATCGAGCTGAAGCACGGCAACGACGCGACCGGCGGCCAGTCCAAGATCATCACCAAGTATCCCGGCGGCAGCGAGACCTCCGCGCAGATCTTCGAGGCCGTGAAGAACTCCGGCGCGAACTACAACACCGTGGTCAAACAGGAGAGCTGGTTCACCCAGATTCTGCTGTTCGTGCTTCCGATGGTGATCCTGCTCGGCCTGTTCATCTTCGTGATGGCCCGCATGCAGGGCGGCGGGCGCGGCGGCATGATGGGCTTCGGCAAATCGAAGGCCAAGCAGCTGTCCAAGGACATGCCCAAGACCACCTTCGCCGACGTGGCCGGAGCCGACGAGGCAGTCGAAGAGCTCTACGAGATCAAGGACTTTCTGCAGAACCCGGTCCGCTACCAGGCCCTCGGCGCCAAGATCCCCAAGGGCGTGCTGCTCTACGGCCCGCCCGGCACCGGTAAGACACTGCTGGCCCGCGCCGTGGCCGGCGAGGCGGGCGTGCCGTTCTTCACCATCTCCGGTTCGGATTTCGTGGAGATGTTCGTCGGCGTCGGCGCCTCCCGGGTGCGCGACCTGTTCGAGCAGGCCAAGCAGAACAGTCCCTGCATCATCTTCGTCGACGAGATCGACGCGGTCGGCCGCCAGCGCGGCGCCGGCCTCGGCGGTGGTCACGACGAGCGCGAGCAGACCCTCAACCAGCTACTGGTCGAGATGGACGGCTTCGGTGACCGCACCGGCATCATCCTCATCGCGGCGACCAACCGCCCCGACATCCTCGATCCCGCGCTGCTGCGTCCCGGCCGGTTCGACCGGCAGATCCCGGTCGGCAACCCCGATCTCGCCGGACGCCGCGCCATCCTGCGGGTGCACTCGCAGGGCAAGCCGATCTCGCCCGATGCCGACCTGGACGGCCTCGCCAAGCGCACCGTCGGCATGTCCGGCGCCGACCTGGCCAATGTGATCAACGAGGCCGCGCTGCTCACCGCGCGCGAGCACGGCGCGGTGATCACCGGCGAATCGCTGGAGGAATCGGTCGACCGCGTGATCGGCGGCCCGCGCCGCAAGAGCCGGATCATCAGCGAGCACGAGAAGAAGATCACCGCCTACCACGAGGGCGGTCACACCCTTGCCGCCTGGGCGATGCCGGACATCGAGCCGGTGTACAAGGTCACCATCCTCGCGCGTGGCCGTACCGGTGGTCACGCCATGACGGTGCCCGAGGATGACAAGGGCCTGATGACCCGCTCGGAGATGATCGCGCGCCTGGTCATGGCGATGGGCGGTCGCGCGGCCGAGGAACTGGTGTTCCACGAGCCGACCACCGGCGCGTCCTCCGATATCGATCAGGCCACCAAGATCGCTCGCGCGATGGTCACCGAGTACGGCATGAGCGCCCGGCTCGGTGCGGTCCGCTACGGCCAGGAACAGGGCGATCCGTTCCTCGGCCGCTCGATGGGAATGGGTTCGGACTACTCCCATGAGGTGGCGGGCGCGATCGACGAGGAGGTGCGCAACCTGATCGAGGCCGCGCACACCGAGGCGTGGGCCATCCTCAACGAGTACCGCGACGTGCTCGACGATCTGGCCACCGCGCTGCTGGAGCGGGAGACCTTGCATCGCAAGGAACTCGAGCAGGTCCTCGCCGCGGTGCAGAAACGACCGCGGATCACGGCGTTCAACGATTTCGGCGGTCGCGTGCCGTCGGACAAGCCGCCGGTGAAGACGCCGGGCGAACTGGCTGCCGAGCGCGGCGAATCGTGGCCGCCGGAGCCTTTGGTGAAGCCGGTGGCCGCGTCCGCGCAGCGCGAGCCGCAGGGAGCCAACGGTTATCCGCCGCACGAGAGCGGGTACGGCGCGCCGCCGCAATATGGCCGTCCGACCACGCCCGGTTACCCGCTTCCAGCGGCGCCCGTGCCGGCGTACCCGCGCCAGGGCACGCACGGCTCGCGCCCGGACTACGGCGCTCCGGCGGGTTGGTCGGCGCCTGGTTGGCCGCCGCGGGACGAGCCGCAGCAGCAGGGGCAGCCCGGCGGGTGGGGTGATCCGCAGCAGCCGCCGCAGGGCTTCCAGCCGTGGGGTCCGCAGGGTGAGCACGACGACGCCTACGGCCGGGACGGATACGGCGAGCATGGCGGCTATGACGAGCCGCGGCGCGGCAACCCGGCCGGTGAGGGCGAAAACGGCGACTGGAATGGACCGAACGGCCGGCACTGAAACCGGGCGACTTTGCCGGATGTTCTTCGTGGTCACCCGAACTGCCGCCCCAGGACCAGTCGCTCGCGCCGATGGGTCCGATCGGTGGCGTCGCGAGGCCATCGGCCGGGCCGCGGCCGGGGACGATTACGCTCGACCAGCGGGGGTGCCGAGTAATTGTCGGCATCCCGAGATTTTGGAGGTGTCCTCGATTGTCGGCCAACAATCATGGCGGTGGCTACGTCCTCGCCGAGTCCAATGCTGCCGGGTCCAATGCTGCTGAACACGACGGTGTCGACCTCGGCGTAACCGAGCCCGGCCTGGTCGCGCTGGAAACCGGCAGGTCGTTCGACCGGGTCCGCGCCGAAGCCGCGGTCCGGGAATTGTTGATCGCCGTCGGTGAGGATCCGGACCGGCCCGGTCTGCGCGATACGCCCGCCCGGGTGGCGCGTGCGTACCGGGAGACGTTCGCCGGCCTCTACGTGGAGCCGGATGCGGTGCTCAACACCACGTTCGACGAGGGACACCAGGAACTGGTGCTGGTCAGGGACATCCCGATGTACTCCACGTGTGAGCACCACCTCGTGTCCTTCCATGGTGTCGCCCACGTCGGCTACATCCCCGGGCCGCACGGCCGGGTCACCGGTCTGTCCAAACTCGCCAGGCTGGTCGACCTGTACGCCAAGCGCCCCCAGGTGCAGGAGCGCCTGACCAGCCAGATCGCTGACGCGGTGATGCGCAAGCTGGACCCGCGGGGCGCCATCGTCGTGGTCGAGGCCGAGCACCTGTGCATGGCGATGCGCGGCATTCGCAAGCCGGGCGCGAGCACCACCACGTCCGCGGTGCGCGGATTGCTCCAGTCCAACGCCGCCTCGCGTGCGGAGGCGCTCGATCTCATCCTGCGTAAGTGAGCGAGCCGGCGGTGCCTGAGCCAGGAGCGAAGAGAGTTCCCCCGACCGATGACGGCCACCGCGCGCTCACCGACCGAACCGAGCCTCGGCGCGCGGCCACAGCCGCCCAGGTGAGCGGGGTCGGTGCGCGCGGCGGTCGTTCCTGTCTGGTGATGGGCATCGTCAATGTCACCAGCGATTCGTTCTCCGACGGTGGCAAGTATCTCGATCCCGAACTCGCCATCGCCCAGGGCATGAGGCTGTACGACGCGGGGGCGGACATCATCGATGTCGGCGGCGAGTCGACGAGGCCCGGCGCGGTACGCATCGATGCGCCGACCGAGGCGGCTCGGGTTACGCCCGTCATTCGCGGACTGGTCGCGGCGGGCGTGCCCACCAGCGTGGACACCATGCGCGCCGCGGTCGCCGAAGCGGCGATCGCCGCCGGGGTATCGGTGGTGAACGATGTCTCCGGTGGCCGTGCCGACCCGGATATGGTGCGGGTGATCGCATCCGCCGAGGTTCCGTGGATTCTGATGCACTGGCGGGCGGGCGCCGACTACCGGCACACCGGGCCCGCCGAACACTATGACGACGTGGTGACCGAGGTACTGGCTGAACTGGACAGGCAGGTGGACGTGGCTGTCGCGGCAGGGGTCGATCCGTCTCGGTTGATTCTCGACCCGGGTCTGGGTTTCGCGAAGAACGCCGAACACAACTGGGCACTGCTCGGCGCACTGCCGGAACTCGTCGCACACGGACTGCCGATCCTGATCGGCGCCTCCCGTAAGCGCTTTCTCGGCACGTTGCTCGCCGACGCCGCCGGAGCGCGTCCACCGGGTGGTCGGGAGACGGCCACCGCGACCATCTCGGCGCTCGCCGCGCTGCACGATGCCTGGGGTGTGCGGGTGCACGACGTGCGCGCTTCCCTCGACGCCATCGCGGTCGTCAGTGCGTGGCAGAACGCCGCACAGCAGCGCGCCGCAGAGCACGATACCGCCCGCCCGAGTGCGCGAGGAGCTCACCGATGAGCCAGTCCCCGGTCCATGCCGACGACGGTGCCGCGGCGCGGACCGCGGCGATCCGGCCCGGTGCCGACCGGATCGAACTGCGCGGCCTGCGCGCCTACGGATATCACGGGGTGTTCGATCATGAGCGCCGTGACGGCCAGGAGTTCCTGGTCGATCTGACCGTATGGGTGGATTTCGCCGTCGCAGCGGTATCCGACGACTTGGCGGCCACCGTGGACTACGGCGCGCTGGCCGAGCGCGCGGTGCGGATCATCCAGGGCCCGCCGCGTAATCTCATCGAGTCGGTGGTGTCGGAGATCGCCGACGACGTGATGACCGATCCGCGGATCAGATCGGTCGAGGTGGTGCTGCACAAGCCGTCGGCGCCGATCCCGCACACTTTCGCCGACGTCCGGGTGGTCACCGCGCGGCACCGAGGGGAACATCCCGCATGAGGCAGCGCGGTGTGACCGTGGGGGGCTCCGCTCGTGTGAGAAAGGGCACAGCGTGAGCGAGCGAAATACCGGCCCGGTCCTATCGCGGACCGAGCGCGCCGCGGAGGCGGGCCGATGACGCGCGCGGTGCTGTCCATCGGCTCCAATCTGAGTGACCGGCTCGCGCATCTCCAAAGCGTCCTCGATGGCTTCGGGCATCGGGTCCTGGCCGTGTCCGCGGTGTATTCGACCGCGCCTTGGGGCGGTGTTCCGCAGCAGGACTACCTCAATGCCGCTGTGCTGGTGGAAGATCCGGCATTCGGCGGTGCGGACTGGCTGCGGCGTGGCCAGGAGCTGGAGCAGGCCGCGGGACGGGTCCGCGACGTGCGCTGGGGCGCGCGCACACTCGACGTGGACGTCGTGTGGTGCGCCGAGCTGCGCGATGGCGAGCTGGTTGCCTGTCGCAGTACCGACCCGGATCTGATCTTGCCGCACCCGCAGGCACACCGCCGTGCGTTCGTGCTGGTGCCGTGGCTGGATGTCGTGCCGGACGCGGTGCTCGAGGTCGACGGCGCGGTGTATGCCGTCGCGGACCTGCTGGAGCGGCTCGATCCGGCCGAGCGGGCCGGCGTGCGCCGCACCGCGTTCTCGCTGACGGGCCCGGCGTCGTGAAACTCAAGCCGACGCGCGTCCTGGACCTTGTGGCGAATGTGCTCATCGCCGCGGTCGTCGCGTGGATCGCCACCCGGGTGGCCTATGACAACTTCCCGCCGATCTCGATCTTCGCGGGCGCCTCGCTCTACCCGGTGGCCGCGATCGAGGCCGTGCTCGCTTTCGTGATCCGCGCCCGGGTCAACGATCATCAGATCGGCGACGGCCGCCACCAGTTGCATCCGATCACCGCGGCTCGCGCTGTCGCGTTGGCGAAGGCGTCGGTGCAGGTGGGTTCGATCGCCGCCGGCATCTGGCTCGGCTTCCTGTGCTGGGTGCTCCCGCAACGGGGCACGCTGCGCGCCGCGGCCGCGGACAGCCCGGGCGCGATCGTCGGGATGCTGGCGGGGGCGGCTTTGGTTGCTGCGGCCCTGTGGCTGGAGTACTGCTGCCGGGCGCCTGAGGACCCCACCGACGATGGGGCAACCACATAGCTAGTCCCCTGACTGGGATCACATCACCGAATCTGGGCGACGGTCCGGGTTTTGGCTACCCTGGCGGGCATGGTTTCACCCTCCCGTAGCAGCACTTCCCGTCGACGACGGGTCGACACGGGAAAACTGTTCAGCGGCGGCTTGATCCTGTCGGGTCTGGTTGCCAGCGTTTTCCTGGTCTTCAGCGACAATGTGCAGTTCGTACGGGTTGGTCTGGTCGCGGCGTTATGGGCCGCCGCAATCGGCGCGCTGGCCGCGACCAGGTACCGCAAAGCCGCCACGATCGACAAGGCGAAGGTCCGCGATCTGCAGACGGTCTACGAGCTGCAGCTGGAACGGGAGGTCACCGCGCGCCGCGAGTACGAGCTCGGTGTCGAGGCGCGCGTGCGTGCGGAAGTGGGCGCAGACGCCACCGAGCTCGCGGCGCTGCGCGCCGAGCTCACCGTGCTGCGCCAGAGTTTGCAGCGGCTGTTCGACGGAAATATGCCGATGGACCGGCCCGCGTTGCGCGCCGACGCGACCCGGATTCAGGAGCTGACCAGCTCGAGTGTGGAATCGGCGAACAATAGCTCCGTGAATGCCGGAATGTGGTCGGCGTTCGCCGACCAGCAACCGCGTAGCAGTACGACGCCGATCTTCGAGCCCGACCACCCCCGGCCCCCGGTCTTCGCCAGCCCGTTCGACGAGCCGGTCACCGCGGAGACCGCGGCCGTCTCGTCCGATGAAGACGACCAGGACGACGAGCACGGGCCGCGCGGTTGGGCCGAAGCATTCACCGAGACCGCCGGCAAACCGGTCGACGAACCCCCGAAGCAGCCGGTCGGGCGGCCCGAACCCAGCCCGGGACCCGTCCCGCCCGCGACCCCTGCGCCGATTGTGGGCACGCCGAGCGCGCGCAGGCGGCGCCGGGTCGAGGAGGATGGCGAGACGCCGTCAGGGCGTCTCTCCGTCGCGGAGATCATGGCCAACCTGCAATCCGAGGAGCGCGACGGGCGCTGACCCGGCCCGGTACTGCGGCCTAAATCACGCGGGCACCCGTGGCATCGCCCAAGTGCGTCCCGATATCCTACGTGGCGTAGGCGTCCGGTACCCGCAAGGCGGGACTGGAACGACATCGAGAGGACAACGTTGACCTCGAGAAGCATGAATTCCGAAGGCGCGACTTCGGGCTACGACCCCGCGCCCGCACGCCTGACGGTGGGCATCGTCTCGGCGGGACGCGTGGGTTCGGCATTGGGCGCGGCGCTCGAGCGCGCCGGACACGTGGTGTTCGGCGTCTGCGCGATCTCCGATGCCTCGGTGCGCCGTGCCCGTACCCGGTTGCCCGACTCGGAGATACTGCCGATCGAAGCGGTGGCCGCACGCAGCGAGTTGCTGCTGCTCGCCGTGCCCGATACCGAGCTGGCCGGCCTGGTCAGGGGGCTGGCCGGGACCGGGGTCGTCCGGCCGCGCACGATCGTGGCGCATACCTCCGGCGCGAACGGTGTCGGTGTGCTCGCCCCGCTCGCTGAGCTCGGCGCCCTGCCGCTGGCCATCCACCCCGCCATGACCTTCACCGGCCACGACGAAGACGTGACCAGGCTGGGCAACGCCTGCTTCGGCATCACAGCCGCCGACGAGGTCGGCTACGCCATCGCGCAGTCGCTGGTGATCGAGATGGGCGGCGAGCCGGTGCGGGTGCCGGAAGACAACCGGGCGCTGTATCACGCCGCGCTCGCGCACGGCAGTAATCACCTGGTCACAGTGATCGTCGATGCGCTCGCCGCGCTGCGCGCCGCGCTGGCAGGTCCCGGACTGCTCGGCCAGCAGGCGGTCGACGATCAGCCGGGTGGCTTGGCCGAGCGGCTGCTCGCCCCGCTGGCCTCGGCGGCCCTGGACAACGCATTGCGCCGCGGTCAGTCCGCGCTGACGGGTCCGGTGGCCCGTGGCGACGCGGCCGCCGTCGCTGCTCATCTGGCCGCGCTGGCGTCGGTCGACCCACAGCTGGCCGAGGCGTACCGCGCCTTGTCGCTGCGCACCGCGCAGCGGGCCGGCACCGCCCCCGCCGTTATCGAACTGCTGGAAGGACGCTGATGTTCGATCCGAAATTGCGCGGCGCCTATCGCCCGGGCGAGCTGACCGTGCATCACGATCCCGCCGTGCTCAGCGCGGTATCCGCTGCCCTGCGTGGTGTCGGCCGCACGGTTGCCCTGGTGCCGACAATGGGCGCCCTGCACGCGGGCCACTTGGAGATCGTGCGCTCGGCGAAACGGACCAACCAGGTGGTCATCGTGTCCATCTTCGTCAACCCCTTGCAGTTCAGTGCGAACGAGGACCTGGGCAGCTACCCCCGGACCCTGGAGGCGGACGTCGAGGCGCTGCGTGCCGAGGGCGTTGGGTTGGTATTCGCTCCGAGCGTGTCCGATATGTACCCGGACGGCCCGCGCACCACCGTGCAGCCGGGCCCGCTCGGCGCCGAACTGGAGGGGGCGAGTCGACCGACTCATTTCGCCGGCATGCTCACGGTGGTCGCCAAACTGCTGCAGATCGCACGCCCGACCGAGGCGTTCTTCGGTGAGAAAGACTACCAGCAGCTCACTCTGATCCGGCAGATGGTTCGTGATCTGAATTTCGACGTGAAGATCACCCCGGTGGTCACCGTTCGCGAGGCCGACGGCTTGGCCCTGTCCTCGCGCAATCGCTATCTCGACCCGGCGCAGCGCGAATCGGCTCTCGCGCTCTCGGCCGCACTGTCGGCGGGCAAGCACGCGGCCGGGCTCGGCGGTGACGCAGTACTGGCCGCCGCCCGCCAGGTGCTCGACGCCGCGACCGGCGTCGACCTGGACTACCTGGAACTGCGTTCGGCCAACTTGGGGCCCGCCCCGGCCACCGGGAACGCCAGGCTATTGATCGCGGCCAAGGTCGGCGCGACCCGGCTCCTCGACAATATTGCCGTGACCCTCGGCGCTCCGCTCGATGGGCACCCGACCGTCTCCGGTTCGCGGCCTATCGCGCACTCGTCCCAGCCTGCCCAGGCGGTGTCCGATCCCGCCCTGCTCCCTCCCGCGAACTAGAAAGGGCGACGCAATGCTGCGCACCATGATGAAGTCGAAGATCCACCGCGCCACCGTGACGCACGCCGACCTGCACTACGTCGGCTCGGTCACGGTGGACCAGGACCTGCTCGATGCCGCCGACCTGCTGGAAGGCGAGCAGGTCTGCATCGTGGACATCGACAACGGCGCCCGGCTGGAGACCTACGTCATCGCCGGCGAGCGGGGTTCCGGCGTGATCGGGATCAACGGAGCCGCCGCCCACCTGGTGCACCCCGGGGACCTGGTCATCCTGATCGCCTACGGGCAGCTGAACGAACAGGAGCTCGCGGAGTACGACCCCAAGGTGGTGTTCGTCGACGAGCGCAACCGCCCCGTCGAGCTGGGCTCCGACCCGGCGCACGCGCCGGAGGGCTCGGGCCTGACCTCGCCGCGGTCCCTGTCGTTCGTCTGAGTCGGCGGCCGGGACATGCTGCTGACCATCGATGTCCGCAACACCAGTATCGAACTCGGTCTGTTCTCGGGGACCGGGGCGCATTCGAAACTGGTGCGGCACTGGCGAATACACACCAATCCACTGTTGACCGCCGATGAATTCGCCATGCAGGTGCGCGGGCTGGTCGGCGCGCAACTGGACGAGGTGATCGGTGTCTGTGCGCTGTCCACCGTGCCACCGGTGCTGCGCGAACTCCGAGCCATGTTCAGCCAGTACTGGGGTCACGTTCCGAATGTGCTGGTGGAGCCCGGTGTGCGCACGGGCATTCCGCTGCTGGTCGACAACCCGAAAGAAGTCGGCGCGGACCGCATCGTCAATTGTCTGGCCGCCCACCATCGGTATGCTTCGCCCGCGATCGTGGTCGATTTCGCTACGGCGATCTGCGTGGATCTGGTGTCGAAGAAGGGCGAGTTCCTCGGCGGGATCATCGCGCCCGGTGTGGAGATCTCCACCGAGGCTCTGGTGGAACGCAGCGCGCTGCGGCGGGCCGAATTGACCAGGCCGCGGTCGGTGGTGGGGAAAAACAGCATGGAATGCATGCAGTCCGGCGCGATATTCGGATTCGCGGGCTTGGTGGACGGACTGATCGATCGGATTCGCGACGAATTCGCCGCCTTTGCCGGCGACGATGTCGCGGTGGTGGCGACCGGCGCGAGTGCGCCGCTGATCGTCCCGGAGTCGGAAACCATCGATCACCTCGAACCGCATCTGACGCTCGATGGCCTGCGACTGGTCTACGAGCGTAATCAGCAGCGCCGCCGACCCTGAGTCACCAGGGCGGCTCCGCGAGTGCGGCGAGTGTCGCGGGCGGCAGCTCAGGCGGGCTACCGGCGGTGGCCCGCCGGTGTGGGGCGGCTTTGGCTGCCGCGAATTCGACGATGCGCCAAGTGGTGATACCTGTTTCGCGAAAGGATCGGTCGTGAACAGCTTCTCGACCTCCGCGCTGAGGGCTGTGGTGGCGCCGCACTTACGCGGCACCCTCCGCGAAGGTTGGAGCAGAGTATTCCCCAGGTGACGTCGCTCACTATGGCCTGCGTCGGCTCGCGGGATATTTGCACAACCGAAGCCCGCTGCTAGACTGGCCGCCGTGTATTACCGCGTGAGCACCCAGGAGTGTTGTCGAGGCTGACCTGCCTCGACCGATCGAGGCTGACTACCCGTCCTCGACCGATACCATCTTCCTGGAGATTCGCTCATGCGTTCTTCTGTACTCGCCCTTTCGTCCGCGCGTACCGCGTTGTCGGCCACCCCGCCGCTGGATCGTTCGGTGGCGCCCGCGCTGCCGACTCGGCTCCGCCCGGCCGATCTGCTGCGGCTGACCGACGAAGGTGCCGAAGACGTCCTGGCCGGGCGTTATGACCATCTGCTGCCCGCGGACGGCCGCTGGCCCACCGACGAGCGCTGGGCGACCAGATTGCTCGCCGACGACGAGGTCGACGTCTGGCTGATCAGTTGGACGCCGGACAAGTCGACCGAATTGCACGACCACGCCGGATCGCTCGGCGCGCTGACCGTGCTCAGTGGCGCGCTTTCCGAATACCGTTGGAATGGAACGGAATTGCGCTGCCGCACGCTCACGGCGGGTGATCAGGCATCGTTCCCGATCGGTTGGGTGCACGACGTCATGCGCGCGCCCGCCGCCGTGCCGGGTGTCGCCGAATCCGCGGGCCCGCTCGATCCGACGCTGAGCGTCCATGCCTATTCCCCGCCGCTTACCGCCATGTCGTATTACGAGGTGACCGGCCACGGCACCCTCCGGCGCACCCGAACCGTTCTCACCGACCAGCCCGAAGGTGATATGTAATGACCCGTTTGACCGTCGATCAGATGCTCGAGAACGCGCGGGCCCAGCTGAACCGGATCTACGCCTTCGAATTGCCGGAAGCGATCGAACGGGGCGCCATTCTGGTGGATATCCGGCCGCAGGCGCAGCGCGGGCACGAGGGCACGTTGCCGGGCGCTTTGGTGATCGAGCGCAATGTCCTGGAATGGCGGCTGGATCCGGCCAGTTCTGCCCGCCTGGCCTTGGCCGCCGACCACGAGGTGGAGTGGATCGTCGTCTGCTCTGAGGGCTATACCTCCAGCCTGGCCGCCGCCGCGCTGCAACAACTCGGGCTGCGGCGGGCAACCGACCTGGTCGGCGGATACCAGGCACTGAAGGCGGCGGGGCTGCTGAACGTCGCCGCGCGGGCGCCGCACTTCACGCGTGAGCTCGACTCGCTCGCCTCGTTGTAAATTCGCCGCGATCACTTCCAACTCGAATTAGCCGGGTGCACAGATGTTTCCGTACACCGCACGGTGCCCGCCCGGCATTTTCGAGTTCGGTGCGTGCTTCGTGGAGCATCTCGACTAGTTCGCCGGGCCGATACCTTCTCGTTACTAATGGCGAGAGCCTGGGCAGCCCGCAAAACGATTTCCGGTGCACGCTAGGGTTGTTCGATGTGAGCACCCCGAACTCTGCATCCTCCAGCGCATCGACATCGGATCAGCGGTCTGCCGTGGCACCCGACGCCGACGGCGCACCGGAACAGATGCGGATTCGCCGGGAGAAGCGGGAGCGACTGCTCGCGGCCGGTGGCGAGGCCTATCCGGTCGTCGTGCCGCGTACGCATACCCTCGCCGAAATTCGGGCCGCATATCCCGACCTGGTTGCCGACACGGCCACCGGTCAGCAGGTCGGTGTCGCCGGACGCGTCATTTTCCTGCGAAATACCGGCAAGTTGTGTTTCGCGACGCTGCAGGAGGGTGACGGCACCAAGTTGCAGGCAATGATCAGCCTCAATGCCGTGGGCGCGGACTCGCTGGCCGCCTGGAAGGCCGACGTGGACCTCGGTGACTTCGTCTTTGTCCAGGGGGAGGTCATCGCCTCCCGGACAGGTGAACTGAGTGTCATGGCCGATTCCTGGTTCATGGCGGCCAAGTCGCTGCGCCCGCTGCCGGTGGCGCACAAGGAGCTGAACGAGGAGTCCCGGGTCCGGCAGCGTTATGTCGACTTGATCGTGCGTCCTGAAGCCAGGGAAATGGCGCGTACCCGCATCGCGGTGGTGCGCGCGCTGCGCAACGCCCTGGAGCGCAGGGGATTCCTCGAGGTCGAGACGCCGATGCTGCAGACGCTGCACGGCGGCGCGGCGGCGCGGCCGTTCGTCACCCGCTCGAATGCCCTCGATATGGACCTCTACCTGCGCATCGCGCCCGAGTTGTTCCTGAAAAGGTGCGTTGTCGGTGGCCTGGAGCAGGTCTTCGAGATCAATCGGAACTTCCGGAACGAAGGTGCGGACTCCACGCATTCTCCCGAGTTCGCGATGCTGGAGACATACCAGGCATACGGGACCTATGACGACTCGGCGCGGATGACCCGGGAATTGGTCCAGGAAGTCGCCCAAGAGGTGTTCGGCACCCAGGTGGTGACCCTGGCCGACGGCACCGAATACGATCTGCGCGGCGAGTGGGCGACGGTCGAGATGTACCCGTCGTTGTCGGATGCACTGGGTGTCTCGGTCACGCCGGAAACGTCCGTCTCCGAATTGCGCGCGCTCGCGGATCGGGTCGGTCTGGAAATTCCGGAGGGCAAGGGCTACGGGCACGGGAAACTCGTCGAGGAACTATGGGAACATCAGTATGGCGACAAGCTGTACGCACCGACTTTCGTGCGCGACTTCCCGGTCGAGACCTCCCCGCTGACCAGGCAGCACCGGAGCCGGGCAGGTGTCACGGAGAAGTGGGATCTCTATGTGCGCGGCTTCGAGTTGGCCACTGGCTATTCGGAGTTGGTCGACCCGGTGATCCAACGCGAGCGGTTCGTCGACCAGGCTCGGCTGGCCGCGCAGGGTGACGACGAGGCGATGGCACTCGACGAGGACTTCCTCGCCGCGATGGAGCACGGCATGCCGCCGACCACCGGAACAGGTATGGGAATCGATCGGTTGTTGATGGCGCTGACGGGATTGGGAATCCGAGAAACGATACTGTTCCCAATTGTGCGTCCGGTCACCAGGTGACCACCCTGATTGCAAAGCAGTGGCCCCGTCTTGGAATTTCCGGAATTCAAGGTATTCTTGCCTCGGGTAATCGGCCTAGTATGCGGGTCGCACGATTTCGAGAGGACGTTCATCTCATGGCAAAGAAGGTCACCGTTAGCCTGATCGACGATGTCGACGGTGAGTCCATCGCAGACGAGACCATCGAGTTTGCGATTGACGGTGTGTCGTACGAGATCGATCTGTCGTCGGCAAATGCGGCGAAGCTGCGCGACGGTTTGGAAGAGTGGGTTTCGAATGCGCGCCGGGTCAGCGGTCGGCGCCGGGTCAAGGCCGCCGCCGCGGCGGCGGGTACGCCCAAGAGTCGGGTCTCCATCGACCGGGAACAAAGCGCTGCAATTCGCGAGTGGGCGCGCCGGAATGGTCACAAGGTGTCCGCGCGGGGCCGTATCTCCGCCGACATCACCGACGCGTACAACAAGGCCGCGAAGGGATAGTTCTATTTCGACCGCCGTCCCGGCGAATCGTGCGACGCAGGGGCGGCGGTCTTGTTTGTGATAGTGGCTTCGATATAGCGGCGGACCGGATGACACGGTGGCCCACGTCGGCGAACGAATCGATCTTGCTCATAGTTCACGAACGCGGCACGATGGAAACGTGCGACGGTCACTGGCGGTATGGAAAGGCGAGGTATCGGCGCAGTGACGGGATTCGTCGGATCATTCTTGCGGTTCACCGATGACGCCGGTCGACAACAGGAGTTCACGCTCACGTCGGACCGCGGCCGTGTCACCATCGGTCGTTCCCCGCATGCCGATCTGTCCCTGAGCTGGGACGCGGAGGTCTCCCGGCTGCACGCGGCGGTCGAGTATCTGGGCGCGCACTGGACCATCGTCGACGACGGGCTTTCCCGCAACGGCACTTTCGTCAACGGCGACCGGCTCGTCGGCCGACGCAGGCTGATGGCCGGCGACGTCATCCGAGTCGGGACCTCGCGGGTTTCCTTTCACGATTTCGGCGGTGCGCCCGACGACATCACCCGCACCTCGACCGGGTCGGTTCCCACCGCGCGTTCGCTCACCCAGACGCAGCGCTCGGTGCTGATCGCGCTGTGCCGCCCCTACAAGCACGGCACCGGATTCGCCACCCCGGCTTCCAATCAGCAGATCGCGGAGGAGTTGTTCCTCAGCGTCGACGCGATCAAGACCCATCTTCGCGCGCTGTTCGCCAAGTTCGGCGTGGAGGACCTGCCGCAGAACCAGAAGCGCGTGCGGCTGGCCGGACTGGCCATGCAGAGTGGCCTCATTTCCGATCGCGATCTGTGATCTCGATCACTGACCTCGTCGCTGTGCGTTCCGATTTCGAATCCGCGTGGGTCCGGTGGAACATCGTGCGCGGCGTGCTCCGCAGGCCGGCCGTCCTGGCGCTGTGCGGCACGCTGTTCGCCACGGGCGCCCAGTAGGGGAAGCCGTCCGCCGCTGCGGGAACGTCGGCTCGGGTGGTTGCGGGCCGGTACCCGACGCTGAACCAGCCCGGAGCGCCGACCTTCGGTCAGCCAGAGTTTCTCCGGCGATCCGCGGGAATCTCCCCCGCCTGGGGCACTTCGTACGGTAGCTTCCCCTAACGCAGTCGATACCTGGAGGCTATCGATACCTGGAGGCTATCGTGCGACGTGTCTCGGGCTTTTCTCTGCTCGTCGTTGGGCTGGTAGTGGTGTGCGCCGTCGCCGCGGCGGGCTCGGCGCACGCGCAGGAGCGGTATCCCGTCGACTTCAACTTCTTCGCCGGCGTCCCCGCCGAGCTGGCGAATCCGGGCGGTTCGCTGCCCGGCACCAACAACTGGTCCTGCCGGCCCAGCCCCGAGCACCCGGATCCGGTGGTTCTCGTGCACGGTACGGGTGGTGGCGCGCAGACGAATTGGGGCGTGTACGCGCCGCTGCTGGCCAACGAGGGCTATTGCGTGTACGCGGCCACCTACGGCAACTATGACCTGCCCTGGCCGTTGTCGGCCATCGGAGGCATGCTCCCGATCGAGCAGAGCTCGGCACAGCTGGCCACGTTCGTCGACCGTGTGCTCGGCGCGACCGGCGCGGCCCGAGTCGACCTCATCGGCCACTCTCAGGGCAACTTGATCGGCAACTACTTCGTCAAGCGGCTCGGTGGCGCGGCGAAGGTGGACAAACTGGTCGCGCTGGCCCCGCCCTGGCTCGGCTCGAACGCCGGCGGCATGGCGGAACTGAACGATTTCGGCACCCGGCTCGGTCTGGGCCCGCTGTTCGACGCGGTAGCCGGATCGCCGTGCCAAGCATGCCGCCAGGTCCTGCAAGGATCGGACTTCATGCGCGCGCTCAACCAGGACGGCGTCTATCACCCCGATGTCGCTTATACGAATATCGCGACCATGCTGGATGAGCTGGTCGTGCCCTACACCGCGGGGCTGGTCGCGGGCCCTCGCGCGACGAACATCGTGGTTCAGGACGGATGCGCGACGGACTACTCTGGGCATACGGGCATAGCGGGCAGTCCGAGGGCCGCGACCTACGTGCTCAACGCGCTCGATCCCGCGCATCCCCGGCCGGTGCCCTGCGGTTTCGCCGCTCAGTACACCGGGTAGGTAGCCGGGGTCATCCGCGCGGGCCGGAGATTCGCCTCGTCGGGCGCCTGTTCGCTGAGGGCAAAACCTGGCTGGAAACGAATCCCGCGAAGCCCACGTTATGAATGAATGACCGCGCTGTCGCAGGTCGGCAATAAGGTGGACTGGCGACGGCGGCATCCCCCGCCAACTAGAGTGGAGGCGGGGGCCGCAACCCCCGGGCTTCATGGCAGGCTGACGCCCACGGATATACACAGCACACTGCGGCGTCTGTTGCCAGAATGTCGGAGCAGGAGAGTGAGGGAGCGATGTTCGAGAGGTTCACCGACCGCGCGAGGCGTGTCGTTGTCCTGGCCCAGGAAGAGGCCCGGATGCTCAACCACAACTACATCGGCACCGAGCACATCCTGCTGGGGCTGATCCATGAGGGTGAGGGCGTCGCGGCCAAGTCGCTGGAGTCGCTCGGTATTTCGCTGGAAGGCGTACGCAGCCAGGTGGAGGAGATCATCGGCCAGGGCCAGCAGGCCCCGTCCGGGCACATCCCGTTCACCCCGCGCGCCAAGAAGGTGCTGGAGCTGAGTCTTCGCGAGGCGCTGCAGCTCGGTCACAACTACATCGGCACCGAGCACATCCTGCTCGGCCTCATCCGCGAGGGTGAGGGCGTGGCGGCGCAGGTGCTGGTGAAGCTGGGCGCCGATCTCAACCGCGTGCGTCAGCAGGTCATCCAGCTGCTGTCCGGGTACCAAGGCAAGGAGCCGGTCGAGTCCGGGTCGCGCGGTGAGGCGGGCACCCCGTCCACCTCGCTGGTGCTCGACCAGTTCGGCCGCAACCTGACCCAGGCCGCGCTCGAGGGCAAACTCGACCCGGTCATCGGCCGCTCGAAGGAGATCGAGCGCGTCATGCAGGTACTCAGCCGCCGGACCAAGAACAACCCGGTGCTGATCGGCGAGCCGGGTGTCGGCAAGACCGCGGTGGTCGAGGGGCTCGCGCAGGCCATCGTCAACGGCGAGGTGCCCGAGACGCTGAAGGACAAGCAGCTCTACACCCTGGACCTGGGCTCCCTGGTCGCGGGCAGCCGTTACCGCGGTGATTTCGAAGAGCGCCTGAAGAAGGTGCTCAAGGAGATCAACACCCGCGGCGACATCATCCTGTTCATCGACGAGCTGCACACGCTGGTCGGTGCGGGCGCAGCCGAGGGCGCCATCGACGCCGCCTCGATTCTGAAGCCGAAGCTGGCCCGCGGCGAGCTACAGACCATCGGCGCGACCACCCTCGACGAGTACCGCAAGTACATCGAGAAGGACGCCGCCCTGGAGCGCCGGTTCCAGCCGGTGCAGGTCGGCGAGCCGACGGTGGAACACACCATCAACATCCTCAAGGGTTTGCGCGATCGCTACGAGGCGCACCACCGGGTCTCCATCACCGATGGCGCTCTGGTGGCCGCCGCGACGCTGGCCGACCGCTACATCAACGACCGGTTCCTGCCGGACAAGGCGATCGACCTGATCGACGAGGCGGGCGCACGGATGCGCATCCGTCGCATGACCGCTCCGCCGGACCTGCGTGAGTTCGACGACAAGATCGCCGAGGCGCGCCGGGAGAAGGAGTCCGCGATCGACGCGCAGGACTTCGAGAAGGCCGCGCGGCTGCGCGACAAGGAGAAGCAGCTCGTCGCCAAGCGGGCCGAGCGCGAAAAGCAGTGGCGTTCGGGTGATCTGGACGTCGTGGCCGAGGTCGACGACGAGCAGATCGCTGAGGTGCTGGCGAACTGGACCGGTATCCCGGTGTTCAAGCTCACCGAGGAGGAGACCACCCGTCTGCTCCGCATGGAGGACGAGCTGCACAAGCGGATCATCGGCCAGGAGGACGCGGTCAAGGCCGTCTCCAAGGCGATTCGCCGCACCCGCGCCGGTCTGAAGGACCCGAAGCGGCCGTCCGGCTCGTTCATCTTCGCCGGTCCGTCCGGTGTCGGTAAGACCGAGCTGTCCAAGGCGCTGGCGAACTTCCTGTTCGGTGACGACGACGCGCTCATCCAGATCGACATGGGTGAGTTCCACGACCGCTTCACCGCCTCGCGGCTGTTCGGTGCCCCTCCGGGCTACGTCGGCTACGAGGAGGGCGGCCAACTCACCGAGAAGGTGCGCCGCAAGCCGTTCTCGGTCGTGCTGTTCGACGAGATCGAGAAGGCCCACCAGGAGATCTACAACACCCTGTTGCAGGTTCTGGAGGACGGCCGCCTCACCGACGGCCAAGGCCGGACCGTGGACTTCAAGAACACGGTGCTGATCTTCACCTCGAACCTCGGCACCTCGGATATCTCGAAGGCCGTCGGACTCGGCTTCACCCAGAGCAATGCCGAGGGCTCGAACTACGAGCGGATGAAGCTCAAGGTCAACGACGAGCTGAAGAAGCATTTCCGGCCGGAGTTCCTCAACCGCATCGATGACGTGATCGTCTTCCATCAGCTCACCACCGAGCAGATCGTCGAGATGGTGGACCTGATGATCGGGCGCGTCGCCACGCAGTTGAAGAACAAGGACATGGCGATCGAGCTCACCCAGACCGCGAAGAACTTGCTGGCCAAGCGTGGCTTCGATCCGGTCCTCGGTGCCCGGCCGCTGCGCCGCACCATTCAGCGCGAGATCGAGGACCAGCTGTCGGAGAAGATCCTCTTCGGCGAGATCGGCCCCGGCCAGACCATCTCGGTCGACGTCGAGGGCTGGGACGGCGAGGGCTCCGGCGAGGACGCCAAGTTCACCTTCACAGGTAAGGCGAAGCTCACCAAGGCTGCCTCGGAGGAGAAGCCCGAAGTCGTGCTGACCGGTGCGGCCGAAGGTTCCACAGAGGCCGCCTCCGGCGAGTAAGTCCCGAACAGCGGGCCCGTACCACCGGCAAACGGGGTACGGGCCCTCTTCGTGTTCGCACGGTTCCGCGGGTTCGACCAAGCGATCACCTATGCGACAGCACCAGCGAGGGACGTGGGCGTGTTCGTGGCAGCGGTGCTCGATGCGGTTGGCTAGCGCTGACGGGTGCGTCGGGTTCGGATGTCGCGCCTGTCGACGGGGCTCGTCGGGGTCGGTGGTACTCGGCCGCTCTACGGGCCCGTCCTGCGGACGACTCGGTCGGGTCGTGTTCGAGTGGTTGCTCGACGCGGGGTTGTTCGGGTCCGCTGTGGTGTCTGTCGGTTTTCCCTGGGGTGCCGCTGGTGTAGGCCCGCGGCTGTTCGATCAGGCGTGGTATTCGAGTGGTTCTCGCCGCCGGGTTGCTCAGGGCTGCTGGGGGCCTGTTGGTCTTCCCTGGGGTGCCGCCGATGTAGGTCCAGCAGTTGTCTGATCAGGCGTGGTCGATGCCGGGGCGTGCGCGTCCGTAGTGCTCGACGCGGTCGTGCCGGGCGGTGTGGTTGCGGTCGGTGCTGGTGCTGCCGCGGTGGGTTCGGTCTTCCCCGGATCAGGGGTTCGCGTCGGTAGCCTTGCCGCGACCCGGAAGCCGCCACTGGGGCGGGGGCCAGCCGTGAGCGCGCCGCCGAGTGCGTGGGCCCGCTCGCGCATGCCGATGATGCCGTTGCCGCCGCTGCTGCCGGAACGCGACGGTGCGCTGGTCGGTCGGGTGTTGTCGACGGTGATGTCCACTGAGCCCGTCGCGTACCGCACGGTCACCGTGGCGCCGGCGCCCGGCGCGTGCCGCAGCACATTGGTCAACGACTCCTGGATGATCCGCACTGCCGCCGCATCGATGACGCTGGGCAGTTGCTGCGGTGTGCCGAGCGCTCGGGTCTCGATCGTCAATCCGGTCGCGCGCGGGCGTTGCAGCAGGTCGTCCAGGTCGCCGATGCTCGGCTCGGGTGCGCGCGAGGCGGATCGTGCGCCGGCGGAATCGGCCTTCGGTGCGGTCCGCGTGGAACTGCCGCTCGAAGCGGGCTCGGCAGCAGCCGAACTGCGGCCGTTGTACGAGCCGAGCGTGCGGCGGCTGGACCCATGGTCCGGGTGCGCAGCGTCGTCAGCCGCCAATTGGTCCCCGGGCGCCGGCATTGTTGCGGAGCGCATCGTGTGCAGCAGCGCATGCACCTCGGCGAGTGCGTTGCGACTGGCGGACTTGATCGCGGCCAACGCGGTCCGCGCCTGCTCCGGCCGCTCGTCGAGTAATTCCAGCGCCACCGAGGACTGCGCGTTGATCATCGACAGACTGGTGTGCAGTTCGCGGGCGATAGCCAGGCGCTCCTCGCCGGCTTGCCGCTCACGCTGTGCTTCCGCTTCCCGGCACGCGACCTCGGCACGTTGTCGGTGCGCGACGAGCACGGCCTTGCGCTGCCGGATCCCTTCGGCCACCGACAGCAGCACAGCCGGCCAAGCCAACAGGGCGAATATCTGCCACAGGTCGGCGGGTCGGCCCAGCAGCGCGGGTACCGGCCAGACCAGGGTGAGATAGCCGAGCGGGACGAGCGGATAAGTCCACCAACGAGATCCGCTGCTAGCGGCGGTCAGAAAGGCGACGACCAGCGCGACGAAAATCGGCCCGTACCCATAGCCGCGCAGAAAAAACACCAGACACGCGGCCAGCGCCACGAACAGCACCGGCATGGGCTGCGCCCGCCGCCAGATCAGCGCGACCGGCCCGGCGAGCAGCAGGAGGTAACCGAGCACATCGAGGAGATGCACCCCCGTCTGCCGCATGTTCGCGACAGTGCCCCCGATCACTTGAACCGTGGCGACGACGAGCGCGACCCCCCAGTCCCATCCGACCGAGTTCCGATCCGAAATCACTGCCACCCGCACGCACGTAGCCTATGCGGCTGGGCCCTGATTTCGCGTCCGCCTGCGAACGTATTTCCGCAATCGCGACATCGGCATCCGGAATGCATCGGAATCCGCACCGGCATAGCGATTCTGGGGGATGTGGACACTGGCGGGCTCGGCGCGATCCCCCGCGGCCCCGGGCTCGCCGGCGGACTGGGCGGTCTGGGTGCTCGCCGGGATCGCCGACCCCGGGTGTGGTCCGCCGAACTGCTTGGTGCGGGTGGATTTACGGCCGCGGCGGCCGCGACCCAGATTTGGGCGAGACCACAGCGCTGGCGGGTACGCGCGGCCCGTGGACCGTGCGGTCTGGCGAATCTCCCGGAACACCACGGCGATCCGCGAACTGGTGAGCCTACGTGATGCGACCAGGGTAGGTTCGTGCTGAATCGTCAAACGATCATCGGCGAAAGGACCGTGATGCCCACACGTACCGCGCGTACCGCCTGGACCGGCACCCTGCAGGAGGGGGCGGGACAGGTCGAGCTGACCAGTTCGGGGGTCGGCAAGTACGACGTATCGTTCCCCAAGCGTTCCGCCGAGGAGGCCGACGGCACCACCAGCCCGGAGGAGTTGATCGCGGCGGCACACTCCTCCTGCTATGCGATGGCGCTGTCGGCGCAGATCGGCAACGCCGGTGGCACGCCGGAAAGCCTGGACGTCACCGCCGACGTGACCCTCGGCCCCGACCCGGCGGGCGGCTTTCGGATCACCGGGATCAAGCTGACCGTCCGCGGTCGCGTCTCCGGCATCGACGCCGACGCCTTCCAGGCCGCCGCCGAGGCCGCCAAGGCGGGCTGCCCGGTCAGCAAAGCGCTGGCGGGGGTGGACAACATCACCCTCGACGCGGCTCTCGCGTAGTTCGTTCGGCCGCTTTGCTCCCCGCATACTCGGTGTGCGGGGAACGAGGCGGGTGCGCGAAGCAGCCACGCTTGCCGAACCAGCGGCGGGCACCGCGGGTGTAGAGCGCGGGAACCGCGACGAGCACAGCGGCTATGTGGATGGCGCGGATGACACCGAGCGTTACGGAGGCGGGAGTCACGTCCGTGACCAGGTCGCGCAGTTCCTTCGCAGACATGGCCGTGGCCAGCGGTTCGATGCTCAGCGAGAGCAGACCGAACACTCCGACGCCCACCGTGATCAGCAGACGCGCCCAACGTTCGCCGCGGAACATGCGCATCGCGACGGCCAGCACGACCAGGTAAATCGCTATGCGGATGCCGAATCCGGCTGCCAGGTCTGCCGGGTCGGCGTCGAATGCGACCGCTGCTCGCGCGATCGCCTCGACGACGCCGGCCAGCAACGCTACGACAAGCGCGACGAACGCGATGCGAACAGCGCGGGGTGGCGCGGAGGCGGACAACCGCGGTGGGGCGGGCCAGGAAGAAAGAGCAGTGCCGGTCATAGAACCGACACTGCCTCAGCGCTTCTGGACGCGAATCAGTCCGCGGTAGCGGCCCTTACCCGTACCGGGGTATCGGTACGCGTCGCGAATTCGGTGAGCGCGGCGAAGCCCAGGGCCAGGCAGGTCCACAGTGTGGCGGTTTCGGCCAGTGACGCCATCCGGAACTCCCACAGCAGGGTGGCCGGGAAATCCGCGCCCACCTCGTTCACGGCGGGCAATAGGACGTAGCCGAGCGTTGTCACCACGGCGAACGCGGCGACACCGCCGATCAGCCGCACCGTGGACAGCTGTGCGCGCAAGGCGGTGAACACGACCACCGCGGCACCGACGGCCACGATGCCGAGCAGCACCGCCGCCAGCCACAGCAAAGTGCGGTTGTCGATGGTGTCGGGGTCGCCCACCGCCGGCGGATTGGCCGGGTATTTGAAGAACGGTACCGCGACGATGGCGGCCCATCCGGCCGCGCCCAACGCCAATGCGAGCCGCGGGCCGGACAGGGTGGTGTAGCGCCGCGCTACGTGCGCGACCGAGGCATAGATGGCGCCGAGCGCCAGCCCGGCCAGTCCGAGCGCGAGGAACTGTCCGAATTTCTGGCCGGTCCGGCTCACCAGTGGTTCGTCCGCGTCTGCGTGGGAATGACCGCCCGGCGACTCAGCGTGTTCGCCATGTGGATGCTCGGCGGCGGAGCCCAATTCTTCGATGGCGATCGCGGCGTCCACCTTGGGTTCGCCGACGAAATAACCGACTGTCGCGGCCAGCAAGCCGGCGATGAGGCCGGCCAGCAGGCCGCGAAGCAGCAGTGTTCCGAATGAACCGATCAGTGGCACGGAAGCCCCAGCAGGTGGCGTCCGTCGTGCATCAGCTCATGCAGGTACATCCCGCTGCGCGAGATGACGCCCTGGTCGAACCCGACCAGGTAGAGCGTGAGTAGTGCGAGAAGAACGACACCGACCGTGACGAGTACGGTCGCGAGGGGGTCCGTTGCCCGGCTGGGCGAATGTGCGATGGCCATGCGAGTCCTCCTTGGGATACGCGTCCCGTCGGGTGGTGGCGCGACGGTGCCGGTGTCTGGCTTTTCCGGCACCGGACTCGGCGCATGGAATACAGTGGCGCGACCGCTCCGGATTCGCACCGGAATTACCGCATCACCCTCGCGTTGGTCCTTCGAACTGTGACACCTCATGCCCCCCGGCGTCAACAGCGACCGGCAGGGCGTACCACGGCGTCGGGCGAGTCGCCGGGCAGGCAGACCTGCCCGGCGAAAGACATCGAGGACCGCGGCGTCAGCGACGGGCCGACTGCGGCTGCCGCGCGCTCGCTCCGGCGCGAACTTCGCCCGGCAGCGCACGTTCAGCGGCAGCCCGCGTCACCACATGGGCTCAACGGCCGCCCGATCGGGCTCAGTTCGCGGGCTTCCCGGCGACGTCGAGCACGACTTCGAATTCCAGCAGGGAAGCACCCGTCGCGACCGGCTTCTGGCGCTCGCCCGCGTGCGCCTCGCGCGCGGGTCCATCGCGCCAGGCGGCGAAGGATTCCTCCGAATCCCACTGGGTGACAACAAAATAGCGGCTGTCCCCGGCGACCGGGCGCAGCAGCTGGAAGCCGAGGAAGCCGGGTGAGTTCTCTACCGCGTGCGCACGGTGGGCGAACCGCTTCTCCAACTCGGGGCCCGCGCCCTCGGGAACCTCGATCGCATTGATCTTCACAACAGCCATGAGTCCAAGCTAGCGGTTGCCGCCGAAAAAGTGCTCAGCGGCTCGTATTGTCGAACCGATGTTGCACGACGACGGGTTGCACGACGAAGGCGGAGCAGGCGCGCCGATTCTGCTGTTGCACGGACTGATGGGCAGCGCGCGCACCTGGCGCGATCAATTGGACTGGCTGCGCGAACACGGCCACGTCTACACCTTCGATGCCGCCGGACATGGCAGACCCGCGCCCGCCCAGCTGACAACCGAGGCATTCGTCGACGACCTGGCCGCGGGCACGGCCGCGATCAGCGAACCGATCGTAGTGATCGGGCATTCGATGGGCGCACTGCACGGCTGGGTCTTCGCCGCAACCCATCCCGAACGGGTCCGGGCGCTGGTGATCGAGGACATCGCGCCGGATTTCACCGGCCGCACCGCCGCCCACTGGGCTGCGATGATCGAGGCGTGGCCGCAGCCTTTTCCCGACGCCGAGGCCGTGCTTTCCTTCTTCGGCCCGGTGGCCGGTCAGTACTTCTTGAACTCGCTGCAGTACGGGCCGGAGGGATACCGGCTGCACGGTTCGGTCGCCACGTTTCGTGACATTTCCGAGGAATGGGGGACGCGCGATTTCTGGCGACAATGGCACGCCGTGCGGGTGCCCGCCCTACTGCTGGAGGGGGAGCGAAGTATCACGCCACCGGGACAGATGCGGCGGATGGCCGCCGCGCATCCGGAAGCCGATTACGTCCTGGTACCCGGCGCGGGGCACCTTGTGCACGACGACCAGCCGCAGCGTTACCGGGCGGAGGTCGAGCGCTTCCTGCGGCGCGTGCTCGGTGGTTAGGCGTAGCTGCGCCTTCGCTGCGGCTCGGCTGCGGACAAGTTACGTCCGACAGCGCCGATCAGGGATGGATTCCGCATCGTGACCGCCGCCCTCGCCCGCGAGCGCGAACAAGCCGTCAGCGGTTTGTTCGATCAGTCCGTCCACCAGCAGTGAGTCCAGCGCCCGGTCTCGCTGTCCCGGATCGCGGGTCCAGGCGAGATCGAGGCGCACCCGCTCGACCGGGCCGCTGGCGTGGCGCAGGACGTCCAGCAGACGACCGCGGGCTTGACGGTCGGTGCCCTCGTACTTCTGGGTGCGGCGGACCACCTCGGTCACCGGTCGTCCCGCGCTGACCCACGCACAGACCGGGAGCGGACAGCGCGAGCAATCCGGAGTGCGCGCGGTACACACGGTCGCGCCGAGTTCCATCAGCGCCGCGGAGAATACGGCGGCGCGATCGACCTCGTGCGGTAGCAGGGCTTCGGTCTCGGCGAGGTCGCGCGAGGACGGGTTGCCTGCTTCCGCGCGACCGTGCACCGCCCGGGCAACCACGCGCCGGACATTGGTGTCCACCACGGGGACTCGTTGGCCGTAGGCGAAACACGCGACGGCCCGCGCGGTGTAGGCGCCGATCCCGGGCAGGCCGAGCAGCACATCCACGTCAGTGGGGACCTCGTCGCCGTGCTCGGCCGCGAGCACTCTGGCGCACTCGTGCAGGCGCAGCGCCCGCCGTGGGTAACCCAGCTTTCCCCAGGCCCGCAGCACCTCGGCCGCCGAAGACGCCGCCATTGCCGACGGGACCGGCCAGCGCGCCACCCACTCGCGCCAGATCGGTTCGACGCGCACGACCGGCGTCTGTTGCAGCATGATCTCGCTCATCAGGATCTGCCACGCGGTAACGCCCGGCCGCCGCCACGGCAGGTCGCGTGCGGTCGCTCGATACCAGCCCAGCAAAGTGTCCGCGTCGATGCCATTCGGTGCGCCGTTCCGCACTTGCCTCACGATCCCCATCCTGCCGCCGCACGGCGGTATTTGCTCACCTGTAACCAACCCAAACTCGCTGGTAACACAACCATTGTGCACAATGGTTGTTATGCCGGATTCCAACCCGATCAGTGCCTGGAAGTCCCTGCGCGAAGGCAACGAACGCTTCGTCAGCGGTGCGCTGCTGCATCCTAGCCAGGGCGCTGCCGACCGTGCCGCGCTCGTCAGCGGCCAGTACCCGCACGCCATCCTGTTCGGCTGCGGCGACTCCAGGGTCGCGGCCGAACTGATCTTCGACCAAGGCCTCGGCGACATGTTCGTCGTGCGCACCGCGGGCCATGTGGTCGACAGCTCGGTCCTCGGCTCGATCGAGTACGGAGTGCAGGTGCTCAACGTGCCGCTCATCGTCGTGCTCGGGCACGACAGCTGCGGCGCCGTGAAGGCGACCATCGACGCGCTCGACGGCGGCGAGGTCCCCGGCGGGTTCATTCGCAGTCTGGTGGAGCGGGTCACGCCGTCCATTCTGATCGGACGGCGCGAAGGCCTGTCCACCGTCGACGAGATGGAGGCCAGGCACGTGGTGGAGACCAGCCGCCTGCTCATGCAGCGGTCGATGATCATCTCGCAGCGCGTTGCGACCGGCGAGTGTGCGATCGCGTGCGTGACCTACAAGCTGGCCGAGGGCAAAGTGCAACTGCACCGGGTCGTCGGCAACATCGGCGAGGTGGTCTGAAGCCGCGCCACACCGGGGCTTTTCCCAGCGTCGCGGCGGAATGTACCCGCACCCGAGGGGGTGCGGGCGGCCGACACGCCGTCCCCCTGAGACGCTGTGCGGCGACAGTGCCCTTACCGTTGAGGCGTGCTGGAACCGAATGGACCGCTGCCACCGGAGATCTACTGGCGTCGACGCGCATTCGCCATCGGCATCCTGGTGGTCGCGCTGGCGCTGGTGATCTGGGTCGTGCTCGCGGTCGTGCGCGGCGGTGACTCGCCCGGCGACACCAGGTCCGCCGGGTCCAGTTCGGTCCTGGCCAGGCCGGCCGACACAACCGCGGCCAAGCCGACCGCCAGCGGTGATTCCGGCGCGCCGAAGCCGTCACCCGCCACCAGCGCCGTCGCAGCGGGTCCATGCCCGGACCAGTCGCTGGCGATCAAAGTCACCGTCGAGCAGCCCACCTACCGGACCGGTGAGCAGCCGGTGTTCGGTATCGTCATCACCAACATCTCGTCGGTGGCCTGCACCCGAGATATGGGCTCCGGACTGCA
Source organism: Nocardia glycosmidis (assembly GCF_052545115.1). NCBI lineage: Bacteria > Bacillati > Actinomycetota > Actinomycetes > Mycobacteriales > Nocardiaceae > Nocardia > Nocardia glycosmidis. The sequence continues at coordinate 120,591 of NZ_JBQWRH010000015.1, read as the reverse complement.
GCAGGTGTCGGTCCATACGCTCGACGGCCAGCGGCGGCTGTGGTCGAGCACCGATTGCTACCCGGACGGCCAGCCCGACGTGCGCACGATGAATCGTGGTGAGCAGGCGGCATTCACGGTGACCTGGTCGGGTTCCACCTCGCAGCCCAGCTGTGCGGGCGAACGCCTTCCGGTGCCACCGGGCGCGTATAGCGTTGTGGCGCAACTGGGTTCGGTGCGCAGCGCGGCGGAGCCGTTCAACATCGCTTGAGCGGAGCCGTGCGACATCGTTCGAGTTGTGTTCGATTGGGCGGGATGGGGACAACGCGTCCGGGGATGGGGCAGGCGCGGCGATCGGCGGGCTAGCCGGCTGCTTCTTCGGGGGCGGCGCGCAGTCTGCGCAGACCCGCCAAGCGGATTGCGGAGCGGAGGTCGGTGACCTCATGGATTTTCATGGTGGTTTTCACCGGAGCCAGGCCGGGGGGTACCAGGGCGGTGGTGAAACCGAGACGCTCGGCTTCGGCCAGCCTGCGGCTCACGCCGGTCACCTTGCGGACCTCGCCCGCCAGTCCGACCTCGCCGAGGAGCACCCAGCCCGGGGGGATCGGCCGATCGGCTTCGGCGCTGGCGATGGCCAGCGCGACGGCCAGGTCGGCCGCGGGCTCGACCAGGCGCATGCCACCGACCGTCGCGGCATAGACGTCGCTCTTGCCGAGGAATACCCGGCCGCGGCTCTGCAGGACGGCCAGCACCATGGCGACCCGGTTGTAGTCCAATCCGCTCACTGCGCGGCGCGGCTGGGGAATCTCGGTCTTGACCGTCAGGCCCTGCACCTCGCCGACCAATGGGCGTTTGCCGTCCATCGCGACGGTCACCGCGGTGCCGGGTACCGAATCGGTCCGGTGATGCAGGAACAAGCCGGAGGGATCGTCGACGCCGGCGATTCCGTCCTCGTGCAGTTCGAAGCAACCCACCTCGTCCGCGCTGCCGAAGCGGTTCTTGATGCCGCGCACCATCCGCAGCGTGGAGTTCTTGTCGCCCTCGAACTGCAACACCACGTCGACCAGGTGCTCGAGGGTGCGCGGACCGGCGACGTTGCCGTCCTTGGTGACATGCCCGACCAGCAGCACCGCGATCCCGCTCGCCTTGGCCAGCGAGGTCAGCGCGGCGGTCACCGCGCGCACCTGGGTGACGCCGCCGATCACGCCGTCGGCGTCCGGTGCGAGCATCGTCTGCACGGAGTCGACCACGAGTAGCGTCGGGCGCACCTGCTCGACGTGGCCGAGCACGATCGCCAGATCCGATTCCGCGGCCAGATAGACCCGCTCATGGACCGCGCCCGTGCGATCGGCGCGCAGCCGGACCTGTCCCGCCGATTCCTCCGCCGTGACGTACAGCGATTTCTCGTCGCGCTGTGTCGCCCATCGATGGGCGACCTCGAGCAGCAGCGTCGACTTGCCCACCCCCGGCTCGCCGGACAGCAGCACCACCGAACCCGGCACCACGCCGCCACCGAGCACCCGGTCCAGCTCGCTGACCCCGGTCGGCCTGGCTTTGGTCGCCTGGGCGTCGATCTGCGAGATCGGCGTGGCCGCGGTACTCGGCAGCATCGCTTTGCGCCTCGGCGCCCCGACCGCACCCGAACTGACGACTACCTCGTCGACGGTGCCCCAAGCCGCGCAGTCGGGACACTTGCCCACCCATTTGGCGACTTCATGCGAACAAGCGGAACACCGGAACGTCGGCTTGGTCTTTGCCACACGCGCACCTTACGCACCAGCACCGACAGTGTCCGGATCAGTTCGCTCCGACGCCGGCCGGTGTGCCGTCCGCCAACCCGCGATCGGTAGCCGCGGGCCGCGGTCGTGCAGCAGCGACACCGGCCCGACTACGACTCAGTGACCGCCTTTGGGTTCGGCTTTCGCTGGGCCGGACTGGTCGGACTCGTGCCGGTCGGTGTGTTGGCCGGCATCGACGGGGACCTGGACCTGGACGGTGCCGTTCTGCTTGAAGTTGAACGAGACGTTGTAGGTCAGGCCCGGGGTGATGTCCTTGGTCAGGCCGGTGATCTCGATGAGGATCGGGCTGGCCTCGGGGTCGGCCGCGGCCTGGGTGCCGTGGTCGCCGGCACCGTGCGAATCGGCCGCGGTACTGGTCGGCGCGGTCGTGCGGGCAGTGGTCGTCGGCGCGGCGGTGGCCGGCGTGTCGTGCTTGACCGGTTGGGCGCCGGCGACGACGGTCTGCTGCGGGGCGAGCTGGACGCTGGGCTTCCCGGCGGCCGGGGTGATCTTGACGGCGCCCAGGTCGCTGGTGATGCTGGCCAACTCGTCGGTGACGGTCTCGCCGTTGTTGATGATGGACAGGGCGATGACCGCTTTGCCGCCCTTGGCGTTGGTGTACGCGGCGCCCTCGGCCGGGTAGACGATGTGCACGTTGCGCAGCGAGATGGCGCCGACGTCGGCGTGGTTGCCGTTCACGGCGGCGACCTGATCCGCGGTCTGCGAGATCTGACCCGCGCCGCAGCCGGACAGCGCGATCGCCGCTGCGGCGGCAAATGCGGCAACCGGCACCATGCGACGTCGCGCCCGCTCGGGGGCGGTCACAGCTTTCAGGGCAGTCACGGGTTGTCCCTCCATGTCGACCGGGCTCTGCTCCGTTCGGGAGCGTAGTAACTAGGCAGCGTAGTAGTTCCCTTCGGAGGCCCGGGCGCGGGGCTGTGCTAACTTGCCCCGGACATCGCGCGAGCCGCTCCGGAACGCGGCGATGTCGGTCCAGCACGTGCGACACCCCGCGGGTGGGTAACAGTTCGGTCGAGCTTCGGAGGTTCTCTGAGGTTTTCGGAGGTTCTCGAGGTTCTCGGAGGTTGCGGAGAAGGTGCCAGGTCGCCGGTGGGACAGCGGGGCGACCGAGCCGGAAGCTAACCCGTTCTGGCACAACGTAATGCACACCGCGCGGCTTCTGTCAAGCCCCACGGTTGCCTCGTTGTGGCCCTGACCTGCACAGTTGATCGCGCCGTTATCGAGTCGCATGTTAAACTGTGAGCATCGAAAGGGGCACGGGACACATGATTTTTAAGGTCGGAGACACCGTCGTTTACCCCCACCACGGAGCGGCGCTGATCGAAGCAATCGAGACTCGCACCATCAAGGGTGAACAAAAAGAGTATCTGGTCCTGAAGGTCGCCCAAGGCGATCTGACTGTTCGGGTTCCCGCGGCGAACGCCGAATACGTCGGCGTGCGCGATGTCGTCGGCCAAGAGGGTCTCGATCGGGTCTTCCAGGTGCTGCGCGCGCCGCATACGGAGGAGCCGACCAACTGGTCTCGCCGCTACAAGGCCAATTTGGAGAAGCTGGCCTCTGGTGATGTGAACAAGGTGGCCGAGGTCGTCCGCGACCTGTGGCGCCGGGAGCAGGATCGCGGCCTGTCCGCAGGTGAGAAGCGCATGCTCGCCAAGGCTCGCCAGATCCTGGTCGGCGAACTCGCGCTGGCCGAAGGCACCGATGACGGCAAGGCCGAGACCCTGCTCGATGAGGTCCTCGCTGCGGCTTCCTGATCGTGGACACAACTGACAACGGTGCCCGTTCCAGCAGCGGGCCCGTCGTTGCTTTGGTGCCTGCCGCCGGTCGTGGCGTGCGCCTGGGTGAAGCGACCCCCAAGGCGTTCGTCACGGTCGGCGGCACACCCATGGTCCGGCTCGCTGTCGAAGGTCTGATCGCCTCCGGCGTGGTCGACCGGATCATTGTGATGGTTCCCACCGAGCTCGTCGACAGCGCCGTCGCTCTGCTGCCGCCCTCGGATGCGGTCCACGTGGTCGTCGGTGGCGCCGAACGGATCGACTCGGTGCGGGCGGGTATCGCCGCGGCGCCGGACGCGGGCTATTTCCTCGTACACGATGCCGCCCGAGCCCTTACCCCGCCCGAGCTGATCGCCCGCGTCGCCGCGCAGCTGCGCGCGGGGCGGTCCGCCGTGGTTCCCGGGCTCCCGGTCGCCGACACCATGAAGTCGGTGGATGCGGCAGGGGTGGTGACCGGCACTCCTGATCGCGCTCGACTGCGTGCCATCCAGACTCCGCAGGGTTTCGTGGCAGAACTGCTGCGCAGCGCCTACGCGACCGAAGGCAGCCGAGCCACCGATGACGCGGGACTGGTCGAGCGGCTCGGCGCCACGGTCACCACCATCCCCGGCGATCCGCTCGCTTTCAAGATCACTACTCCACTCGACCTCCTGCTCGCCAACGCGGTGCTGGACGGTGCGGGTATCGGCCGGGCGGTGGCGCCGTGAGCATGCGCGTCGGCATCGGCAGCGATGTCCATCCCATCGAGGCCGGTCGGCCCTGCTGGATGGCTGGTCTGCGGTTCGAGGGTGACGACGGCTGCGCGGGCCACTCCGACGGTGACGTCGCCGCGCACGCGCTGTGCGACGCACTGCTGTCCGCGGCGGGGCTGGGTGACGTCGGCGAGGTGTTCGGTACCGGACGCCCGGAGTGGGAAGGCGTCTCCGGGGCGGCGATGCTGAAGGAAGTGCGCAGGCTGCTCGGTGCCGCGGGCTTCGAAGTGGTCAACGCGGCGGTGCAGGTGATCGGCAATCGGCCCAGGATCGGGCCCCGGCGCGCCGAGGCCCAGCAGGTGCTCGGCGAGCTGCTTGGCGCTCCGGTTTCGGTGTCCGGCACCACCACCGATGGGCTGGGACTCACCGGCCGCGGCGAGGGCGTCGCCGCGGTCGCGACGGCCCTGCTGCAATCCTGTCGTTGATCCTGCTCCGGCGGACCAGAGCCGGTCCGTGAACGCCCTTATACACCAGCTAGGATCGACTGCCGTGACGCTGCGCCTCTTTGACACCGACACGCGGACCGTGCGCGAATTCGCGCCGTTGGTCCCTGGCCGTGCTTCGGTGTATCTCTGTGGCGCCACCGTGCAGGGTGAGCCGCACATCGGCCATGTGCGCAGCGGAGTCGCATTCGACGTCCTGCGCCGCTGGCTGCTCGCGCACGACTACGACGTCTGGTTCATCCGCAACGTCACCGATATCGAGGACAAGATCCTGGTCAAGGCCGCCGAGGCGGGCAGGCCGTGGTGGGAGTGGGCCGCCACGCACGAGCGCGCCTTCGACCGCGCCTACGAGCGGCTCGGGGTACTGCCGCCGTCCGTGGAGCCCCGCGCCACCGGCCACATCACCCAGATGGTCGAGATGATGCAGCGGTTGATCGACCGGGGTCACGCCTACGCCTCGGCGGGCAACGTCTACTTCGACGTGGTGAGCTACCCCGAGTACGGAAAGCTCTCCGGCCACAAGCTCGATGACGTGCACCAGGGCGAGAGCGCCGGCGAGGGCAAGCGCGACCCGCGCGACTTCACCCTGTGGAAGGCCGCCAAGCCCGGCGAGCCGACCTGGCCGTCACCGTGGGGGCCGGGCCGCCCCGGTTGGCATCTGGAGTGCTCCGCGATGGCCGGGTTCTACCTCGGCGGCGAGTTCGATATCCATTGCGGCGGTATGGATCTGGTGTTCCCGCACCATGAGAACGAGATCGCCCAGTCGAAGGCCGCCGGTGACGGCTTCGCCAGGTACTGGCTGCACAACGGCTGGGTGACCATGGGCGGGGAGAAGATGTCCAAGTCACTGGGCAACGTGCTCTCGGTGCCGAACGTGCTCAGGAAAGTTCGCCCCGTGGAGCTCCGGTTCTACCTGGGCAGCGCCCACTACCGCTCGATGCTGGAGTACTCGGACAAGGCTCTGTTCGACGCGGCGCAGTCCTATCAGCGCATCGAGGCGTTCGTGAACCGGGTGTTCGACCGAGCCGGGGAGATTCCGGTCGGAAAGTGGACCGACTCGTTCGCCGCCGCTCTCGATGATGATCTCGCGGTGCCGAAAGCACTGGCCGAGATCCACCGCGTGGTGCACGAAGGCAACAAGGCATTGGAAGCCGGCGCGATCGACTCGGCCGGTGACCTGGCCGGCCAGGTGCGGGCCATGCTCAGCGTCTTCGGCGTCGATCCGTTCGACCCGCACTGGTACGTGCCGAGCGATTCCTCGGCCGCGCTCGGTGCGCTCGACGTGCTGGTCGGCGCGGAACTCGATCGCCGCCAGCAGGCGCGCGCGGCGAAGGACTGGTCGGCCGCCGACTCCGTGCGTGATCGCCTGCAATCCGCGGGCATCGAGGTCACCGACACCGCCAACGGTCCAGAATGGGCGCTCGGCGCACCGCAATCCGGAAAGGCCAAGTGATGGCAGGCAACTCGCAGCGACGAGGTGCGATCCGCAAGTCCGGCAGCAAGAAGGGCGCGGTGGTCGGCTCCGGCGGCAAACGCAGGCGCGGGCTGGAGGGTCGCGGCGCGACGCCGCCCGCGGAGCAGCGGACCAAGCATCCCGCGGCCAAGCGGGCGGCCGCGAAAGCCAAGGCTGCCCAGGGCGGTCCGGCGGCACGCGGCGGTGCGACCGGCCGGCCGGGAGCACGCAGGACCGACGACGGTCCGGAGTTGGTGCTCGGGCGCAATCCGGTCGTGGAGTGTCTGCGCGCGGGAGTGCCCGCGACGGCGTTGTACGTCGCGGTCGGTACGGAGAACGACGACAGGCTGACCGAGAGCGTGCACCTCGCCGCCGACGCGGGCATCGCCATCCTCGAAGTGCCGCGCACCGATCTGGATCGGTTGAGCGCCAACGGTTTGCACCAAGGCGTCGCGTTGCAAGTGCCACCGTACCGCTACGCGCATCCGGACGATCTGCTCGACCGGGCTCGCGACTCGGCGAGCCCGGCGCTGCTCGTCGCGCTGGACAATATCTCCGACCCACGCAACCTCGGCGCCGTGATCCGTTCGGTGGCGGCCTTCGGCGGCCATGGCGTGCTGATTCCGCAGCGGCGCAGCGCGAGTGTCACGGCGGTGGCCTGGCGCACCAGCGCCGGCGCGGCGGCTCGCCTGCAAGTCGCGCGCGCGACGAATCTGACTCGTACGCTGAAGGATTGGGCCGCGCGGGGCATTCAGATCGTCGGGCTGGATGCGGACGGCGATACTACTCTGGACGAGTTCGACGGCCGTGAGCCCACCGTGATCGTGGTCGGTTCGGAGGGCAAGGGCCTGTCCCGCCTGGTCCGGGAGAACTGCGACTCGATCCTTTCCATCCCCATGGCCGGTCCGGTCGAGTCACTCAATGCCTCGGTTGCCGCCGGTGTGGTGCTCTCCGAAGTAGCCCGGCAGCGCCGCATGTGAGCGTGGAATTCTCGCAGCCGGGCAGCGCGCTTCGAACCGAGCGTGTTCGGCTCGAGGCGCGGTACTGCTCGATTCCGATAGCCCCGCGCATTCGGCAGGGCCGGGGAAACGGTCAGTGCCGTAACCGGCGGCATGTGCTGACCGATCCGACGCCGCATCCGTCGGCCGACGGATGCGGTGGACGCTTACAGCTGATTGGTTCGCGCTCGAATGAGGCTGCGCGACAACTGATTTCGTGAGCACACGGGGCAAATCGCCGGGGTAGGAGCGGAACTCGCATGACACGCAACGTAGGACCTGAACGCGAATCACGCACTATCTGATCGGTACGGCTTGAAGACGCGCAGCGGCGAACTAGCCTAGTATTCGGCTGGTGGTGATACCCAATCAGCCCATCGGTCAGCCGGTCGAACATCCGAACGCGTCGGCGGTGTTGTTCCTCGGCGCGGCAAGTCTGCTCTGCTGCGGCGTGCTGGGGCCGGTGGCATGGGCACTGGGTCGCAAGGCGCTCAACGATATCGAGGCTTCGCACGATGTGGCCGCGCATACCGGCGGCACGGTCCAGCCGTACGGCGGTCGCACTCAGGTCCTGGTCGGTTATGTCCTCGGCGTCATCGGCACCGTTCTGATGATCATCTTCGCGCTGCTGTTCGTGCTCATCTCGCTGCGCGGTAACGCTTAGCGGCGAAGCCGGATGAAGTTCGTCGCCAGCCCTACAGCGGGGTCGAGCGGGAGGTGAGTTCGGCGCGCGAGCGTGGCGTCCGGCGTAGTCCGTCATCAGCCGGTGGCGGGTCGAACGGAGGCGGAAAGGGCGCCGGTCGGTCCATCGGCAGCCGGGCCGGCGGAGGCTGAGGTAGCCCCCGGAAAGGCGAGTCCGCCGAAGACCGGGGTAGCCGGAGAAGGCGGCCGGATGTAGCCGTGCTGGGGGGCGAAGGCGAGGTAGCCGCCTAGTCCAGGCTGGGCCGTTCGTGTTCACCGGTTGCGTCCCAGGCGGGCCATTCCGTGCTGACACTGCCGGACCAGCTGGGCTGGCGGCGGTCTCGGAACGCGGCCATGGCTTCACCACCGTCGACGCTCTTGGCGGCGTGCTGGTTGAGCTCGGTTTCCAGCTGACCGACCATGGTCGGGTTCATCCTGAGCCCCTCCCATAGCAGCCGCTTGGATAGCGCCACCGGTAGCGGGGCCGAGCCATTGGCTATGTCGTGCGCGACGGCTAGCGCGGTAGGTAGCACCTCGCTGCCGGGCAAAGAGTTGTTGGCCAGGCCCATCGCCTTCGCTTCGTCGCCGTCGAAGGTGCGTCCGGTCAGCATGATGTCGGCGGCATTGGCCATGCCGATCAGGCGGGGCAGCGTCCAGTGGGCGTAGCCGTCGGCCAGGACACCACGGCGGACCTGGTTGAGTCCATAGACCGCGTCGCGCGCCATATACCGCAGGTCGCACTGCAGGGCGAGGGCCAGACCGATGCCGACCGCGTGTCCGTTCACCGCCGCGATCACGGGTTTGCGCACCCGCCACGGGGGCGGATCGATCGTCGCGCTGACCTCGCCGACCCGGCTGGATAGGTCCGCGCCCGCGCAGAACGCGGGCGGGGTTCCGGTGACGACGACGGCACGGATGGCGTCTTCCACATCGCAGCGCTGCAGCGCGGCACCCAGTTCGGCGGCCATCGTGGGGGTGAAGGCGTTCTGCTGAGCAGGCCGGTTGAGCGTGAGCACGGCGACGCCCTTGGTGACGTCGACGTGCAGTTCCGAACTCATGCCACAGGATGTTAGCCGACCGGGGCAGCCGGTCCCAGGTCGGAAAACCTCTGCTATCCGCACCGGACCTGCCACCCGATCGCACATATGCGCGGACCGTCGCGCAGCCGGAAGGCCCGCATGCCCCGGAAGATCATCTGGACCACGGCAGCGTCGCTGATGCCGATTCGGCCGAGCACCCGCACGCCGGTCGGCGATCGAACTCTCGCGCCGCGCTGATCGAGGATGCGGTGTGTCAGCGGGCGCGCGCGAGTTTGCGGTTGCGGGTGGCGAGTACGCGGCAGCCGAGGTAGATCGAGAACGAGATCGTGGTGACAAACGTCGATACCGGGACGCCCGGAGCCAGCGACAGCAGGATGCCGCCGACCGCGGCGGTCTCGGCGAACACCACGGCGAGTACGGTGGCCCGCAGCGGATTCGCGGTGAGCTGGGCCGCGGCGGCGGCCGGTGTGATCAGCAGCGCGAGCACCAGCAATGCCCCGACGATCTGCACGCCGAATGCCGCCGTAACACCGAGCAGCACGGCGAACACAATGGACAGCGCCCGTACCGGGACACCACGTGCCACGGCCACCTCCGGATCGGAGCTGGCGAACAGCAGCGGCCGGTAGACGAACGCGAGCACCGCGAGCACTCCCGCCGTGCAGACGGCGAGCAGCCCGAGACCATTGTTGCCGACGCTGACCACCTGGCCGGTCAGCAGCGAAAACTTCGAGCCGGCCCGGTCCGGTCCGAGCCACAAGAACAGCACCGACAGACCGAGCCCGAACGAGAGCACCACCGCGATCACCGAGTCGCGCTCGCGCGCACGGGTGCCCAGCAGACCGAAGAGCACCGCCGCGACCACGGATCCGGCGATGGCGCCGAGGCCGACTCCGACACCGGCCAGCAGCGCCGCCGCGGCGCCGGTCAGCGACAGCTCGCTGGTGCCATGGACGGCGAAGGACATCTGCCTGCTGATGATGAGCGGACCGATCACCCCGGACAGCAACCCGAGCAGCGCCGCGGCCAGCAACGCCTGCTGGACGAAGCCGTAGGACAGTAGGTGCGCGGTGGTGCCGAAGTCCAGCATCTTGGTGAGGACGCCGGAAAGCTTGTCGATCACGGACGAACTCCGCTCGAATCCGGGTGTGCGGCCGGCAGGGCGGCATTGCTGCTGCCGATGAGGTCGGCGCCACCATTGGCGGAAACAGACTCGGCGTCACCTGAGGTCGCCGGGGCGGTGGCGCCGGCGGACGAGGGCGGTGTGGTTGTCGCCGCTGACGTTCGCTGGACTTCGGACACACTGTGTGCGAACCCGTCGCCCGCCGCACCGTGGCAGTGTCCGCCCGCGGAGCCGAGCGCGTCCATGGTGTCGCCGGTGCCGACGACCACCAGACGCCCGCGCACCCGCAGGACGTCCACCTCGGTGCGGTACAGCTCGGACAGGACCGCCGAGGTCATCACCTCGTCCGGTGTTCCGATCCGGAATTGCCCGTCGACCAGGTACAACACCCGATCCACCAGCGGCAGGATCGGATTGATCTCGTGCGTCACGAACAGCACGGCGGTGTCGTGGGTTCGCCGCCGCCGATCGATCAGTTCGGCGACCAGTCGTTGATTGGCCAGGTCCAGGCTCAGCAGCGGCTCGTCGCACAACAGCACCTTGGGATCGCCGACCAGCGCCTGCGCCACCCGCAGCCGCTGCTGCTCGCCGCCGGACATGGATTCCAGTGGCGCGTAAGCGAAGTGCTCCGCGCCGACGTCGGCGATCGCCGCCGCTACCCGGTGCTTGCGTTCGGCGCGGGATCGCAGGCCGAGCCCCCACCGGTGTCCGTCGACGCCCAGACCGACGAGGTCCACCCCGCGCAGCTGCACCCCGGCGTCGATCGTCTTCTGTTGCGGCACATAGCCGATGTCGGGGTTGCCGGTGCGTGCGGGGGAGCCGGCGATCCGTGCCGTACCCGCACTGAGCTGGAGCTGGCCGAGCAACACCTTCAACAGAGAGGTCTTGCCCGATCCGTTCGGCCCCAGAACGGCGACGAACTCACCCGGCGCAATGGTGAGATCCAGTCCCTGCCAGAGGGGTCGGTCGCCGAAGGACATTCGGGCCGCTTGCAGCAGCACGGCGGCTGAGCCGTTCGCGCGGCCCGGTCGGTACCGGTCCGACTGGTCGCTGTGCTCGGCCGGTGCGGCTACCCGGCTGATAACGCCCCCTCGCCCGCGCTCGGCGTCGTCACGAGCATGAGCTGCTGTGTCTATTGTTCGCTCGGTCATCTGCTCAGCCCAATGCGGAGGCCAGCGCCTGCGCGTTCTTCGTTTGCCACTGAATGTAATCCGCTCCGGCGGGCAGGGTTTCGGTCACTTCGACCACGGCGATGCCCGCGGCTTGCGCGGTGGCGCGCAGGTCGTTGGTGATCTTGTCCTGGGTCTGCGTGTTGTAGATCAGCGCGCGCACCCGCTTACCGGCGAGCAGGTCCTTGGTCGCCGCGACGGCTGCCGGCGCCGGGTCGGTCTCCTGCTCGATGGCCTCCTGGAACTCGTGCGGGGTGCGGTCCTCGGCCCCGGCGGCGACCAGCAGGTAGTGCGCCAGCGGTTCGGTCTGTAGTACCGGCGTTTTCGGGTGCTGGGCGGCGAGCGCGGCGGTGATCGCGGTGACCGCCGCGAGTCGGTCCTTGAACGTTTTCGCGCGTTCGGCGTACGCCGCGGCTTTGTCCGGTTCCAGTTCGCCGAGCTGGGTCGCGATCCCGTCGGCCACCACCCCGACGGTGCGCACGTCGTACCAGACGTGCTCGTTCTCGTCGCTCTTGTCGACCCGGGAGGCGAACGCGTCCACGGTGCGCTTGTTCGTGCCCGCCAGCGCTTTCTCGGCGAACCGGTCGTAACCTCCGCCGTTGTAGATCACCAGGTCGGCGTCGCTGAGCTGGGCCGACTCCACGGCCGAGGTCTCATGCGAGTGCGGGTCGGCGGACGGGTCGGTGATCAGCGATCGGACGGTTGCGTCCGGGCCGGCGATCGCGGTGGCGATATCGCCCCAGACGTCGGTGGAGGCGACGACGATCGGCCGGTCCGGGACGCTCGCGGTACCGCAAGCGGCGAGCGTCATGGCTGAGACGACCCCCACGGCGAGGCCTGCGCATGTCATGGCGAATCGGGTGTTCACGTGGGGGTACTCCTGACAGTCCAGCAGATCATAATGGTAATCGTTACCGATTAACCTTAGCAAAGCAGGTCAAATCGCCGAATGAAGTTCCAAAGGCGAAGGGCCCGTGAACGATTCCTCGTTCGCGGGCCCTTGGGCCTGCGTGCGGTCAGGCCAGCCTTGCGCGCGGTCAGACCAGCGCGGCCTCCACGGGCTGTCCGAGCAGCTGCGCGCACCGCAGCAGGCCGAGGTGGCTGTAGGCCTGCGGGTGGTTGCCGAGCGAGCGTTCGGCAACCGGGTCGTACTCCTCGCTGAGCAGTCCGGTCGGGCCGGCGACGTCGACCAGCTGGGCGAACAGCGCCTCGGCGTCGGAGCGTTTCCCGATCAGCAGGTACGCCTCGACCAGCCAGGCCGCGCAGAGGTGGAACCCGCCCTCGCCGCCGGGTAGGCCGTCGTCGTGGTGGTAGCGGTACACGGTCGAACCGCTGCGCAGCTCGGCTTCGGTCGCCACGACGGTCGCGGCGAACCGCGGGTCGGACGGATCGATCAGGCCGCTGAGCCCGATGTGCAGGGTCGCCGCGTCCAGGTCGGTGCCGTCGTAGGCCGCGGTGTAGGACTGCACCTCGTCGTTCCAGCCCTTGGCCTTCACCTCGTCGGCGATGGTGTCGCGCAGCACCGCCCAGTCCGGGTCGGCCTTGCGGTCGAACTTCTGCGCCAGGGTCAGTGCGCGGTCGATGGTCAGCCAGCCCATCACCTTCGAATACACGTGGTGGCGAGGGTTGCCGCGGATCTCCCAGATGCCATGGTCGGGCTCCTGCCAGCGCCGCTGCACCGCGGAGACCATGGCGCACACCAGCTCCCAATCGGCGTCCGGCAGCACGCCCGCCGGATCGGTGACGCCGCGCAGCTCCCTGGCGTGCGCGAGGGTCGCGATGAGATCGACGATCGGACCGAACACGTCCAGCTGCACCTGCATGTTCGCCGCGTTGCCGACGCGCACGGGGCGGGAGCCCGCGTAGCCGGGGAGCTGGTCGATCGACGCCTCCGGCGGCAGTGTCTCGCCGTAGAGCGTGTACAGCGGGTGCAGGCGCTCGGGACCGGGGATCGTCTCCAGCACCCGGTGCACCCACCCGAGGTAATCCTCTGCCTCGGCGAGCGAGCCGAGCGACACCAGCGCCGACGCGGTCAGCGCCGCGTCGCGCAGCCAGCAGTAGCGGTAGTCCCAGTTGCGCACGCCGCCGATGTCCTCCGGCAGCGAGGTGGTGGCCGCCGCGAGGATCGAGCCGGACGGTGCGTGCACCAGACCGCGCAGGGTGAGCGCGGAGCGCTTCATCAGGTCCGGCTTCAGTGGGGGGAGGGTGAGCTGTGCGGCCCATTCCGACCAGTAGCGCTCCGCCTCCCGTCGCCGCTCGGCCTCACTGGTCTGGGCGGGTTCGAGATCGGGTGTGCCGCAGCGCAATTCGAGCACGATCGGACCGCGAGACGGGTCGACCACGGCCCGCGCGGACTCATGCGTCCCGTCGGTGACGATCTCCCACCGCACGCCGGGGGAACGCAGCACGATCGGATCGTTGGTGCCGTACACCCGCAGGCCGCCCTCCTGCGCTTCCAGGTTCACCGGAACCTGGCCGAACTCCGGCCGCGGGGCGAACGTGACCACCGCTTTCGCATGGCCGGTGATCACCCTGGTCAGATCCGTGCGGGTGGGCGCGGCGTCGTGTGGCAGGTAGTCCACCACTTGCAAACTGGCCCACCGGGTTTCGACGGTCATCGTGCCGTCGACATAGCGCTGCGAGAGCGGAAGCCCGGGCCGCTCCGGCCCGATGGTGAAGTGACCGCCCTGCGGGCCGCCGAGCAGGTGCGCGAATACCGCGGCCGAATCCGGTTCCGGGTGGCAGAACCAGGTCACCGTGGCGTCCGGGGTGAGCAGTGCGACCGAGCGCGGGCTGGCCAGCATGGTCAGCCGCTCGATGCGCGGCGCGCTCGCGCCGGCCAGCCAGGTACGCCGCTCCTCCAGCAGGAAGGCGAGCGCCCAGGAAACGGCCTCGGTGCTGTCCACCCGGAATTTGGCCAGGCTCTCGCCCTCGCCGACCTTGATGCCGACGTCCGGACCCGACAGCACCCGGAACGCTTTCTCGTCCGTGACGTCGTCACCGAAGAACACCGCGGCCGAAGCGCCCGCCTGGTGTCGCACGGTGTCCAGCGCGGTGCCTTTGTCGGTCTGCACCACGGCCAGTTCGATGACGGCCTTGCCCTCGGTGACCTGCACGCCGAACCAGCACGCGGGGCCGAGCCGGACCTGCGACAGGGCGCGATGCCCGATCTCGGGGCTCGCGTTACGCACGTGCAGCGCCACACTGGCCGGTTTGATCTCGACCGTGACGCCGGGATTGTCCGCGGCGATCTGATTCATCGCGGTCTGCAACTCTTGGAGCAGATGCTTGGCGTTGCTGTCGATCGCGTGCACGAAGCCCACGTCGAATTCCGAGCCGTGGCTGCCGATCAGTTGCACTTCGACCGGCAGGCGCGACAGCGCCGCGAGATCTCGCAGCGCGCGCCCCGAGATCACGGCGGCGGTGGTACCGGTGAGGCCGGCGAGTGCCCGTAACGCACTCACCGATTCCCGATGGGGGAAGGCTTTGGCCGGGTCGGACACGATGGGCGCGAGTGTCCCGTCGTAGTCCGATGCGACCAGAAGCCGTGGCACGCGCGCGACCGTCGACAGTGCACGGCGAAGTTCCAGTGGCAGATCCTGTGCGCTCACGCATCCAACCTAGTGATCGGAGGATTTTTTCAGGGGGCGGCCAAAACAATACTGGGTTGAATTTGTGGCACAGAAGAGCGCCGCTGCACCTGCGCACGATAACGCGCATGTCGACCCTGCGGCCGAGGGGTCCGCCCAGCTTGCGGCTATGGGATCGGAGCCGGTGCGCTCAGTCGCAGTACAGGAGCGATTCGCGCGCGGCGCAGCGGCCGGGCGTTGAATTCGCTGAAGATGCGCTGACGTTGCCTGCTTCCTTTACTGGTTGCGTTCGCCGAGCAGGAGGTCGACGGTCAGTTCCAGGCGCTCGGTGACGTCGGTCGCGGAGGCGCGCCGGGTCAGCCAAGCGACCAGATTGGACAACCACACATCGCTGATCACCCGCGCGATGGCCAGTTGCCGTTCGGTGGGCTCGCCGTCGTTCATGGCGCGCGCGAACACTCGGTCCATCACCTTGCCGACCCGGTCCACCTCGGCGGCGGCCGAAGCGTCGGCGAACATGAAGGCGCGCGTCATGGCCTCGGTGAGCAGCGGGTCGCGCTGCATCATCCGGGTGATCTGGGTCAGCAGCCGGTGCATGCGCTCCTGGGGCGTCTGTCCGGCGAGCGGCTTGCGTCTGCCTTCGATCTGCTCGAATTCGCGCGACAGCGCGGAGACCAGCAGGTGCACCTTCGAGGGGAAATACCGGTACAGGGTGCCGACCGCGACGTCGGCGCGCTCGGCCACCGCGCGCATCTGGACGGCGTCGTAACCGCCTTTGGAGGCCAGGGCCAAGGTCGCGTCCAGAATCCGCTTGCGCCGATCGCGCTGCGCCGCCGAGCTCAGTTCGTCCTCACTGAGCGTCGTGACCGTGGCGGCGGGTAGTGCCGCGCCCGGGTCGGCCGGCTGTGCACGGGACGGACTGGCCATCGCTGAAAGTCCTCTCCGGGAACGTCGTTTCGTCGGCCGCGGGTGCGGCCGGCCGCGACGGAGATGGTCTCTTGACTTCCGCCCGGCTAGGATATTAGAACATGTTCTAGGTGTGGGAGTCACGCCGGAGAGGCGGTATGGACTGTGACCATCGCCACCACTGACGAGCATAAAGCCGTTCAGGAGTCGATCTGCGGCTGGGCGGCGACGGTCGGTCCGATTGCAACAATGCGGACCGGCTCGGCCGACTTCTGGCGCGCCTACTGGCCCGCGCTCGCCGAACTCGGAATCTTCCGGGCCGCGGTGGACCAGGACGCGGGTGGCGCCGGTGGTTCGGTCACCGACCTCGCCGTTCTGCTGGAGCAGGCGGCGCACGATCTGGTCGGCGGCCCTGTGCTCACCACGGCGTTGGCCAATCTGATCACCGCGGGAAACCTCGCCGAAGACCTGCCCTGCGGTGTCGCGCTCGGCTTCGTCGTCGGCTCGACGGTGCGCGTACCCGCCGCGCGCGAGATGTTGTTGCTGACAGGTACCTGGGATTCCGTGCTCGGCGCCGCGCCGGGCACCGCCGTGCTGCTCCCGGTGGAACTCCCGCACGGCCGGCGCTGGTGCCTGGTCCCGCCCGACGCCGACGGTCTTCGGCTGGAACCACTCGCGCCGCTGGACCTGAGCACGCCCCTGGCGCGGGTGCAGTGCACGGGCCTGCGCGTGCCCGCCGAGCGGGTGTTCGTCGCGCCGCACCCGGCCGAAGGTCTGCTCGTCGCGCTGGTCGCCGCCGAACTGGCCGGTCTCGCCGGGTGGTGCTTGGAGACCGCGGTCGAATACGCCAAGGTGCGCGAGCAGTTCGGCCGCAAGATCGGATCGTTCCAGGCGGTCAAGCACATCTGTGCCTGGATGCTGTGCCGCACCGAGCTCATCCGCGCGGTCGCGGGTGATACCGCGGCGGCCGTGGACGAGGGCGGCGCGGAACTGCCGGTCGCCGCCGCCATCGCGGCGGCGATCGCGTTGGACGCGGCGGTCGACACCGCCAAGGACTGTATCCAGGTGCTCGGTGGGATCGGCTTCACCTGGGAACACGACGCGCACCTGTATCTGCGCAGGGCGGTGGCGCTGCGCCAGCTGCTCGGCGGCTCGGCGCGCTGGCGGGCCCGGGTCACCGAGCTGACCCGCCATGGCTCGCGGCGCACCACCGGCGCCGACCGGCTCGGCGCGGACACTTTTCGCGGCATGCGCGCGGCCCTCGGTGGTCACGCTCCGCTAGCGCCTGCGGCCCCGACCGCTGACGCTGCGGGTGTAACCGCCGACAACGTTCCCGAATTGGCCGCGAAGATCGTGCGGATCGCGGCGCTGCCCGCCGATCAGCAGCGCCAGGCGCTGGTGCGGGCGGGGTTGGTCATGCCGCACTGGCCGCCGCCCTACGGACGCGGTGCCGATCCCATGACTGGGCTGATGATCTCCGCGGAACTGCGCCGCGCCGGGCTCGCCGCACCGGACCTGGCTATCGGTGGCTGGGCCATCCCCACCCTGCTGCGACACGGCACACCGGAGCAGATCGACCGGTTCGCCTGGCCGACCCTGTACGGCGAGGTTGTCTGGTGCCAGTTGTTCAGTGAACCGGAGGCGGGTTCGGACCTGGCCGCGCTGCGCACCACCGCGAAAAAGGTGGCTGGCGGTTGGGTGCTGCGCGGGCAAAAGGTGTGGACTTCGCTGGGTGACGAAGCGAATTGGGGAATTTGTTTGGCTCGCACCGATCCGGACGCGCCGAAGCACCGCGGAATCACTTATTTCCTGGTCGACATGCACAGCAGCGGGCTGGATATCCGCCCGCTGGTGCAGATCACCAGGGAAGCGCGATTCAGTGCGATTTTTCTCGACGATGTATTCGTACCGGACGACTGTGTAGTCGGCGCGGTGCACAACGGCTGGAAAATCGCCCGCTCGACGTTGTCGACCGAGCGGGTCGCGATGGGCGGCAACGGCATCGGGCCGATACTCGAGGAAATGATCGCGAAAGCGCCCGCAACGGGTCCGGGCGCGGAGCTGGTGAACGACCGGCTCGGCCGATTCGTCGCAGAGGCGACCGCCGGGCTTTTACTCGAGCAACGCGCCACGCTGAACGTGCTGGTCGGCGCGGACGCGGGTGCGCAGAGTAGCGTACGGAAGTTGGTCGGGGTGCGCCACCGCCAAGCGGTCGCGGAATTCGCTGTCGAGATGGCAGGGCCCATCGGTGCGCAGGATGTCGATGTGGTGAAGGAATTCCTGCTCACGCGTTGTCTGTCGATTGCTGGTGGAACCGAGCAGATTCTGCTCACCGTGGCCGGTGAGCGGATTCTGGGGCTGCCTCGTGACGCGGATAACTAGTCATCGAGACAACTGGGAGAAAAGCGTGGATTTCACCAGGGACGAGGGCCAAGACGCGGTGGCCGAAGTCGTCGTGAGCTTGATGGAGCACGAACCCGCACGCGATATGGAGTTGTGGCCGAGACTGGTCGACTCCGGCCTGCTCGCCGTTCCGCTACCGCAGCGCCACGGCGGCGACGGTATGGGTTTGCTCGAGGTGGCCGTGCTGCTCACCGAGCTGGCCACCGACGCTGTCGCCGTGCCCGCCCTGCCTACGCTCGGCTTCGGTGTGCTGCCCCTGGTGGCTTCCGCGCCCGAGAGCGTCCAGGCGCAGGTACTGCCCGAGGTCGCCAAAGGCACCGTGCTCACGGCGGCGCTGAACGAACCGGCGGCGCCGTTCATCGACAAGCCGGAGACCATCGCGGTCACCAGCGGCAAGACGGTGCGCGTCACGGGATGCAAGATCGCCGTGCCCTACGCGGAACAGGCGCGCTGGCTGCTGGTGCCGACCAATGCCGGTATCGCGCTGATCGACGCGGATGCCGAGGGGCTCACCATGACGCCGACGCCGGTCTCCGGGGGCGTTCCGGAGTGCACCGTTTTGCTGGACCAGGTGGAGATTCCCGCCGCCCAGCTGTGGCCGACCGGGCTGGGCGAGCTGCACCGGCTGGCGCTCGCCTCGATCGGTTCGGTGGCCGACGGGTTGCTCAAGGGTGCGATCATCCTGACCGCCGAGCATCTGCGTACCCGCAACCAGTTCGGCAGGCCGCTGGCGCAGTTCCAGGCGGTGGCCCAGCAGATCGCCGACCTGTACATCATCTCGCGCACCCTGCACGTCGCCGCGGCGTCGGCGAACTGGGCTCTTGCCCAGGTTGATTCGACCCAGCAGCACCGCGAGCGCACCGACGACGATCTGGAGATCCTGGCCTACACCGTGGCCGCGGAACTGCCCACGGCCATGCAGAAGTGTCATCACCTGCACGGCGGCCTCGGCGTGGACATCACCCACCCGATGCATCGCTACTACTCGCAGGCCAAGGACATCGCCCGCTGGCTCGGCGGGGCGTCGTTCCGGCTCGATCGCCTGGGGACGCGATGTTCATCGACTTGACCGCCGAGCAGCACCGGTTGCGGGACGAATTGCGTACCTATTTCGCCGATCTCGTGACTCCCGAGCAGGCGGCCGAGATGGCGGTGAACAGGCACGGCGACGCGTACCGCGCGGTGGTGCGAAAGATGGGGCGCGACGGCTGGCTCGGCGTCGGTTGGCCGAAGGAATACGGTGGTCAAGGCTTTGGGCCGGTCGAGCAGCAGATCTTCGTCAACGAGGCGGTCCGGGCCGATGTCCCGCTTCCCCTGGTGACGTTGCTGACGGTCGGTCCGACGTTGCAGCAGTTCGGCACCGAAGCACAGAAGCAGCGGTTTCTGCCCGGAATCCGCACCGGTGACATCCATTTCGCGATCGGCTACTCCGAGCCGGAGGCCGGCACCGACCTGGCGTCGCTGCGCACCGCCGCGGTGCGTGACGCCGAGTCCGGGGACTGGATCGTCAACGGGCAGAAGGTCTTCACCACCGGCGCCCATGAGGCGGACTACGTGTGGCTGGCCTGCCGCACCGGCTCGCCCGAATCGCGCCACCGCGGCATCAGCATCCTGATCGCCGCCACCAGCGACCCCGGCTACTCGTGGACCCCGATCCTCACCTGCGACGGCGCCCACCACACGAACACGACCTACTTCGACAATGTGCGGGTGCCGGCGAACATGCTGGTCGGCGCGGAGAACGAAGGCTGGACGCTGATCACGACGCAGCTCAACCACGAGCGGGTGAGCCTGGGTCCGTCCGGCAAGATCGAGCAACTCTACGACCGATTGCGCGACTGGGCGCAGTCGCACGGCGTGCTCGGCGAGCTGGACGTGCGGCGCTCGCTCGGGCGCATACACGCCATGGTCCGGCTGAACGAACTGCTGAACTGGCAGGTCGCCGCTGCATCTGATGGGCGGACCCCCGCGTGGTCACGCTCCGCTGCCGCCTCCGAGCCCGTCGCTCCCGCCGCTGGGTCTGATGGGCGGCGTCCGCGGGGCCCTCGCTCTGCTACCGATGGTGACCAGGCGCAGGTGATCGCGGACGCCTCGGCGACCAAGATCTTCTCCACCGAATCGCTGCAGCAGGCGGGCCGGCTCGCCGAGGAGGTCCTCGGCCGCTACGGCGACCCAGCCGAGCCGGCGACCGCGGCATTGTCCACCTGGCTCGATCGCAGGACCAAGCAGAACCTCGTCGTGACCTTCGGCGGCGGCGTCAACGAAGTGCTGCGCGAGTTGGTCGCCTCGTCCGGCCTGCGGTTGCCGCGAGTCCCCAGATAGTCAGCGAAGGAGTCGCGCGTGCCGGAAACCAGCCCTGCGGAAGCGATCATCGCCGCAGCCGAGAGCATCCGGGCCGCGGGCGAGTGCGCGCCCCGTTTCGGGCGTGATCCGGTGAACCAACCGATGATCAACAATTGGGTCGAGGCACTGGGGGACACCAACCCTATTTACGTCGACGAGGCGGCGGCTCGCGCCGCGGGACATCCCGGCATCGTCGCCCCGCCCGCCATGGCACAAGTGTGGACCATGTTCGGGCTCAACGGTTCCCGGCCTGCCGACGATCCGATGGGCGCGGCCACCGAACTGCTCGACGCCGCGGGCTACACATCCGTCGTCGCGACCGACTGTCAGCAGACCTACCATCGCTATCTCAATGTCGGCGAACAGGTTTCGGTCTCCAGCAGGCTTTCCGATATCCGCGGCCCGAAGCGAACCGCGCTGGGCGAGGGGTGGTTCGTCACCTTCCGGACCATCTGGCGCGTCGGTGACGAGGTGGTCGCCGAGATGCTGTTGCGGCTGCTGAAATTCGCGCCCGGCGCCGCGACACCGAAACCCGCGGGCGAGCGGGTCAAGCCGCTGGTTTCGTCCGATACCGAATTCTTCTGGCTGGGAACAAAAGTCGGCGAGTTGCGCATTCAGCGGCTGCCGGACGGATCGCTGCGGCATCCGCCCATCCCGGCCATCTGGCAGGACAAGGCGAAGCCGACCGAGTACGTGGTCGCGTCCGGGCGCGGCACCGTGTTCAGTTACGTCGTGCATCACGCGCCGGAGGTGCCGGGGCGGCAGGTGCCGTTCGTGGTCGCGCTGGTCGAACTGGATGAGGGCGTGCGCATGCTCGGGGAACTGCGCGGTATCGACCCCGCCGACGTCCGGGTGGGCCTGCCGGTCGAGGTGGGCTTCGAGAAGCTGGACGACGAGGCGACGCTACCGATCTGGCAGGCCGTCTCGTGAATACCGCGAGGCAACCGCAGGCCGTCCGGGTCGGCACCGTGCTGCCCGAACTGGTGATCACCGCCGATCCGACGTTCGTGATCAGCACCGCCCTGGCCACCCGGGATTTCCAGGACGTCCACCACGACCGGGACAAGGCCGTCGCCCGCGGCTCCAAGGACATCTTCGTCAACATCCTCACCGACACCGGCCTCGTGCAACGCTTCGTCACCGACTGGGCCGGTCCCCGCGCGATCGTGAAATCGCTCGCGTTGCGCCTGGGCGTGCCGCTGTACGCGGGGGACACGTTGACCCTCACCGGTACGGTCACCGCGCTGGAAGACGACGACATTCACGTCGACGTGGTCGGCAAGGACAGCCTGGGTGATCACATCACGGCGACGGCGGTCATCGCGTTGCGGAGGGTTGATGACTGAGCAGGGCATTGCCGGCCGCGCGGCCATCGTCGGCATCGGCGCCACCGACTTCTCCAAGGACTCCGGGCGCAGCGAACTGCGGTTGGCCGCCGAGGCGGTCACCGCCGCGCTGGCCGACGCGGGACTGACCACGGCCGATGTGGACGGCCTGACCACCTTCACCATGGACACCAATACTCAAGCCGCGGTGGCCAGGGCGGTCGGGATTGCGCGACTGACCTTCTTCAGTCACATCGGCTACGGCGGCGGCGCTGCCTGCGCCACCATTCAGCAGGCCGCGATGGCGGTGGCGACCGGTGTAGCCGACGTGGTGGTTGCCTATCGCGCGTTCAACGAGCGTTCGGTGTCGCGGTTCGGGCAGTTCGCCACGGCGCTGGCCGGCACGCCCACCTCGTCGGGGATCGACGCGGGCTGGTCCTATCCGCAGGGGCTGGGCACACCGGCTGCGCAGGTGGCGATGGTCGCTCGCCGCTACATGCACGTCTACGGGGCCACCAGCGCGGATTTCGGCCGCGTCGCGGTAGCCGACCGCAAGCACGCCGCGGTGAATCCGGCCGCGTTCTTCTACGGCAAGCCGATCACGCTGGCGGACCACCAGAATTCCCGCTGGATCGCCGAGCCGCTGCACCTGCTGGACTGCTGTCAGGAGTCCGACGGCGGGGTCGCGATCGTGGTTACCAGCGTCGAGCGCGCCCGCGACCTGCCGCAGCGGCCCGCCGTGATCGCCGCGGCAGCCCAAGGTTGCGGCACCGACCAGTACGTGATGACCAGCTATTACCGCGACGCCATGACCGGTCTGCCGGAGATGGGCTTGGTCGGCGACCAGTTGTGGGAGCAGAGCGGGCTGCGTCCCGAGGACATGCAGGCCGCCATCCTCTACGACCACTTCACCCCGTTCGTCCTGATGCAGCTGGAGGAACTCGGCTTCTGCGCCCGCGGCGAAGCGAAGGACTTCATCGCCGACGGCGCCATCGAGATCGGCGGACGCCTGCCGCTGAATACCCACGGCGGACAACTCGGCGAGGCCTACATCCACGGCATGAACGGCATCGCCGAAGCCGTCCGGCAGATCCGGGGCACTTCGGTCAACCCGGTCGAGAACCTGGAGAACATCCTGGTCACCGCCGGCACCGGTGTGCCGACCTCTGGCCTTGTCCTGTCCGCCGACTCCACATAATCGAGCCCTCGCCTGTCGCGGCGGTGCCGGCGGCGCTGCAGGTCACGCGACCAGCTCGGCCGCTACCCGGAAAGGCTCCGTCATGCCCCAGGGAGTGTCCCGGGCGGTCCAAGCAGAGTGATATGCCGCTTTGCGGCGGCGGTTTGCATCCGTTCTTCGAGGTTCGGAAAGGAGGAGAGGTCTTTAGGTGCTAAAGTCCTGCGCTCTGCTGGGACCGACATCTCGATGACAAATTTTTCGAAACCGGCGGGAGCGAGGATTGTGATCCACCTCGCTTCCTGGTCGGGTGACACCTGGAAGGTATGTGGGACGTGACGCGGCAGGAGGATGAAGTCACCTGGGTGCAGGGTCGCCGTGAAGTCGGCTGCCCAGAAAGTCACTGAGCCTTCCAGGATGAAGAAGCACTCATCTTCATCATCGTGCTCGTGAAGGGGCGGTTGGCCATTGGGCTTGGTGTGAGTATGGAAGAGCGTGAACCGGCCCTCTGTCTGCTCACCAGTTGCGATGATCTCGGTGAGATCACCGAAAAACCACCGACTGTCACGTTCCTCCGCACGCACCACGAGTCGCCGGTCAGTCGATGGTTCACTGTTTGCCATATTTATCTCCATTACTTGTGTGCCGGAAGAAGATTGAACATTTAGCCGGGGCTACGGCATTCTCGTTGAGCAGCCTGTGAACTGCAGATTTCCGGTGTGAGTAGATGCGCGCCGCGGGTTAGGTAGAACGCTGTGGCCCGGCATGCCTCGGCGACGTCGGTGGCCCCGCCGAGCCGGTGCAGGTTCACCGCCGCGTTCCGCAGCGCCGCCATGACCTGCCGGGTGGTCCCGGTCCTCACGGCGGACCTGTCCTGGTCGAAAGTCACATCACGGATATGGTGGATGGAATTCTCGATTCCCCTCTCGGCTAGTGCGGATGCACACGGTGAAAAGAATGCAGTCGGGTTTTATGCAACGCATTGCCTGTCCCATGGTCAAGCGGGCGTTTCGCGGCGCGAAACAGGTCGGCCACCCGGGTCTCCAGCAGAGCGGTGCTGCGTTCCTCAAAGGTCATGTATCTTGTTGCTGGTCTTGATGGTTCGGATGTGGTCGAGGTGGGTTCTGCCGAAGGTTCTGGTTGCGGTCCCGCAGGTTGCGTTGGAGGAAAGGAAGATTCGCAAGCTGGCGGGGTTTGTCATGCGCCCGGTGATTGGTTCGATGGCGTCGACCGCGGTCGTGGACGACGAGCAAGGACCCGTACTTCGTCCCAAAAGAACCCACATCGTTGGTCTCTACACGCAGCCACCCGCCAGGCTACCGCCGCCCTCAACGCCCGCGCACGACCCTGGATCTGGGGACGCCCCGCACCAAAACCCCGCACCCTACGCCGCCGCTTTATCTACCACCTTTGAGGAACGCAGCATTAGGTTGAGGCGGTGGTGGATCGGCATCTGGTGGACGTGCATGTCCTGTTGCTGCGCGGCGCGGACGTGTTGCTGAGCAGGAGGCGCAGCTCGGACGAGTTCGACGGCCTGTGGCATCTGCCCGCGGGGAAGCTCGACGCGGGAGAATCGGCGATCGCCGCCGCGGCTCGGGAGGCGTACGAGGAGCTCGGCGTCGGTATCGACCCCGCCGACCTGCGGCACATCCACACCGCGCATGTCGTCGCACCCGGCCGCGAACCACGCATCGGTCTGTTCTTCGAAACCCGCCGCTGGTCCGGTGAGCCGGTGAACCGCGAGCCCGACAAATCCTATGAGCTCCGCTGGTTCTCCCGCACCGACCTGCCGGAAGCCCTCATTCCCTATTCGAGGGCCGGCATCCAGGGCTATCTGACCGGAATCGCCTACAGCCAGCGCGGCTGGCCCCGGTGAGTCGGACCACGGCTCAGACGGTCAAATGCGGGAGGAGCAGCCGGGTGAGCTGGTCGATGCTGGCCGGTGTGTTCGCCGGGAGTCCGGTGCGGTTGCCCGCGAAGCGATCGAAGACCCCGCCTTCGATGACAGCCACCAAGTCGTCGGCGCGGGCGCCGGGATCGGCAGCTCCCATGGCGCGGAACAGGTCTGTGGCGCGCTCGGTGGAGAAGAGGCAGCGCGCGAGTCCGGCGTGCAGGTCGCGGTCGTCCAGCAGGTCGATGAGCAGGGCGTGGCGGGCGATCAGCTGATCGCGCCGATCGGCCAGTAGCCGGTCGAGCCGGCCGGCGATAGCCGCGGCGACCGATTCGGGCGTGGGCGTGCCGGTCGGCGTGAGCGCAGCGGCGGTGAATTCGTCCCGGGAGCGACTGGTGATCCGCTCCACGATGGCCTCGATGAGCGCGCGTTTGGTGCGGAAGTAGTACGAGGCCGATCCCGCGGGCAGTTCCAGCGCGCTGTCGAGTGCTCGGTGCGTGAGCGCCCGCAGACCCCGGGTCGCGATCAGCGCTATGGCTGTGTCGATGAGGAGTACGCGCCGGTCGCTTGTGGACATGATCACCTTTCCTGGTCACCGTTCGGACCTGCCTCTACAAATGTAGAGGAAGAGGAGGTGTCATGAAAACCGATGTGATCCAGTGGGACTGCGACCAGGCTCGGGCGGCGGCGCGGTTGCGGGAGCTGCTCGATCAGCGCGGCAAACCGATCCGGTGTCGTCGCGGCGTCTACCTGCACGGTGGGCCGGGCCGTGGCAAGACCATGCTGATGAACCGGTTCTTCGCCGAGGTGAATTCGGAACGTAAGCGGCGCTACCACTTTCACCAGTTCTTCGCCCGCTTGCACGTCGCGGTGCGGGAATCCGGCTCGATCGACGCCGCGCTGGCCGCGCTGCTCGGCGATGCTCGGCTGATCTGCTTCGACGAATTCCACGCCCACGACATCGGCGACGCGATGCTGATCGCGCGGCTGTTGGACGCGCTGTTCGCCCATCGTGTCGTCTTGGTGGTGACGTCGAATTACGCGCCGCATGAGCTACTGTCCAATCCGTTGTTTCACGACCGGTTCGTGCCGTCGATCGAACGAATTCTGGCGCGCATGGATGTGGTGTCGGTCGACGGCCCGGTCGACTATCGTATGCTGAACTCCCGCACGCATTCCCGGACAGGATTCGCGGCCGGACGATACATCGTGGCTCCGGGGCGATACACGTCGTGCGGTGCCGAAGCCGCGCTTTTTCGCGGCGCTGAAGACGCCGACGGGGGACAACCGGTCAATGGCTCGGCCGTCGAGATAGTTATCGGTGCGCGCAGATTTCGCGCTATTGCCGCTGATGGGGTGCTTGCCGTAGATTTCGCCGACTTGTGTGGCGCCCCGACATCCGCGGCTGATTATATTGAACTTGCGCAACGCTTTCAGCGGTGGGAAATCCGAGATGTTCCGCTGCTGAGCGAAGTTCCGCCGGACCATGTGATGCGGTTCGTGAACGTGATCGATGTTCTGTATGACGCCGATTGTGAACTCATGTTGGTAGCGCCCGTGCCGGTTGGCGAGCTCGTCCGAGACGTGCGGGGAGTACCGGATATCGCGCGTTTGCAGAGCCGGCTTTGTGCATTGTCCCGATCCGGGCCCGCCGTGACTCGGTAGCCGCCGTTCCAGGGTCGAGCCGCGATGCCATCATTACCGGCGCCGTTGGTGGCCCGTCCTTATCGTGGCGCTGTTCGCCCGGGTGATCCAGGGCCTGGCTGCCAGGCGGGCAGAGGTCGATGTCAATGCACTACGCCCGGAGGATGTCCGGCGTGGCACCGGCATCTGATCAGACAGTGTGCGGCGCGGCGTCGGCACGCGCGGCTGTCCTAGCTGCGTCCTACATCGACCCTTCCTATAGGTCACCCTTCGGGTGCGCCCGGCGTTCGGCGGGCTGGAAGCGCAGGGTGACGTCGTTGAGGACCGGTGCGTCGTCGCGCTCCACGACCGTCGCCGCGACGGTCAGTGTGTTGTCCTGTCGCCAGATGCGGGTGCGGATTGTTTCGCCGGGGTAGAGCACGCCCGCGAATCGGGCGCGGAACCCGGTGACCCGGCTCGCGTCGGCGTCCAGCGCAGTGTCTATCGCGGCTTTGCAGACGATTCCGTAGGTGCACAGTCCATGCAGAATGGGGGCGGGAAAGCCGGCCGCGCGGGCGAATTCGGGGTCGGAGTGCAGCGGATTGCGGTCACCGCACATCCGGTAGAGCAACGCCTGCTGGGGCAGCGTCGGTGTGGTCAGGTCGA
This sequence comes from Nocardia glycosmidis, assembly GCF_052545115.1. Lineage (NCBI taxonomy): Bacteria > Bacillati > Actinomycetota > Actinomycetes > Mycobacteriales > Nocardiaceae > Nocardia > Nocardia glycosmidis. Next base: position 93,458 of record NZ_JBQWRH010000015.1, on the reverse strand, counting down.
AATCCGGTGCGCGGTTGGGCAACTCGGACTTGGTGCGGGGGCCGCGTTCGCCGCCGAAGCCGCCTTCGCCTTTAGCGAAAATAGCTGACCGCGTTGTCCACAGGGGCGCTCCATCGGAACCGGTGACGGTGTTCTCCTGCACCACCACCGCTGCCGAGCCCTTGTCCCAGATCTCCGTGATCCGTCCGGTGCTGGTCGCTTTACCCGCGGCGGGAATCGGCCGATGCACTTCGATCTCTTGGTGGCCGTGCACCACCTTCGCCAGATCGATGTCGATGCCGGGGAAGCTCACCTTCGGCCTCCCGGTCTCGTGCAGCGTCGGCGCCACAGTGGCGAAACTCGGCAGCACCTGCGGTTCCCGATCGTCGAGGTAGCGCAGCTCGGCGAGGTCGGTCCAACGCGCACCCGCGCCGAGGGCGAGGTGATAGAGCTGCACGTCGGAGGGCGTCCAGGTGAACTCCCGGCTGGGCAATCGCGCACCGAGCGCGATCTTCGGGTCGATAGGCATCAGAACTCCTTGTGCATGATTGTGGACGAATCCAGACTGCCCGTGTTTCGCCGACACACACGCTCCACGACGGCGTCACCGCGGACCGATGCGGCTGATGCCGCGTACTTGCGGCCGGGAGCCCGACCCGCCCTCAGGCCCCGGCAGCGGCCGCAGCGTGCCGCGCCTTCTTACGTTCGGCGATATCCAGCACCGCCAGATAACCGAAGGTGAGTGCGGGACCAATGGTGGCCCCGGGGCCCGCATAACTGTGGCCCATCACCGGGGCGCTGACATTGCCGCAGGCATAGAGGCCCTCGATGACGGTTTCGTCCGCACGCAGCACCCGGGCGGCGGTATCGGTGACCAGGCCACCTTTGGTGCCGAGGTCGCCGGGCACCATCTCGGCGGCGTAGAACGGTCCCTTCCCCAGCGCCGCCAGGCACGGGTTCGGCTTGACCGTCGGATCACCGTAATACTTGTCGTAGGCGCTGTCGCCGCGATGGAAGTCCTCGTCCACGCCGACGGCCGCGAAGCCGTTGAACCGTTCGACGGTCGCGGCCAGGTTCGGCTCCGGTATGCCGAGCTTCGCGGCCAGTTCGGCCAGCGTCGGCGCCTGCACGATGCGGTCGTTTTCCATCCAGCGGGACGGAAACCGCCGGCCGGGCCGCAACCCCGCGAAGATGTAGCGGTCGCGGTAGCGCTGGTCGAACACCAGCCAGGCGGGCAGGTTCTCGCCCGGTCCATCGCCTCGACCGTACTGGCCGCCGTACATCGCGTGCACGGCCTCGACGTAGGGCGCGGACTCATTTCCGAAGCGCTTCCCGTCGGCGTTCACGACGATGCAGCCGGGTAGGTTGCGTTCCGCCAGACAGAACCAGGGCTTGCCGCCCTTGAAGATCGTCGGCCCCCACCAGGCGTCGGCCATGGTATCGACGGCCGCGCCGAGTTCGAGACCGGCGTTGATGCCGTCGCCGGTGTTGGCGGCCGCGCCGGTGGTCCATTCGCTGGTGATGGGCTCGCGCTGGTAGGCGTGCCGCATCTGCGCGTTGCGCTCGAAGCCGCCGCTGGCCAGCACGACGCCGTAGCGTGCGGCGACGCGGATGCTCGCCCCCTCGTGTTCGGCCTCGATCCCGGTGACCCGCTCGTCCTCGACGAGCAGCCGGGTCAACGCGGTGTTCAGCAGCAGCGGCACATCCGCGTCCAGCAGTCCCTTGCGCAGCGCCGCGACCAGCGCCTGTCCCATGCCGAGGAGGTGTTTGCCGGTGAGCCGGGCCCAGGCGGTGCGGGCGGCGATCCGGATAGCGCGCAGCAGGCCGCGCGGATGCCGCCGGATGAGGTTGAGCTGCCTGAAATCGGCCTGGGTGACCACGACGTTGCGCGGCGCGCTGCTGTAGGGCGGTTCCAGATCGAACCGCGCCGAACCGAGAACCTTCGCGTCGAACGGCTTCGGTTCGCACGAGCGTCCTTCGGCCCGGCCGCCCGGCGCCTCGGGGTAGTAGTCGCAATAGCCCGGCACCCAGCGCATTTTCAGCGGCGTGTGGTCGAGTACGAAGTCGAAGGCTTCGGCGCCGCGGTCGATGAAGGTGTCGATGCGTTCGGGGGGTACGACGTCGCCGATGATGGCGTGCAGGTAGGTCCGCGCGTCTGCACGGTCGTCGGGCCGACCGGACGCGCGCAGCGCCTTGTTGCCCGGGATCCACACGCCGCCGCCCGAGCGTGCCGTCGACCCGCCGTAGTGCGCGGCCTTTTCGATGACCACCACGCTCAGCCCGAGATGGGCCGCGGTGAGGGCAGCGGTCAGGCCGGCCGCCCCGCTGCCGACCACCGCCACGTCGTATTCCCGATCTTTCATGTAGAACACGTTATAGAATGGACGCGCTATTGGTCTATGTTGTGTGGCAGATGGCTTGCTCGACATTCCATTTGCCGAGAAACTTGTTTCAATTTGAGACCGGAGTGCAGGACATGGCCCTCGATTGGGACCTGGCCGCGGACGTTGTCGTGGTCGGATATGGCACCGCGGGTGCGGCGGCCGCCCTGGAAGCGACGGCGGCGGGCGCCCGGGTGCTCGTCCTCGAGCGGTTCGCGGGAGGCGGTGCGTCGGCGCTGTCCGGCGGCATCATTTATGCGGGCGGTGGCACCTCGGTGCAGCGCGAGGCGGGAGTCGAGGACACCCCGGAGGCGATGTATGCCTATCTGGAACGCGAGGTCGGCGACGTGGTCACCGCCGAGACGCTGCACCGGTTCGTCGATGAGAGCCCAGCCCTGATCGAGTGGCTGAAGGGGCATGGCGTTGCTTTCGACGCCTCGCTGTGCCCGTACAAGACCTCCTACCCCAACGATCACTACTACCTGTACTACTCCGGTAGCGAGAGCTCTGGCGCCTTCCGGGATATTCCGGCCGCCCCGCGCGGACATCGGGTGAAAGGCCGGGGCGCTTCGGGTAAGCAGCTCACCGGCGCGCTCGCCGCCGCAGCTTCCCGGCTCGGCGTGCGCGTCGAAACCCGTACGCGTGCAACTCAATTGATAACCAATAGCGCCGGTTCGGTGATCGGCGTCGAATGCCATACGCTGCGTGACGCGCCCGGCCGAGTTCGGGACCGCTACACCCGCATGGCGAATGTCGCGGCCAAACCGGGTATCTACTATCCGCCGCTGCGCCGACTGCTGGAACGGCGTTTGGCCGGGCTGGAACGGCGGTATGGCACCACGATTCGCGTCCGCGCCCACCGTGGGGTAGTGGTCAGCGCGGGCGGGTTCATCGCCAATCGCGACATGGTGCGGCAGTACGCACCGGCCTATCGCGGAGGTCTTCTGCTGGGCACCACAGCTGACGACGGCGGCGGCATCCTGATGGCACAGCAGGTCGGTGCGGCCGTCGACCGGATGGACAACATCTCCGCGTGGCGATTCCTCTTGCCGCCCAGCGCTTTCACCCGTGCCCTCTTGGTGGATGCCGCTGGTCGCCGGGTCATGGACGAGACACGCTACGGCGCCGCTATCGGTCACGCGCTGATCACCGAACACGGCGGAAAAGGGTGGCTTTTGGCCGACAACGCGCTGATGCGCACCGCGATCGGGCAGATCGGCAAGCAGAGCACGTGGTTCCAGCGCGGGCAGTTCGAGACCATGCGGCGCACCGCGATTCACGGCGTCACGCTCGAGGAGGCCGCGACCAAGGCGGGCATCGACCCCGCTGGGCTGCGAGCGACGGTCGAGGCGCACAACACCGCGATCGCCAGCGGCGCCCCCGATCCGGTCGGCAAGCCCGCCGAGTTCACCCAGCCGGTGGGCACCGGCCCGTTCTGGCTGTTGGATGTGGGCATCAAACCGAGCCGGACCAATCCGTGCCCCATGCTCACCCTCGGCGGCGTCGTCGTGGACGAGCGCACCGGCGCGGTCAGGTCGACCGAAGGTGCGGACATCCCGGGACTTTTCGCGGCCGGGCGAACCGCGATCGGTGTCTGCTCCGAGTCCTACGTCAGCGGTCTGTCGCTGGCCGACTGCGTCTTCTCCGGCCGCAGGGCGGGCCGGTCCGCGGCGGGCGAGCAGGTCACAGCGGTCGATCGAGCAACTGTGGAAGGGGACTAGCGTGCTGTCGGACGCGATACGAACCGAACTGGCCAACGAACTCGAGCGCGCCGAGCGCGAACGGGTAGCGATCGATCCGCTGATCGCCAGGCACCCCGGCATCGACGTGGTCGACGCCTACGAGATCCAGTTGATCAACATCCGGCGCAGGCTCGATAGAGGCGCCCGCGTGGTCGGGCACAAAGTGGGCCTGTCCTCGAAAGCCATGCAGCAGATGATGGGCGTCGATGAGCCGGACTACGGGCATCTGCTCGCGGAAATGGAAGTGTACGAAGATGTTCCGGTCGAAGCGGGCCGCTACCTGTTCCCGCGCGTAGAGGTCGAGGTCGGCTTCGTGCTCGGCGCCGACCTGCCGGGAGCGGACTGCACCGAGCAGGACGTGTTCGCCGCCACGGCCGCCGTCGCGCCCGCGATCGAGCTGATCGACTCGCGGGTCAAGGACTGGAACATCGGCCTGGTCGACACCATCTCGGACAACGCGTCCTCGGCCGGTTTCGTGCTCGGCGCCCAGCGCGTGGCGCCCGCGCAGATCGACGTCACAGCGATCGACGCGGTGCTCACCCGTAACGGTGAGGTGGTCGCCGAGGGCCGCAGCGACGCCGTACTCGGCGACCCCGCGATAGCGGTCGCCTGGCTGGCGCGCAAGGTGGCGGACTTCGGCGTCCGGCTGAAAGCGGGTGACATCGTGCTGCCCGGCTCGTGCACCCGCGCGATCGATGCCCGCCCGGGCGACGCGTTCCGCGCCGAGTTCGCCGGACTCGGTTCTGTCCGTCTGCAATTCAGCTAGGGAGGCTGTCGTGTCCGCGAACAGGACCGTCACCGCCGCGATCGTCGGGTCCGGCAATATCAGCACCGATTTGCTCTACAAGCTGCTGCGTTCGGAGAAGATCCAGCCGCGCTGGATGATCGGGATCGACCCGGACAGCGAAGGCCTGAAGCGGGCGCGCGGGCTCGGGCTGGAAACCTCGCACGAGGGCGTGGACCGACTGCTGGCGCAATCCGAACTGCCCGACCTGATCTTCGAGGCGACCTCGGCGTACGTGCACCGCGCCGCCGCGCCGCGCTATGCCGAAGCGGGCATCCGCGCCGTCGACCTCACCCCGGCCGCCGTCGGTCCCGCCGTCGTGCCGCCGGTGAACCTGGGCGCGAATCTCGACGCGCCGAACGTCAACATGATCACCTGCGGCGGTCAGGCGACGATCCCGATCGTCGCCGCGGTGTCGCGGGTTGTTCCGGTGCCGTACGCGGAGATCGTCGCGTCGGTGGCGTCGGTCTCGGCGGGCCCCGGAACACGCGCGAACATCGACGAGTTCACCAAGACCACCAGCCGCGGTGTGCAGACCATCGGCGGCGCGGCCCGGGGCAAGGCGATCATCATCCTCAACCCGGCCGAGCCGCCGATGATCATGCGCGACACCATCTTCTGCGCCATCCCGGAAGACGCCGACACCGACGCGATCGCCGAATCCATCCACCGGATGGTCACCGGCATCCAGCAGTACGTGCCCGGCTACCGCCTGCTCAACGAGCCGCAGTTCGACGAGCCATCGGTGGTCTCCGGCGGCATGGCGAAGGTGTCGGTGTTCGTCGAGGTGGAGGGCGCGGGCGATTTCCTGCCCCCGTACGCGGGCAACCTCGACATCATGACCGCCGCCGCGACACAGGTCGGCGAGATCATCGCCGAACAGATCTGTGCACAGCGCGGCGACCAATCGGACACCACGGCCCGGGTGTAAGGAGCTTTCGAAATGACCTTTTCAGCGGAACTCGACATCCGCGTCACCGATACCTGCCTGCGCGACGGATCGCATCACAAGCGCCACCAGTTCACCGGCACGGAGGTCCGCGACATCGTGGCCGCGCTGGACGGCGCGGGCGTCCCGGTGATCGAGGTGACCCACGGCGACGGTCTCGGCGGCTCGTCGTTCAACTACGGCTTCGCCAAGACCCCGGAACAGGAACTGGTCACCATCGCCGCCGAGACGGCGAAGCGGGCGAAGATCGCCGTACTGATGCTGCCCGGCGTCGGGGTGACCGAGGACATCAAGATCTCGCAGGACAACGGCGCGTCGATCTGCCGGATCGCCACGCATTGCACTGAGGCCGATGTGTCGATCCAGCATTTCGGCCTGGCGCGCGCGCTCGGGCTGGAGACCGTCGGGTTCCTGATGATGTCGCACACCCAGCCGCCCGAGGTGCTGGCGGGGCAGGCCCGCATCATGGCCGACGCGGGCTGCCAGTGCGTCTACATCGTCGACTCCGCCGGAGCATTGGTGCTGGAACAGGTTTCCGACCGCGTCGCCGCGCTGGTCGCCGAACTCGGCAGCGACGCCCAGGTCGGTTTCCACGGTCACGAGAACCTCGACTTGGCCGTCGCCAACTCCATCTACGCCATCCGCGCGGGCGCCACCCAGATCGACGGCAGCACACGCCGTTTCGGTGCGGGCGCGGGCAACACACCCGTCGAAGCGCTGGTCGGCGTGTGCGACAAGCTCGGCATCGGGACCGGCATCGACTTCTTCGCCATCGCCGACGCCGCCGAAGACGTCGTCCGCCCAACCATGCCGCAGGAATGCCTGCTCGACCGCCAGGCGCTGATGATGGGCTACGCGGGCGTCTACTCCAGCTTCCTCAAGCACGCCGAACGTCAAGCCGAACGCTATGGCGTCTCGGCCGCTGAAATGCTCGTGCGTGCGGGCGAGCGCAAGCTGGTCGGCGGCCAGGAGGACCAGCTCATCGACATCGCCCTGGAACTGCGGCGAGAGCAGGCGACCGTCACCGGCCTGACCGGATGACCTGCCGTCGACTGCGTGGACATTAAGAGTAGTACAGTTATCATAAGTGCATTACTCTTGGGAGGTCGCGTGCGAAAGCCGTCGGATATCTTCGATCGCGACCGGGAATGGGAGGCGCTGGCCCGGTTCGTCGAGGATCCCACACCGGGTGCGTCTCTCGGTGTGGTCTCCGGTCGCCGCAGGCAAGGCAAGAGTTTTCTGCTCGAGGCGGTCTGTGAAGTCGCCGGCGGCTTCTACTTCTCCGCGCAGGAGGCGACCGACGCGGAATCGCTGGCCGCGATCGGGGAGGCGCTCAGCCACCACCTCGATCTTGTCGCTCCCTTCACCCCGGCGAACTGGGGGCAGGTGATCGACGTACTTCTGCGCATGGGCCGCGCGGGGAACACGCCCGTGGTGATCGATGAGTTTCCCTATCTGGCCAGGGCGAATCCAGCTCTGCCTTCGATTGTTCAGGGGGCGTACTCGCCGAGACGCGCCGAGCGCACCGCTTCTCGCACCCGGTTGCTGCTGTGCGGTTCGGCGTTGTCCTTCATGGGAAATTTGCTTTCGGGAAATGCCCCGCTGCGCGGCCGCGCAGCACTCGAGTTGCCGGTCACCACATTGAATTACCGGCGCGCAGCGCAGTTCTGGGGAATCGATGATTCGCGGCTGGCTCTGCTCGTGCATTCGGTGGTGGGCGGAACACCGGCGTATCGGACTGAGATGATCCGCTACGACGCGCCCGCGGATCTCGCGGATTTCGATGACTGGGTGGTTCGAGCGATCCTGTCCCCCGGAAGCCCGATGTTCCTCGAGGCGCGGTACCTGCTCGCCGAAGAGCCCGATCTCCGGGATGGCGCGCTCTATCACTCCGTGCTCAACGCGATCGCCGCCGGCAACACCGGCCGGGGCGGCATCGGCGGCCACGTCGGCCGCCCGGTGAACACGCTGGCGCACCCCTTGACCGTGCTCGAGGACGCCGGTTTCATCACCCGCGAGGCCGACGCCTTCCGCGCCAACCGCAGCGAATTCCGGATCGCCGAACCGCTGGTCACCTTCTATCACGCGATCATGCGGCCGTTCTGGCCTCAGCTGACCTTAGCCACGGACACCGGTCGGATCTGGCAGCGGGCGTCGCATCGGTTCGCCAGCAACGTGATCGGTCCGCACTTCGAGCGAATCTGCCGCGAGTGGGCCATGCTTTTCGCCCAGGAGAGCACCGGCCGCAATCGGCTCGGCGACTTTCCGGTGCGGGTTTCGTCCGGCACGGTCAATGATTCGGCGAACCGTACGACACACGAGGTCGACGTTGTCGCGATCGGTCACGCCGATGACGGCCGCCCACCGCTGCTCGGCATCGGGGAGGCGAAATGGAACGAGGTGATGGGCCTCGGCCACTTGGACCGGTTGCGGCGCATTCGCGAACTGCTCGCCGCGAGCGGGAAATTCGATCTCACCGGTATGCGCTTGCTCTGCTATTCCGGCGCGGGATTCAGCGCAGACCTGCAACGGGCCGAGCGGGAAGGTGAGGTCGAGTTGGTCGGGCTGGACGAACTATATGGCCGCTGGTGAACGCGCGAAGTCAGCTCGCCATCGCGGGCATGCCGTGTGGAGAATGGCAACGGTGATCGGCCCTTTCCGTGCGGTGCCCGGTTCGTCAGCCATGTGGTCGATCCCTGATGATGGGCTACGCGGGCGTCTACTCCAGCTTCCTCGAGCATGCCGAACGGTAAGCCGAGCGCGCTACAGCGTCTCGGCCGCCGAAATGCTCGTGCGCCGCTGCTGCCGCCGATGACCATCGGCAACCGGCGGCCGGTATCAGCGCACAATCGCGGGCAGGCGGTGCGGGGCGAGCAACGGCACGGTGGTCGGCAAGGTCCGCGTCAGCATCCAGGGCTCCGGGGCGGGCGCGGCGGCAACAGCCGGTTCGGTCGAGTGCCCGCAGTGTGGGCAGTGCGATTCCGGACAAACACGGTCGAGGCGGCGCTCCAGCACCGCCATACCGACGAAGTAGCAGGCCGCTGTCCATACGGTGGCGGCGAAAGCAATGAACATCGGGCAGTCCCCCTTGAAAAGAGCGTGGTGCGAATATCTCTCGGCGACGTCGCAGAGAAAGAACGTCGTCATGCGCGACCGGTTCACCCGCGCGACCTGTGTCGGCCATGCTCATCGGCCCATACCCGCAGGGCCGTGACTACCGTGTGACCCGACGGGCGAAACATGTTGCGCGGAGGCTCTATCCAGTGCCGTATGCCTCCAGCCGCCGTGGGCGATGGCAGGGCGATCACCGCCCCCGGTATGGGCGATGGTGACATTCGATCGCCACAGTTCGGCGAACATCGCCACGTCGGCGAGTTCGATATCGGGATCGGTCAGAAATGTCCATCGGCCCGACCGCGGATGCGCGACGATCGGCCCCAGCGCGTCGCCGCGACTCTGTATGTGGGCCTTCACCCGCTGCCCCAGCCGAATCGGCATGGTGACGCCCCACACGCTGCCCGTGCGCAGGATGATCCGGCCCAGTTCAGGTGGGTCGATGACGGCGGGTAAGCCGCAGATCCGCCGGTAGTAGAGGCATCGGGATTGCGGGGTGTCCCCGAAACCGGTCGTCATCGCGATAGCCATAGCTGTTCACACCTCAATCTGGGGTAGTCGGTGTTGCCGTCGAGCACCAGGTGCGCGGCAAGGTGGGGTGAATGACTTCGCCGCCAGTGATGGAGAAAGTTCTCGGCGGCGGTCCGGCAGGCGCACGCGTCGACCGTTTCGCCGGAGCTGTAGGTGAAGCGGATGTGCAGGTCGTCCTCATCCGGCCGCGGCGACGCCGAACGCGGCGGCGTTCGCATGGGTGGTCACCGCGCGGCGCCGTCGGTGTGATTCGCGCCGAATAGGTCGAGCGGGAACCGCCTGGAGCGTCCACCTGAGCGCCAGGGCGAGGCAACCATGGCACGCCCGACAGCCTCGAGCAGCGGCACCCGCAACAGATCGGCCAACCCCTTCGCCTCACCCGTGATCTCCGCGATCCGCATGGCGGCTACCGCCTGCTCCAAGTCGAACGTCCGCCCCGGCATGGACGAAACCACCCACGCCCCTTGCCCGACCGATCGGGCCTGGTGGTCGGTGTAATCGCTGGTCATCAGCGCGCCACGCACTATCTGTATCGCCATCGCTCCCCGATTCTCAGTCCAGCATGCGCGACGCCTTTCGGGCATGGTGGACAGTGCATCCAGTAAGCCAAGGCGCGCATGGATTTTCGATCACACAGCGGGGATATCACCGGCCGACCTGATAATCTCGCGGTGAGATAAACCCTGGTGGGGGGCTCAGGACGGGGGAAGTCGTGCATGGATCCGCGTTCAGGCCGGTCGTCGTCCCCACCGAAATTTGGGCGCGTGAGGAAGCCCGGCGTCTTCTCGCCGATCGTGATGTCGCCGGTATCCTCCGGCTGGTGCAGCAGCACACCGGCGTCAGCCAGCAACGCCTGGCTACCGCGCTGGCCATCTCCCAAGGCCGGATCAACGAACTGATCAACCGGCGCCGGCAGGTCACCAGCCTCAGTTCGTTCCAGCGACTGGCCGACGGCCTGGGGATGCCGGACCCAGCCCGGATCGCCCTGGGACTCGCACCCCAGAACGACCACCCGACCACGTCGGCCGATCACATCGAGATCACCCGCACCTACCCGACCCAGGCCGACGCCGCCGAGGACATCCGCACAGCGGTCCGCAATGCGGCCACCGTCGATGTCATGGCGGTGCGCGGGCTCGGCATCCTGGGATTGAAGGACTCACTCCTACGCGAAGTCATCCCGGTCGACGCAAGGCTACGCGCACTTCTGCTCGACCCCGACTCAGCTGCCGCCGCCTACCGCGCGCAGGAGATCGGCGAATCGGCCGAGTCATTCTCCGCCGGTATTCGTCTGTCCCTCTCACGATTGCGTGAATTGGTCGCTGCCGGACGCCGAGTCGAGGTCTACCTCTACGATCACGTGCCGGTATGGCGAATCATCAGCGTCAACGGGCCCCGCGGAATCATGTTCGTCTCTGCATTCACCGACCACCGCGAAGCCCATGCGTGCCCGACCCAGCGGATCGAACCCAACCCGGCGGGATTCTGCACCACGCCTTTCGCCGAACCGTGGAACAGGCCATCACCACCGCACACCGCGTCGTCTGACCAGCCACAGAGAGGCAGCACCGTGATCGAGGCCGAATACAAAGCCAGGTTGACGAACCCAGGCCGGGTTCGCGCCGCCCTACGCGAGCGAGTCACACCCGATGTCGTGTCCTACCAGGACACCTACTACGACACCCCAAGCGGCGACCTCGACCGCACCGGCCGTGAATTCCGGCTCCGCACGGTGGAAGACCCCTCCGGCAGTCGCCGACATGTGCTCACCTTCAAAGACCCCGCCGTCGATGAGGCGACCGGGTCCAAACCCGAATTCGAAACCCCCGTCGCCGATCGTGACGCCATGCGCGACATCATCGCCCGGCTCGGATACCAGCCCGCCCTGGCCTTCACCAAACGATGCGAAAACTTCGAGTTCACCGCCGTCGGCAGGCACATGCTCGCCACCATCGCGGAGGTCCCGGAAATCGACGGCACCTTCCTCGAATTGGAAACCCGAGCCGAAGAACCCGACCTGCCCCAGGCCTTCACGGACCTACGTACAGTCCTCTCCGAACTCGGCGTCACCTCCGAAGAACTGACCAACGAGCTGTACACCGACGCGGTCCGACAGGCACGCCATCCAACGGATGTTCGCTGATGTCGCGAAGGGATCGGCGGGGTGAGATCCGGGCCTTCTACAGCAGTGCCTGCTGGTGATATCAATTGTTCAGTCTCAGATATCGCTCGGGAGGTGCCGCGTGACTCGGACCGTGATAGACCTCGATGACCAGCTTGTGGCCGATGTCTCCAAGGCGCTGGGCACAAGAACGACGAAGGAGACGGTGAACGCGGCGCTTCGTGAGGTGCTGGAAACGCGTCGCCGCGCGCTGGCTCTCACTCGTCTCCAGGATGCCGTCGCAGACGGTGCGTTCGATCTGGATGTCCTCGGGGACAAGCGGAAATACCGTCGGTGAGCGCGGCTGAGTTCCTCATCGACACGAGCGCTCTGGTCCCGCTCGTCAGAGGTGACGACGAGGCACGCGTGTGGCGGCGCGCCGCCGCTGCCGGACTGATTGCGATCTGCCCGATCACCGAACTCGAGTTCTTTTTCAGCGCACGCTCCGTAGCCGACCGTGAGCGAGCGGTGGAAGACATGCGGTCGCTATTCGGTTGGGAGCCGGTCGATGATCGTGCGTATGACCGGGCCTGGACCGTGCAGGGAGAACTGACGAAACGAGGGCTGCATCGCAGCGCCGGCCCGGTCGATCTGGTGGTGGCCGCTGCCGCCGAGCTGCGAGGGTTGACGTTGCTGCATCGAGACCACGACTTCGATTGCATTGCCGGGGTGACCGGCCAGCCCCATCAGTGGCTCGGTTCCAGCTAGTGCGCCGGAATTGCTCGAGCTAGACCGCGACGATCTCGAGCATGCTTTCCAGCCCGCGAAAATCCGCGCTGTTGCGGGTGTAGAGCGGTAGTCCGCGTGCTGACGCGATCGCCGCGATGAGCAAGTCCATCCGGCGGGGCCGCGGGTCGCGTTTCGCTGTCAGGGTGAGTGCTACCAGGGTGCCGTAGCGTGTCGCGGCGTCCTCATCGAATGGCAGCGGATCGAAATCCACGAGGGCGGCGCCGAGTTGCTCCGATCGTGCTGCCCGGGTGGCGGTGTCCTTCGCCATCGCAACGCCTTGGTGCAACTCGGCCAGCGTGATCGCCGTGATCTCGGGTAATTCGGGCAGGACCGCCGGATCGAGCGCGTACAGGTCGATGTACGTGCAGGTGTCGAGTACACCCGAGGTGTGCCGGTCGCTCATGAACGCGATCCCCAAGCGTCGTCGCCGATGCGATCTTCCGTTCCGAAGAACTCGTCGGCCTCTTGTCGCATTCGGGTGTAGTCGACGCGCGGAAGTTTGCGATGCCGTTCGACGAGCTCTTCGGCGCTTCGGCGGCGCTGGCGGCCGACTGGTCGCACCTCGGCCACCTCGACTCCGTTACGGGTTACGCGAAACGTCTCCCCGGCCTCGACGGCATTCATGACCGCCGCAGAGTTGTTGCGGAATTCCCGCTGCGTGATCACCTTCATGCTGAGATTGTAGCCCCGTGTAGCTCGATGGGCTACGGGCGGCCTTCCCGGTGATCTTGATGCATGGACTACATACCGTCGCGATGGTCTTGCTACCGCTGGGCGACGGGCGCGCAGTGGTGAGCGAAGGTCAGAACCACCGGGTCAGGAGTGTGGCCAGGCCATCCTCGCCGACCGGTGGGCAGACTTCGTCGGCTACAGCCCGAACAACGTCGGGAGCATGCCCCATGGCTACCCCGTGGGCTGCCCAGGCGAGCATTTCCAGATCGTTGACACCATCGCCGACCGCGAGGGTCCCGCTTGCTGGAGCGCCGAGCTGAACGCGCAGCTTCTCCAGTGCGGATGCCTTGGTCACCCCCGGCGGGGTAGCGACCATCCACGGTCCGTCCAGGCTGATTGCATACTGCATCCATGGCGTCGGCGTCGATGCGAGAACGGCGGCAAGCTCAGCACTGGTTCGTCCCCGCCAGTGCACGGTCAGCCGGGTGGTAGGGGTCGAGACCAGTTCGCTGAAGTCGACTCGGCGCTCCGTGCTGCTGATCTCCGGACGCATATCGGTGTGCCCGGTCGTGCGATCGCCGACACCGGCCTCCTCGGCGATGAACACCGCACCAGGGAGCAGCTCACGCAGCACCGCAACCGGTTCGGCCAAGTCGAACGTGATGCGGTCGACAATCCTACCGGTAGCGGCGTCGATCCAGACCGCACCGTTCGAGCAGATCGCGATGCCTGCTGACAAGTCGAGTTCGGTCAGAAACGGCAACACCGACAACACCGGCCGCCCGGTGGACAACACTACGTGCACGCCGGAACGCAACACTGCTGTGAGAGCCGCACGCACCCCAGGGCTGATCGTGGTATGCGAAAGAAGCGGGTGCGCCCCTTCCGCACAGATCGTGCCGTCGATATCCAGAGCAACCAGATCCGGCCGCCAACCCGCAGGGGGAATCATCTTGCGAAACCTGAGCAGTAGCTTGCGGGTTTGTCATGGCAGATCTCGGGATCGGGAGTGATCCGGCTGCGTAGAGACATCCTTCGACTGTAGTGAGCGTGGTAGTCCGCCGGCCTACAACCAGGTGTCCAATGTCGTCGTGGTGAGGAAGTGTTCGAGGTCGGCGCGCCAGGGGGCCGGGGTGGTTTTCTCCGGTTCGATGGCGGTGTACTGGCCGCGGTAGAACAGCAGAGGGCGGCCGGTGGTGGTCGTTTCTGAGAGGGTCCGGACTCGGCCGATGACGATGTAGTGGTCGCCGCCGTCGATGGCGCTGGCGACTTCGCACTGGATGGTGGCCAGGGCGTTGTCCAGGACCGGAAGCTCCAGGTCGGAGGCGTGCCAGGCCGCGCAGGCGAACTTGTCGGTTTCGCGGGAGCCGAAGCGGGCGCACAGTTCGCGCTGGTGTTCGGCGAGGACGTTCACGCAGAAGCGCCCGGATTTCTCGATCGCCGCCCAGGACCGGGACGCCTTGGTGGGGCAGAACAGCACCAGCGGTGGTTCGAGGGAGAGGGCGGCGAAGGATTGGCATGCGAAGCCGATCGGCATGTCGTCGCCGTCGAAGGTGGTGATCACGGTGATGCCGGTGCAGAACTGCCCCAGCACATTCCGGAACCGCCGTGGATCGATCTCGAATCCGTCCGCGGTCATCGTCTCGCTCGTCCGCTCGGTCACCGCTGCCGTTGTCCGATGGTGAAGTCGTGACCCCACAGGCTCACCGCCGTGGATTCCCGCGCGATCCAGTTGTGATCGTCCACTGCCAATCCCTCACAGCCGAATTCGACGTCGAAGTCGCCCGGCGTCTTCATGTAGAAGGAGAGCATCTTGTCGTTGACGTGCCGTCCGAGCGTCGCCGACATCTCGACTTTCCGGCGCAGCGCGCGGTCCAGGGTCAGCCCGACGTCGTCGGCGTTCTCCACCTCGAGCATCAGGTGGACGATGCCGCTCGGCGTCGGCATGGGCAGGAATCCCAGCGAGTGGTGGCGCGGATTGCAGCCGAAGAAGCGCAGCCAAGCGGGCTCGCCGTCGGCGGGCCGACCGACCAGTTGCGGTGGCAGCCGCATCGAGTCGCGCAGCCGGAAGCCGAGCACGTCACGGTAGAACTCCAGCGCCGCTTTGTCGTCCTTGGTCGAGAGCACCACGTGCCCGAGCCCCTGCTCCTCGGTGACGAACTTGTGCCCGTAGGGACTGACTACCCGGCGATGCTCCAGCGCCACACCGTGGAACGCCTCGAGCGTGTTGCCGGAGGGATCGTCGAACGTGATCAGCTCGTACACCCGGCGATCGGCCAGTTCGGCGGCCGCGCCCTCCTTGTAGGGCACTCCAGCCGCGTCCAGCCGGTTGCGGACGTCCTGCAACTCCTCGGCGTCGGCGGTCTCCCAGCCCGAGACCTGCAGCCGGTCCTGCTCGCCGGGGACGATCACCAGCCGGGCCGGAAACTCGTCCATGCGCAAATACAGTGCTTCGGGATCGGCGCCCTTGCCCTCGACCAAGCCGAGAACTTTCAGCCCGTACTCCCGCCAGGCGGCCATATCGGTCGCCTCGATACGTAGATATCCCAGTGCGCGGATTCCCATCACTCCTCCTTGACGCCTGCGAGGAAATCGATGGCCAGCCGGTTGAACTCGTGGAACTTCTCCAGCTGTGCCCAGTGCCCGCAGCCGCCGAAGACGTGCAACTGGGCGCGCGGGATCAGCTTGGTCGCCACCAGCGCGCCGTCGAGCGGGTTGACCCGGTCCTCGCGACCCCAGATCAGCAGCACCGGCTGACGCAGCTTGTAGGCGTCACGCCAGAGCATTCCCTTCTCGAAGTCCGCGTTCGCGAACGATCTGCCCATGGCGCGGGTCGCGGCCAGGGCCTGTGGTGTGCCGGCCGAGGCGAACCGCTCGTCGATCAACTCGTCGGTGACCAACGACTGGTCGAAGACCATGATGCGCAGGAACGCCGCCAGGTTCTCCCTGGTCGGCTCGTAGCTGAACTTGGCAAGCAGTTTCACACCCTCGGTCGGGTCGGGCGCGAACAGGTTGGTGCTCAGGCCGCCCGGGCCCAGCAAGACCAGTTTTCCGGCCCGGTCGGGGTAGTCGAGCGCGAAGCGCACCGCCGCGCCGCCGCCGAGCGAATTGCCCAGCAGGTGCACCCGCGAAGTGATCCGCACGTGGTCGAGCAGGTCTTTCAGCGCGGACGCGCTGTGCACGAAATACTGCGGATGCTCGGTCGGCTTGTCCGAGCCGCCGTATCCCGGCTGGTCCACGGCCAGCACATGGAAATGCTCTGCCAGCACCGGAATGTTGCGGGCGAAGTTCGACCATGCGGACGCGCCCGGCCCGCCGCCGTGCAGCAGGACGATTGTCGGCCCGTTGCCGACGCCCGCCTCGTGATAGTGCAGCCGCAGGTCCGGGCGCACCTGCGCGTAGCTGGAGGTCGATTCGGCGGTGAGTTCCGCGGTTGAGGTCACGACCGCCTCCTACACCATGCCGTCGGTGACCGGAAGACCGAATTCGTGCGTGCCGTACATCAGGTACGCGCGCTCGGGGTCGTTGGCCGCGTGCACCCGCCCGGCGTGCGCGTCACGCCAGAAGCGTTGCAGGGGAGTGTCATTCGCGAGCGCGGTGGCGCCGGAACTCTCGAACAGCTTGTCGATGGCGGCGATCGAGCGGCAGGTGGCGCGCACCTGGTCACGCCGGGCTCGCACGCGCAAGTCGAACGGTATCTGCTTGCCCGCGACCAGCAGTGCGTATTCGTCGGCCACGTTGCCCGACAGCTGCCGCCAGGCCGCGTCGATGTCGCTGGCAGCCTCGGCGATGCGCACCTTGGCGAAGGGGTCGTCCTTGGTCTTCTCGCCCGCGTAGGCCGCGCGCACCCGCTTGCCCTGGTGCTCGACGTGCGCCTCGTAGGCGCCGTAGGCCATGCCGACGATGGGCGCGGAGATGGTGGTGGGATGGATGGTCCCCCAGGGCATCTTGTAGACCGGATCGGTGTTCTGTTCCAGCCCAGGAGATCGTAGTTCGGTCATGGCGCGAAAGCTCAGGAACCGGTACGACGGCACGAAGATGTTCTCGACCACGACGGTATTGGAACCGGTTCCGCGGAGACCGACCACGTTCCAGACGTCATCGATGCGGTAATCGCGGCGCGGGATGAGGAAGCTGCCGAAATCGACCGGTCTGCTGTTCTTGATCACCGGGCCGCCGAGCACCGCCCAGCTCGCGTGATCGCACCCGGACGACCAGGCCCACGCACCGCTGACGATATACCCGCCGTCGACAGCCGTGCCCGCGCCCATGGGTGCATAGGAGGACGAGATCCGCACCTCGGTGTCCTCGCCCCAGACATCTTCCTGTGCCTGTTGTGGGAACAGCGCGAGATGCCAATTGTGCACGCCCACAATGCCGGCCACCCACCCGGTGGAGCCGCACGCGGCGGCGATCTTGCGCACGGTGTCGTAGAAGACCACCGGATCGGCGGCGTGACCACCCCACTGCTCGGGCTGCAGCAACCGGAAGAAGCCGGTCTCTTGCAACGCCTTCATGGATTCGTCGGGGATGCGCCGCAGGTCCTCGGCCTCCTGCGCGCGTTCGCGCAGCATCGGCAACAGCGCTTCGACCCGTTCGGTCACTGCTCGCGTCATCTCGGGACCCGCTCCTGCCTGGTCGGTGGACAACCGAAGTCGTTCGCCTCTGAGATTAGAACAGGTTCCTATTTATGTCGAGCACCGGTGCCGGCTGCGGGTCGGGTGTGCGCTCATGCGGGAAGTGGGGTGAATCGCTGGCGTCCGAGGCGGCAATTTTGTAACGTGTTCTAGTATAGCGGGAGGAAGGATCGCGATGGCAGTTACCTCACCGCCACCGAGCGACGGGCCCGGCGGCAGCGTGCGCAATCACGGCGGAACCAGCGCGGCGGCCCGTCCGATGCCGCGCAGCTGTGCGCGGGTGCGAGAGCTGGACGTCGGCTCCGTCCCCACCCGGTATGCGCGGGGATGGCATTGCCTGGGTTTGGCCGAGACCTTCCGAAACGGCAAGCCGCACGCGGTCGACGTGTTCGGCGGCAAGCTCGTCGTCTGGGCCGATAGCAACGGTGAACTGCGGGTGCTGGACGCCTACTGCAGGCATATGGGCGGCGACCTGAGCATGGGCGAGGTCAAGGGCGACGACATCGCCTGCCCGTTCCACGACTGGCGCTGGTCGGGGATCAGCGGCAAGTGCACCGCGATTCCGTATGCGCGCCGCGTGCCGCCGTTGGCCCGCACCAGGAACTGGACAACACTGGAGCGCAACGGTCAGTTGTTCATCTGGCACGACGTCGAGGGCAGCCAGCCGCCACCCGAGGTCACCATTCCCTACATCAAGGGCCCCTATACCGACGCCGACGGCAACCCGGCCGAGGAATTAGACGGCCGGTGGACCGACTGGACCTGGAACTCGATGCTGATCGAGGGCGCCAACTGCCGCGAGATCATCGACAACGTGGTGGACATGGCTCACTTCTTCTACATCCATTTCGCCTTCCCGACATACTTCAAGAACGTTTTCGAGCGCCACATCGCCACCCAGTTCCTGGAGACCAAGGGCCGGCCGGATATCGGCATGGCCGCCAAGTACGGGGGCGACACGCTGCTGAAGTCCGAAGCCTCCTACTACGGCCCTGCGTACATGATCAATCCGCTGGTCAACATCTACAGCGGTTACGAGGTCAAGAGCGTGCTGATCAACTGTCACTACCCGGTCACCCAGAACTCCTTCGTCCTGCAGTGGGGCATCACCCTGCAGAAGCCGCAGGGCGTCGACGGTGCCGCCGCCGACCGGCTGGCGAAGAAGATGACCGAGGGCATCAGCGTCGGCTTCCTACAGGACGTCGAGATCTGGAAGCACAAGTCCAAAGTGGACAACCCGCTGCTGTGCGAGGAGGACGGACCGGTTTACCAGCTGCGTCGCTGGTACGACCAGTTCTACGTCGATCTGGCCGACGTCACCGAGAAGATGACCCAGCGCTTCGAATTCGAAGTGGACACGACCAAGGCCAACGAGGCGTGGACGGCCGAGGTTGCCGAGAACCTCCGTCGCAAGCGCGGGGCCGCGGAAACCGAGGCGGGCGTCTGATGGCCGCCACCTGGGCGAAGGCAGCCGATTTCGCCGACCAGCCCGCTCGGCGAGCCGAACTGCGCGCCCAGACTGTGGCCGACGAACACCGGTATCTGGAGGAGGGCCTGACCCCGCTGCGGTGTCAGGCCTGCCGCAATCAGGTGCTGGTGCGCAAGAGCAGTACGCACCAGACGTCGGTGCAGTGGACCGGTGACCCGGCCGAGCACTGCCCGGTTTTCGCCGAACCGAGCGCGAGCGGCTACCAGCCGGGCCGCCCGGAAACCTGCCCTCAGCTGGAGCGCACCATCGCCTGGGCGGTGCACGAGGGCATCCTCGAAATCCCGGAATAGGCACCGCCTTCGGCGATCGGTCGGCCTGTTGATCGCCATGACGGCGAGCGTCGGTGTCGCGGCCGAGTCAGGATCGGGCTATGTTGACCGGAGTGACGCCGACCGGAGTGACGCCGACCGTAACGACACAGACCTTCGTGCCGGATCGGATCGGTCCGATCCGGTGCCGCAGGAGGGAGTTTCCGCGATGCTGGTGCGCCATCTGGACTGCGCGATGATGTGCCCGGTCGGCGGACGCGCGCTGCTCGGCAGTGGGGGCCTGTTGAGCGGCAGGTTGGTCGGACACTGCCTGCTCATCGAGACCGACGATGGACTAGTGCTGGTGGACACCGGATTCGGGATGGCCGACGTGCTCGACCGCAGCAGGCTCGGCTTCGGCACCGCGCAGCTGTTGCGGCCGCAGTTGCGTCCCGAACTCACCGCGCTGCACCAGATTCGCGCGCTCGGCTATCGCCATGCGGACGTCCGCCACATCGTGCTGACCCATTTGGACCTCGACCACGCGGGCGGCCTGTCCGATTTCCCCGACGCTACCGTGCACGTCTTCGCTGACGAACTCGATGCGGCGACGCAGCGGCCGACGATCGGCGAGCGCTGGCGCTACCAGCCGCGGCAGTGGGAGCACGGGCCACGCTGGCTCGCCCACGAGACCGGCGCCGACTCGTGGTTCGGTTTCACCGCGGTACCGGTGCTCGAGGACATCCTGCTGATTCCCCTGATCGGGCACACTCGCGGGCACAGCGGCGTCGCGATCCGGCAGAGCGACGGGTGGCTGCTGCATTGCGGCGACGCCTATTTCCATCACCGCCAGCTCGAGTCGGCCGATGCGCGCCCACCGGTCGGGCTCGGGCTCTTCGAGGTGCTCGCCGGCACCCTGGGGCGTGAGCGGGTGGAGAACCTGGAGCGGCTGCGGACGCTGCGCGCCGAACACGGCGACCGGGTCCGGATGTTCTGCGCGCACGATCCGCATGAACTCACCGCGTTCGACGCTGCGCCGGCCCGCTGAATCCGCTCCGGCCGGCCGGAAATCCGCGAAATCGGATGAACCCGGGGCCGCTCAGCTGAACGGTGAGCGGGGGCGCTCCTGGAGTTCGCCGTCCAGGTAGATGTCGACCTTTTCGTTGTAGAAGCACACCAGCCCGGCCACCTTCTGGCTCTCGGGCAGCGGGGTGCGGTAACCCCACACGTAGTCCGGGTATTCCTTGCCCTCGATGCGGACCGACCAGTAATCGGCGGTGCCTTTGTACGGGCAGCTCGTATGGGTGGCCGACGGGTGCAGCAGATCCATGCGAACGTCCGTCATGGGCAGGTAATACCGTGCGGGCAAACCGGTTTCGAACAGGATGCGCGGCGCGTGCGAGTCGGCGACCGGCACGCCGTCGATCTCCACCCGCACATGCCGCGAGCCGGCCAGGATGTCGACGCGCGAGTACGGATCGCGCGGGTGGACGTAGATCGGCTCGTCCTCCTCGAACCACTCGTCCATCGCGCCCCACTCCAACCGGACCAGGTCACGCAACTCGGGGATCGGCGAATCGTGATACCGCAGCGCCGCCGCACCGGCGGTCGTGCCGTCCACCGAGACGTCGTACACGGTCGCGTCGCCACGGCTGGGGGAGTGCTGGGTGGTTCCGTGCGGTTCGAGCTTCGCGCGCAAATCCGCGACCGGCAGATAGTAGGTCGGGTAGTGCGGGCCCTCCCATACGAGCACCGGCCTGATGCTGTCGGCCACCAGGAATCCACCCAGATAGACCCGCACCCGCTTCTGGCTGGTCTCCACGCGCACGCGGCCCCGCTTCGCTTCGGTCATACCTCCTGACCGTACTCCGCCAACGGACTTCCTACCGGCGGGCTTTGCATAGTTTTGCGTCGAAGTCACCGGTACACACACATGCATGTAAAAGTATGCGTACAACTCGCCTCGACGGTGGACTGCTCCGGTTGGGGCGCACTGCTGCCTCTATCCGATCCGAAGCACAGACCTGATCCAGCAGGAACAGATGGTTCTCCGGTATGTGGATGCGTACGCGTGCGATCACGCGCTCGATACGTTGCCTCGGATCACGGCGGTTAGTCGTCGCCGACGGTGATGGCCTGGGCTTCCTCGACGCTGTGCGGGGCGGGGTCATGGTCGTCGATGTGGGCCAGGACCGAGCGGCCGGCCAAGAGGACGACGACCGATGCCGCCGTGCCTGCCGCGCCGACCCAGAACGGCAGCGCCATGCTGTGCTCGCCGAGTTTGCCGGCGAGGTAGGGCGCGGCGGCGCCGCCGGCGAAGCGGACGAAGCTGTAGGCCGCCGAGGCGGTGGACCGCTCGACCGGTGCCGAGACCATCACCGCTTCGGTGATCAACGTGTTGTTCACGCCGAGGAACAGACCGGCCAGCACAGTGCCCGCGATCAGCACCGGCTTGTGCTCGGCGAACATGCCCATCACGGCCAGATCCGCCGCGAACAGGCCCAGCGACACTCCCATCATCGGCAGCGAACCGAACCTGCGCTGCAGCCGAGGAGCCAGAAACACCGACGCGATCGCCAGCAGCACACCCCAGCCGCAGAAGATGAAGCCGATCGCGTGGGCGTCCATGTCCAGCGGGAACGGGGTGTACGCGAGCAGGGTGAAGAAGCCGTAGTTGTATAGCAGGGCAGTGATGCTCACGATGAGCAGCCCGCGATGGCGCAGTGCCCGGAACGGCGCGGTGATCGAGGTGCGGTGGGTGGGCTGGGGGCTTTCCGGCAGCAATGTGACAATGCTGACCAGTGCGATCGCCATCAGCACCGAGACGCCGAAAAATGGTCCACGCCAGCTGATTCCCCCCAGCGCGCCACCGACCAGCGGTCCGGTCGCGATTCCGATACCGAGTGCCGCCTCGTACAGGACGATCGCGCGGGCGACACCGCCGCTGGCCGCACCGACGATGGTGGCCAACGCGGTGGCGATGAACAGCGCGTTCCCCAGACCCCAGCCCGCCCGGAAGCCGACGATCTGGGCGACCGTGTTCGACATCCCGGCCAGCGCCGCGAACACGATGATGACGGCGAGCCCGGCCAGCAGCGTCTT
Source organism: Nocardia glycosmidis (assembly GCF_052545115.1). Classification (NCBI taxonomy): domain Bacteria; kingdom Bacillati; phylum Actinomycetota; class Actinomycetes; order Mycobacteriales; family Nocardiaceae; genus Nocardia; species Nocardia glycosmidis. The sequence continues at coordinate 70,940 of NZ_JBQWRH010000015.1, read as the reverse complement.
CTTGGCGCCGAAGCGGCTGGACACCACGCCGGTGACCAGCATGGCCACGCCCGTTACCAGCATGTAGCTGGTGAACAGCAGCGACACCTGTGACGGCGAGGCGTGCAACTGTTCGCCGATCGGCTTCAGAATCGGGTCGACCAGGCCGATCCCCATAAAAGCGATCACACTCGCGAACGCGACCGCCCATACGGCTTTCGGTTGCCTGGTGTTGGCGGCGGCGTGTGCGCGAGTGGCAGCCACAGTACTCATCAGTGTTCCCTCGGGGTTGGAGTGCGCTGTCGCGCAGCTGTTTTCAAGGCCTCCAGGAGGTCGTGCAATTCGGCGTCCAGTCGGGTCAGACGTTCGGTGTCGAAGCCGGGAAGACGTTCCGCCGTCGCAGCGGCGACGGTCCGGCGGAATCGGCCGAGACGTTCGCGTCCGGCCGGGGTGAGTTCGACCATGACGGCCCGGGAGTCCTCCGGGTCCCGGCGCCGTGCTGCGAATCCTTCCGCGACCAGCTTGCCGATCAGCGTCGTCGCGGCCGGCTGGGAGCACCGGTCGATCCTGGCGAATTCGCTGACCCGCACACAGCCGTGTTCGTCGAGCACCGCGAGTGCTCGCGCCATGGCTCGCGGCAGGTCGTCGCCGCTGACGGCCCCGGCCAGCCGAGTGAGCCTGCTCGCGGTGACGAGAAGGTCGACGACGATGTCATCCGCTGCGTTCACCGGGGCATGCTGCACGGGAACATTATTACATAGGCTAACTATTTATTTCCCGGGGCCGCATCGCCTACGTGTCGGGTATCGGCGTTCGGGGCGGGGCCGGCGATCGAGGCCGCCGCACCATCGGTGGATCGGTGCACCCGCCTCGCTCAGGCCGACCGGGTCGACGGCCGTTGCGGTGTGCCGAACAACTGCGCGTCCGCGTGGGCGCGTTTGAAGAACAACTGCGCGTCGTGCTCCCAGGTGATCGCGATGCCACCGTGCAGCTGGATGGTCTCGGCCGCGATCGTGGTGAGCGCGTCCGAGCAGTGCACACGGGCGACCCACACGTCCTCGGCGGCCGACGGGCGGTTCGCCGCGACCGAGGCCGTGGCGGCGGCGGACGCGGATCTGGCCGATTCCAGCAGCACATACATGTCCGCCATCCGGTGCTTCAGTGCCTGAAAACTGCCGATCACCCGCCCGAACTGCACCCGGGACTTGGCGTAGTCCACGGTCATCTCCAGGCAGCGGTCCGCCGCGCCGACCTGCTCGGCGGCTACGGCGGCCCAGGCGATGTTCCGCAGCCGGGGCAGGACCGGCGCCGGATCGCCGGAACCGAGTCGGCGGGCGGGCGCCTTCGCGAAGGTGATCTCGGCGAGTTTCCGAGTGGGGTCCATGGTCGGGGCCGACCGCCGGGTGACGCCTGCCGCCCTCGGTTCGACCTCGAAGAGGCCGCTCGCGGTCACGACGACGAGGGTGTCCGCGGACATCCCGTCGAGCACGTAGTGCGCGGTCCCGGTGAGCACGCCGTCCGTCTCGTGCACGCCTCGCTCGTCCCAGCCGCTCTCGCTGGCCCAACAGACCGCGACCGTCCTGGCGCCCGCGGCGACCTCGGGCAATAGCCGCGCGCACGCCGTGGCATCACCCGACAGCAGCACGGCCTGCGCACCGAGCACGGCCGATCCGAGCATCGGCACCCCGGCGAGTGTGCGACCCAATTCGCCCACCACCAGCAGTGATTCGACCAGGCTCGCGCCGAAACCGCCGTACTCCTGGGGAATCGCCAGCGCGGCGACGCCGGTCTGCTCGCACAGCAGCCGCCACAGGACTGGGTCGTAACCGAGTTCGGTGTTCATCGCGGCGCGCACTGCCGCGGATCCCGCATGCTTGGTCAGCAGCGCTCGGACCGAGGCGAGGAATTCCTGGTGTTCGGCGGTGGTCATGCGATTCCTTGTGCGGTGCGGTCCTGCTCGGTCTCATCCCGCAGCGCGCGAGCGATCCGGGAGCGGTGTAGATCCGTTGTGCCCCACGCCGAACGCAAGGCGGTCACCTTGGTCAGCCACAGCGACAGGTCGTATTCGGCGGTGTAGCCGATCGCGCCGTGCACCTGAAGGGCGGCGCGGGCCGCGCGGTAGGCCGCGTCGCCACAGGCGATCACGGCGGCCGACACATCCCGGCTGCGGGTGGGCCCGGTCATGGTCAGCGCGGCGCGGTAGAGCAGTGGCTCGGCCAGATCCAGCGCGATCAGCACGTCGGCGAGCTTCTGTTGCACGGCCTGGAATTCACCGATCGGCTTGCCGAACTGCCTACGCTGCCTGGCGTACTCGGTCGAAGCGCGCAGCAAAGCCCGGCCGGCGCCGAGCAGTTGGGCCGCGCAAGCCAGCGTGCCGGCATCGAAACCGGCGGCCGCGGCGGCGCGGATCGTTTCGCCCTCGGCGATGATGTCGTCGGCGGCTACGGCGAACAAGCGGCGGGCCGGATCGATCGACCGCACCAGGCCGGTGCGGTGTCCGGTGCACAGTTGCGTTCGGTGGGCCAGGAGTACGACCTCGGCAGTGTCGGCATCCAGCGCGGTGCCGCTGTGGCCGGGCGGCTGGAAAGCTACCGTGCCCAGTGCCTTACCTGCGGCGAAGCCCGGCAACCAGCGTGCGGCCAGACCTGGGTCCGGAAGTGTCTGCAACAGGATCGGAATCGCGGCGACTGTCTCCACCAGTGGCCCCGGCACGGCCGCACGGCCGATTTCCTGGAACGCGACGACCAGATCGATCGGCTCCGCGCCGAGGCCGCCGTGGCGCTGCGCGACGAGCAAGCCGAGCGCTCCAACGTCGGCCAGCTGCCGGATCAGGGCGCGGCCGGGCGTGGGATCGCCCGAGGCCCACGCGCGCACGGCGGCGGGAGTGCGGCCCGCTTCCAGAAGTTTGCGCAGGCTCGCGGCGAAATCGAGCTGTTCGGAACTGAGCGCGAATCTCATCGGCTGTTTCCTCTCGGTAGCCCGAGCAGCCGTTCGGCGATGATATTGCGCTGGATTTCGTTGGTGCCCGCGTAGATCGGGCCGGACAACGCGAACAGGTATCCATCGGTCCACGCCCCGCAGTGCTCGGCCGCCGCGCCGAGTATCTCGAGCGCGCTCTCGTGCATGGCGATATCGAGCTCGGACCAGAACACCTTGGTGATCGAGGATTCCGCGCCCAGCGTGCCGCCCTCGTCCAGCCGGGTGAGGGTGCCGAAGGTGTGCAGCCGGTATGCCTCGCTGCCGATCCAGGCATCCACCACCGTGTCGCGCTGTGTGGTGTTGTCCTGGTCGCCGATGTCGAGCCACAGATCGATCAGTCGTCGTGCGGTGGCGCTGAACCGGCCCGGGCTGCGCAGTGCGAGTCCCCGTTCGTTACTGGAGGTGCTCATCGCCACCTGCCAGCCCGCGCCGGGCGCGCCGATCACGTCACGATCGGGGACGAATACGTCGTCGAGGAAGATCTCCGCGAAGCCGGGCTCACCGTCCAGTTGCGGGATCGGACGCACCGAAACCCCGTCGGCGGTGAGCGGGAACATGATGTAGGTGAGGCCCCGGTGCCGCTCGGCCCGCGGGTCGCTGCGGAACAGCCCGAACGCCCAGTCCGCGAAAGCGGCGCGCGAACTCCACGTCTTCTGGCCGCTCAGCAGCCAGCCGCCGGTGGTGTGCCGGGCGGTGGACCGGATGCCGGCCAGGTCGCTGCCCGCTTCGGGCTCGGACCACGCCTGCGCCCAGATATCGTCGCCACGCGCCATCCGCGGCAGGACCCGCGCCAGCTGTTCCGGCGTGCCGTGCTCGAAAAGAGTTGGAGCCAGCAGGGATATGCCGTTCTGGCTGACGCGGCCCGGCGCGCCCGCCGCGTAGTATTCCTGCTCGAACAGTACCCAGTCCAGCAGCGCGGCGTCGCGTCCGCCGAACTCCTCGGGCCAGGTGACTGCCGAGAGCCGGGCGTCGGCGAGGGTGCGCTCCCAGGCGCGGTGCGCCTCGAATCCGGCCTTCGTATCCATCGAGGGCAGCGGCTTCGCCGGTGTGCCTGCCGCCAGGAATGCGCGAACCTCCCGCTGGAATTCGCGCGCCGCCTGGTCGAGATCCAGATCCACTACGTCGTTCCGTTCTGCTCCGCGGTGCTCGCGGCAGCCTTCATCGACTCGGCGTTCATGCCGCCCAGCGAGTCGCCGCCGACTTCCGCGTTGTGCGCATGTGCGAAGTGGTGCAGACCGAAGACCGAGTCCATGCCCGATCGCATGCCCATCAGGTCTTCGGCCTGGTTGACCGCTTTCTTGGTCAGCGCGAGACCGAATTGGGGCATGGCGGCGATCTTTTCGGCCAGTGCCAAGGTCTCGGCCGCGAGGTCGGCGCGCGGCACCACCCGGTTGACCATGCCCCACTCCCTGGCCCGCGCCGCACCGAACCGGTCGCCGGTGAACAGGAACTCCTTGGCCGCGCGCGGGCCCATCACCCAGGGGTGCGCGAAATATTCGACGCCCGGAATACCCATGCGGACAACCGGATCGGCAAAGAACGCGTCATCGGAGGCGATGATCAGGTCGCAGACCCAGGCCAGCATGAGCCCGCCCGCGATGCACGCGCCCTGCACCATGGCGATGGTGGGTTTGGGAATCTCCCGCCAGCGACGGCACATGCCGAGATATACCTCGAGTTCCCGGGCGAAGCGCTGATCACCGCCGACACGGTCGACGTGGTCCCACCACAGCGCGGCTTTGTGCTCATATCGCACGTGCTGGTCGCGGCCCGGTGTGCCGATGTCGTGCCCGGCGCAGAAGTGCTTTCCGTTGCCGGCCAGCACGATCACCCCGACGGCGGGGTCCTGCACGGCGCGCTCGAATGCGGCATCGAGCGCGTAGGTCATCACCGAGTTCTGTGCATTGCGGTAGTCCGGCCGATTCAGCGTGACGATAGCGACGCGCCCCCGCCGCTCGTAGGTCACCACGTCCCCCTCGTCCGGGATGGCCGGGCCCTCGTCCGGGGTTGCCGGTTGCGGCATTACGACTTCTCCTCACGTAGTTGACGTTTGAGCACTTTCCCGGCGGCGCTGTGCGGCAGCTGGTCGCGGAATTCCACGAACCGCGGCACCTTGAAGTTGGCCAGCACGGTGCCTGCGTGCGCGAGCACCTGGTCCTCGGTGAGCGTCGAACCGGCCCGGCGTACTACGTACGCCTTGCCCACTTCGCCCATCCTGGTGTCGGGCACCCCGATGACGGCGGATTCGGACACGCCGTCCAGCCGGGCCAGGGCCTGCTCGATCTCGGCCGGGTAGACGTTGAAACCGCCGCAGATGTACATGTCCTTGAGCCGGTCGGTGATCGTCAGGTACCCGCGCTCGTCGAGCGTGCCGACGTCACCGGTGTGCAGCCAGCCGTCGGCGTCGATGGTCTCGGCGGTGCTGTCCGGGTCGTCCAGATACCCGAGCATGACGTTGGGCCCGCGCAGCAGCACCTCGCCCGCCGCGCCGAGCCGCAGTTCGAAATCCGCGATCGGCCTGCCGCAGGTGTGCGCGATGGTCTCGGCGTCGTCGTCGGCGCGGCACATGGTCCCGAAGCCGGCGGCTTCGGATAGGCCGTAGGCGGTGATGACCACATCGAAGTCGAGTTCCGAGCGCATCCGCTCGATCAGTACCACCGGCACCGTCGCCGCGCCCGTGACAGCCACCCGCAGGCTGCTCAGGTCGAACTCGTCGCGCTCCGGAAAGTCCAGAATCGTCTGATAGATGGTCGGCGGGCCGGGCAGCACCGTCACTTTCTCGGTGCCGATCAACCGCATCGTCTCCGGCACGTCGAAGCTCGCCTGCGGAATGATCACGGACCCGGTGACCAGGCAGGCCAGCATGCCCGCTTTGTAACCGAAATTGTGGAAGAACGGGCTCACCACCAGGTATCGGTCGTCGCGGCGTAACGTGGCGCACTCCGCCCAGGCCCGCACCACCGAGAGCGCCTGCCGGTGCGTGACCAGGGTGCCTTTGCTGCGACCGGTGGTACCGGAGGTGAACAGGATGTCGGAGATGTCCTCTGGCCGCACCACCTCGGCGCGTTCCTCGGCTTCGGTCGTCGTGACTTTTCCGGCGACGGTTGCGAGTTCTGACCAGTCCAGCGCGGCTATATCGGTGTTCGCGGCTGTATCGGTGTTCTCCGAACCCGGCTCGACCGGAATCACCACCACCGTGTCGATGGCCAGATCCGGCGCAGCGGCGCGTAGTTCGGCGAGCCGGTCGCGGCCGAGGAAAGTCCCGGCGATGAACAGCGCCCTCGCCTGCACCCGGCTGAGCACGTCGGCGGCTTCGGCGGCGACAAAGCGCGTGTTCAACGGCACCAGCGCCGCGCCCGCATAGTGCGCGGCGAGTGCGGCGATCACCCAGTGATGGGTGTTGGGCGCCCAGATGGCCACCCGGTCGCCCGCCTGCACGCCGCGAGCGATGAGCGCTCGGGCCACCTGTTGGACCGACTCGAGCAGTTGCACCCAGTCCAGCCGGACCGCGCCGTCCGCGATTGCGGGGGCCCCGCCGAAGGTGCGCGCGGCGTGCCGCAGTGCCAGCGGTGTGGTCTGCGCGGGGATTGTCACGGTTGTCCTTACCGTCGGCGAGCCGCTTATGCGCACACGCTACAAAGCAAGTGCTTGGTAGGTTATTCTACCGGCGTGGGTGCGATCCAGACCTCAGAATCCGGCGCCGCCGCGCCGGACGAGCGATTCGCCACCGAGCAGGGCGAGCGATTCCACACCGAGCAGGACGAGCGATTCGCCGCCGAGGTGCGCGAGTGGCTGGAGGAGAACCTCGACGGAGAATTCCGCACGCTGCGCGGACTCGGCGGCCCGGGCCGCGAACACGAGGCGTTCGACGAGCGCCTGGCCTGGGACCGGCACCTGGCCGCCGCGGGCTGGACCTGCCTGGGCTGGCCGGAAGAATACGGCGGCCGCGCGGCCACGGTGCGCAGGCAGGTGATCTTCCACGAGGAGTACGCCAAGGCCGACGCGCCCGCGCGGGTGTCGCATGTCGGTGAGGAGTTGCTCGGCCCGACTCTGCTCGCCTTCGGCACCGAGGCCCAGAAAGACCGGTTCCTCCCCGGCATCCGTACCGTCACCGAACTGTGGTGTCAGGGCTATTCGGAACCGGGCGCGGGTTCGGACCTGGCCGCGATCAGCACCTCGGCGCACCTGGACGGGGACGAATGGTCGATCAATGGGCAGAAGACCTGGACTTCTCTGGCCCAGGTGGCCGATTGGTGCTTCGTCCTCGCTCGCACCGAGCGTGGCTCCACCCGGCACAAGGGTCTGTCCTATCTACTGGTTCCGATGCGGCAGCCGGGCATCGAGGTGCGCCCGATCATCCAGCTCACCGGGACTTCGGAATTCAACGAGGTTTTCTTCGACAACGCCCGCACCGCCGCTGACCTGGTGGTCGGCGAACCCGGTGCCGGCTGGCGGATCGCCATGGGCACGCTCACCGTCGAACGCGGCATCGCCACCCTCGGCCAGCAGATCCGGTTCGCCCGCGAACTGGCCGGCATCGAGGCGCTGGCCCGCCGGACCGGTGCGACCGACGACCCGCTGATCGCCGACCGGATCGACAAGGCATGGGTCGGGCTGCGGGTGCTGCGTGCGCACGCCATGCGCACGATGGCGGACGCGGGCGTGGACGACGGTGGCGGCCAGGCATCGGTGGCGAAACTGCTGTGGGCCAACTGGCATCGCGGACTAGGCGAGCTGGCGATGGCCGTGCTCGGCGCCCGCGGCCTGGTGGCGGCCGAGAACGATCTCGACGAATGGCAGCGGCTGTATCTGTTCACCCGCGCCGACACCATCTATGGAGGTTCGAACGAAGTGCAGCGCAATATCATCGCCGAACGCGTGCTCGGACTGCCGCGCGAGGCGCGCCCGTGACGACCGGCGCCCGTCCGACCGGCCCCAGCCGTTCAGGGCCGCTGTCGGTCGCCCCCGCGCCCGTTCCCGGGCACGGTCTGCTGGCGGGGCGCACCGCCGTGATCACTGCGGCGGCAGGCACCGGTATCGGCTCGGCCACGGCGCGCAGGCTGCTGGCCGAGGGTGCGGATGTGGTGATCTCCGATTGGCACGAGCGGCGGCTGGCGCAGACGGCCACCGAGCTCGCCGGCGAGTTCCCGGACCGGCGGGTCGCCTCGATGGCCTGCGACGTCCAGCGCACCGAGCAGGTGAACGCGCTGGTGCGAGGGGCAGCCGAGGCCATCGGCCGGATCGACATCATGGTCAACAACGCCGGTCTGGGCGGGCAGACGCCGGTGGTCGACATGACCGACGAGCAGTGGAACCGCGTCCTGGACATCACGCTGAACGGCACGTTCCGCTGCACCCGCGCCGCACTCGGCTACTTCCGCGACGCGGGCCACGGCGGTGTGATCGTCAACAACGCCAGCGTGCTCGGCTGGCGCGCGCAGCACGGCCAAGCGCATTACGCCGCGGCGAAGGCGGGCGTGATGGCACTGACCAGGTGCAGCGCGATCGAGGCCGCCGAACTCGGCGTCCGGGTCAACGCGGTGGCCCCGAGTATCGCCAGGCACGCTTTTCTCGACAAAGTGAGTTCGATCGAACTGCTGGACCGATTGTCCGAGCGGGAGGCGTTCGGCCGTGCCGCCGAGCCGTGGGAGGTCGCCGCGACGATCGCGATGCTGGCCAGTGACTACACCTCCTACCTGACCGGCGAGGTGGTTTCGGTCAGCAGCCAACGCGCCTGATCGGCGGCTGATCAGGTGGAAAAGGGCGCGCCGGACAGCGCACAGGTGTGCCATGCTGGACGGGATCGAAACCGCGTTCTCCAAGGGGGCGATGGCTATGGGCCTGGATCGCCCAGCTGCCAGCGAACAACTGGAACTCGACTCGGCCCGAGACCTCGCGCTGGCCAGGCGGCGATCGGACAGCCTGGTGCTCTCGGCGCTCACCCTCGGTGCCGAGCTCATCGAGCACACCTCCGAACGCGCGGTCGCGATGGCGGCCGCCCGCATTCTCCGGCAGTACGCCGTCGACGAGGGTGTAGTCGCGCGCGGCGCGCTGAGCGCGGATCTGGCGCGCGCCGAGCGTATCGGGCTCGGCTCCCTGTCCGGTGATTCCGAAACCGAAGACGAGCGGCGCAGGCGGCGTCAGACGGCTCTGCTGTGTGAGGTGCGCGCGGATCTGCTCGCGGTACTCGCGAAATGCCGGAAACTCCGTATCGACGGGGTGCGGTTCGCCGAGGAGATCGCCCGGGGGTTGTGCGCGGCCACCGACAAGTTGGTGATCGACGCCGACATGGAGACCTATCGGGCTTGGCAACGCGGCATGCTGCTGGAACTGAGCGAGGAACCCGTCCTCGGCGGCCCGCCGCGGGTGCTGGCCACCGTGGACGCGGGACCGGACCGTGGCCGGCTCACCGTGGAATGGGACACCTGCGAACGCCGTCTCGCGCTCGTCGCGCGGATGGCCCGGGCGGGTGTCTCGCCGGTGGAGATCTGCGATCGACTGCTCGCCGACCTCTCGGTTTCCTCTCCGCTGCGCTACTCGGCGCGTTGAGCTGATCGTTCTGCCAAGCAAATGCTTGGTTGTATGATTGCCGCGTGACCGCACCAGAGGCCTCGAAATCAGCACGGCGCAGTGAACTGCTCGCCCTGGCGGCCGAATTGTTCGCCGAGCGGGGATTGCGCGCCACCACCGTGCGTGACATCGCCGACGCGGCCGGGATCTTATCGGGGAGCCTCTACCATCACTTCGATTCCAAAGAGTCGATGGTGGACGAGATCCTGCGCGGCTTCCTCGATGACCTGTTCGGTCGATACCGCGAGATCGTCGCCGCCGGACCGAGTTCACGCGACACCTTGGCAGCCCTGGTGCTCGCGTCCTACGAGTCGTTCGACCGCTGGCATGCCGCGGTGGCGATCTACCAGGCCGAGGCCAAGCGGTTGCGCACCGCCGAGCGATTCACCTACATCGCCGACTACAACCGTGAATTCCGGGAACTCTGGCACCGGGTGCTGACCAACGGCGTACAGGACGGCAGTTTCCGGCCGGAACTCGACGTCGAACTGGCCTACCGATTCCTACGGGACACGGTGTGGGTCGCGGTGCGCTGGTACCGGCCCGGTGGGTCCGTCACCGTCGACAACCTCGCCAAGCAATACCTGACCATCGTGCTCGACGGGCTCACGCTGCCCGAGCACACCACGTAGGAGTCCGTCATGTCCGCATCTTCCGGGTCTTCCGGGGCCCGTCCATACGCCCCGGTGCGGGACGCCTACGTGATCGATGCGGTGCGCACCCCGGTCGGCAAGCGCGGCGGCGCGCTGGCGGGCGTGCATCCAGCCGATCTGGGGGCGATCGCGCTGCGCGGTCTGCTGGACCGCACCCCGATCGACCCTGGCGATGTGGACGACGTCATCGTGGGGTGCGTCGACAACATCGGTCCGCAGGCGGGCAATATCGGCCGCACCATGTGGCTTACGGCGGGCTACCCCGAACAGGTTCCCGGCGTCACGGTGGACCGGCAGTGCGGCTCCAGCCAGCAGGCGATCAATTTCGGCGCCCAGGCCATCATGAGCGGCACCGCCGAAATAATCGTGGCCGGTGGGGTGCAGAACATGAGCGCGATCCCGATCTCCGCGGCGATGCTCGCGGGCGAGGAATACGGCTTCGACTCGCCGTTCGTCGGCGCGGAAGGCTGGGACCACCGCTACGGCACCGGCGCGGTCTCGCAATTCCGTGGGGCCGAGTTGATCGCCGAGAAGTGGGGCATCAGCAGGCAGGACATGGAGCGCTGGGCGCTGCGTAGCCATGAGCGGGCCCGCGCCGCGATCATGAACGGCCGCTTCGACAACGAGATCGTGCCGGTCGGCGATTTCTGGCTCGACCAGGGCCCCCGCGAGACCAGTCTGGCGACGATGGCCGCGCTGCCGCCACTGTCCGAGGGCAGCCCGCTCACCGCGGCGGTAGCCGGCCAGATTTCCGACGGCGCCGCCGCCACCCTGCTCGCTTCCGAATGGGCGGTGCGGGAATACGGCCTGACGCCGCGGGCGCGCATTCACCATGTGAGCGCGCGCGGCGCGGATCCGATCTTCATGCTGAGCGCGCCCATCCCGGCGACCAAGTGGGCGTTGGAGAAGTCCGGGCTCACCATCCACGACATCGATGTGGTCGAGATCAACGAGGCGTTCGCGCCGGTGGTGCTGGCCTGGTTGACCGAGACCGGGGCCGACCCGCAGCGGGTCAACGTCAATGGCGGAGCGATCGCCCTCGGCCATCCCCTTGGCGCCACCGGCGCAAAGCTTTTCGCCACGCTGCTCAATGAACTGGAACGGATCGGAGGCCGCTACGGCTTGCTGACCATCTGCGAGGGCGGCGGCACCGCCAACACCACCATCATCGAGCGTCAGCCGCGCTGACCGAGACCGACCAGCGGCGCGGCGGCGACTTCGGGTCGGCCGAGGTACCGTACGAAGCGATCAGGCCGGATCTCTTCCACGTGGCGTCTACCGTCGCGGTGGCTTCTCCGGCGATCAGTGCCGCAGCGGCCTGGGCTCCCACGGGTGCCGCGAAAATCGATACCGTCGTCCGCGGGTCGTGGGCCGGGAGTCCCGCTACGCCCGCTCATGGCGGCGCTGCGCCGGTGTCCCCTGCACGAGAAGGGTGATGCGCGGTCGGAATACCGACGGCGGCGGCCGCGCTCTCCGGTCGGAGGGGGTCACTCACGCCGGAGCGCCGCCGACTGCTTCTTGTCCCGCAGCGCGCAGAGCGCATCGATCCGGGCGACCGCGTCGGCGATGATCCGATCGATCAACTCCTTGCAGGTCGGCAGGTCATCGATGATCCCGGTGACCTGTCCGGCGGCGAGGACACCTGCCCGGGTATCGCCATCGACCAGACCTGCGCGCAGCAGCATCGGCGTGTTCGCGGCCATCACGACCTGGGACCAGGTGAGGTCCTTGGTCTTTCGCATAGCCAGGCCGTCGCGGACCATGGTCGACCACTTCATGCCGGTCATGCTTTTGAACCGGGCGGCATTGCCGAGCGCCGCCGTGAGCCCGCGCCAGCGGCCCGACTGTTCCAGGCGCTGGACCAGCTCGGTGTTCAGCACCCGGTGCGGCATGCCGTCGACCTTGACCGACACCACCGTGTCCTGGAGTTGCCTGCGCAGGTACTCCTGCTTGACGGCGTCCGGGACCGCGCTCTCCTGGGTGAGCAGGAACCGGGTGCCCATCGCGATCCCCGCCGCGCCGTAGGACAGGGCGGCGGCCAGGCCGCGTCCGTCGAAGAACCCGCCCGCCGCGACCACCGGAATGTCGACCGCGTCCAGCACCGAGGGCAGCAGCAAGGTGGTGGCCACCGGGCCGGTGTGCCCGCCGCCCTCGCCGCCTTGCACGATCACCGCGTCCGCACCCCAGGACGCCACCTTGACCGCGTGCTTGGCCGCGCCGATCGACGGGATGACCACCACGCCCGCGTCTTTCAGGCGCGCGATCAAATCGCGGTCGGGCGCGAGCGCGAACGAGGCCACCGCCACCTTCTCCCGGATCAGCAGATCCATCCGTTCGCGGGCGTCCGCGGCGTCGGCGCGAATGTTGACGCCGAAAGGTTTCGCGGTGCGCGCCTTGGTCTTCGCGATGGCGGCCTCGAGCTCCGCGAGGGTCATGGTGGCGGAGGCGAGGATGCCGAGGCCGCCCGCCTGTGCTGTCGCCGAGACCAGCCCGGGACCCGCCACCCACCCCATACCGGCCTGGACGATCGGGTGCTCGATACCCACCAGATCGGTCAACGCGGTGCGCAGATGTGCGGTCATGTGGTGTCCTTTCGCGCATGTGCGGGACCCTGCGTGGTGATGCTGCGCTGCCGCCTTCGGGTCTGACCGCTCATGCGGTGTCCTCGGCATTCGCGGGCGTCTACGTGGTCCGGCCGGACGCCGCCGTCGAGCCCGGCGGTCATTGCCGTTGCCTCGCTGATGCTCGGCGGGGTTGTCGTGTGTCGATGGCTCGCTCATTCATGACGGGACCTCGGTTTCCCGCACCTTGTGGGGGTCGAGTACCTCCCGGATCAAGCGCAGCTCCTCGGCGGTCGGCGAGCGGGTCTCGTCCGCGCCGGCGAGTCCGGCGATCTCGAACGCGGTGTTCTCCGCGACCTCATCGGCGGTGACGCCGGGGTGCAGGCTGCGGGCACGCATGGTGTGGCCGGGACCTTCGAAATCGAAGACACCCAGGTTGGTCACCACGCGGTGCAGATGAAAGAAACGGTAGGCGGGATCGGCGGGGTCCACCTTGTCGTATCCCACACCCGAGACGATGTCGACCCGATCGGTGAACACGCGCCTGGAGTGTCGTGCGATCCAATAGCTGGTGGCGTGATTGAGGGTGTTGCCCGGCGCGCCACGCACACCGAACATCTGCCGGGTCGGCTGTTGCAGCGGACCGAACGCCGAGAGGTTCTGGTTGCCGAAGCGGTCGATCTGGTTGGCTCCCATCACCACATGTCTGCGGCCGGAGGCCACCACGTCGAAGACCTTCCGGAACGGAAGCCAGCCCTCGATCGGCGCCTTCGCGCCCAGCGGGGGAGTCTCGGCGAGCAACAGCGCTTCGCCGTCCGAAAGCAGCAGATCCGGCTCGGTGGTGAGCCTCGCCAGCCGGGCGCCGAGGACGGCCATCGGCGACATCGGACTGGCCACGATTTCCCCCGCACCCCAGAAGATCTCCGCGCAGGCGACCGCGCACACCTCGGCGCGGGTTGCGGTCTCGGTGCCGGTCATCGTGCCCTACCTCGCTTCCTGGATCTCGCCTACTTGCCCCATTACCCCTGCTCGGCGAATCGGCGCACGGCCGCTTGGTATTGCTCCTCGGACCCGGACAGGTAGGTGGCGACGAACCGCTGCCAGGTTTCCGATGTCCCGGCGGACTCGACGTAGTGCTTCTGGAACTTCTCGTCGCGGCCGTAGCTGTCCGCGGCCAGGGTGAAATGCGCCCCGCCCGGGGCTTCCACCACGCCGTCGACCATCATGCGATTGAGCAGCAGCGCTTGCAGGGGGACGCTTTTCACCAGTTCATCGGTCGCCACGACCCGTTCCACCGAGACGTAGCGCCGCTGCGCCGCCAGGCAGAACAGATCGTCGAAATACGGGTCCACGCCGGTGTAGGCCGCATTGCCGTGCGGGTCGCCGAGGTTCAGGTGGACCAGCGCGACATCGAGGCGTAACGCGGGCATGGCGATCAACGTCTCGGGTGTGCCGTCCACCGAGTATGGCGATTCGACCGTCTTCAGCTCGCCTGCCCAGAAGGTCGGGACATCCGATCCGAGTCCAGCTCGGATCGGCAGGAACGGCAGCCGTGCCGCGGCCGCCTCCAGCCCGCACTTCAGCATGCCCTCGTCCAGCTCGCGGGCGACCAGCGCGCCGGAGGTTCGTGCCTTGGCGAACCACGGGTCGTAGAACGGCGGCGAATCCAGTGACACGAAGCCGTAATACGCCTTGCGTACCTTTCCCGCCGAGCACAGCAGCCCGAAGTCGGGTCCGCCGTAGCCGACCACGGTCAGATCCGTGAGGTCCGATCGCACGATGGCCCGAACCAGCGCCATCGGCTTGCGCCGCGAACCCCAGCCGCCGATGCCGATGGTCATCCCGCTGCGCAGCTCGCCGACGACCTCCTCGAGCGACATCCGCTTGTCCCGCATCCCTTTTCGCTCTCTGTTCGATGGGCGGACCGTTGTCCCCGCAAGCTGTTCACCGCTCGGTCTTGCGCGCCGCGAGATCGTCGTCGAATCGCGCGCGGATCTCGTCGGCGACGCCCGCGAGCGCGAGTTCGAAGGTGAACCCCTGCTCGTACCGGTAGCTGCGGTGCACGTCCTGCACATCGATGCCGTTCAACGCCCGCTTCGCCGCCCGGATCACCCGGCCGTCCTTGGCCGCGATGCGCTCGGCCAAGGCCGAGGCGGCCGCGTCGAGCTCGGCGCGCGGCACCACCTGGTAAACGGAGCCGTACTGGTGCAACTGCTGTGCGGTGACCGTGCCCGCGGTGTAGAACAGCGCGCGCATCAGATGCTGGGGTACCAGCCGCGCCAGGTGGGTCGCTGCGCCGAGCGCACCCCGATCCACCTCCGGCAGACCGAATGTGGCGTCATCGGAGGCGATCACGACATCCGCGTTGCCCACCAGCCCGATGCCGCCGCCGCGGCAGAAGCCCTGCACCACGGCGATGACCGGCACCTGGCACTCGTAGACCGCGGCGAAGGCTTCGAAGCAGCCGTGGTTCACGTCGATCAGCGCCTGGTGGCCGGGCTTGTGCTGGATCTCCTTGATATCCACGCCCGCGTTGAAACCGCGGTTGGTCGCGCGCAAAACCACCACCTTGGTCTCCGGATCACGGCCCGCCGCACGCAGTTCGTCGGCGATGGCGAACCAGCCGTCGGTCGGGATGGCGTTGACCGGCGGGTAGTCGACCGTGACCACGGTGACCCCGCTGGGTTCGGAGTCTCGGTTGATCCCCATCGCACGTCCCATCGTGTGTGCACGCGTTGGCAAAGCAAGCAGTTGCTTGGTAGGTTAGCACGGTGGCACTGCATATCGATCTCGCCGGCCGCGTCGTTCTGGTGACGGGCGGGGTGCGTGGCGTCGGCGCGGGCGTGAGCGCAGCGTTCCTGGCCGCGGGTGCGACTGTCGTCGCGTGTGCGCGGCGGCCTGGTGACGTTCCCGTCGAGGTCGGTGGCCGCTCGGTCGACTACCTTCCGTGCGATGTCCGCGACGCGGACGCGGTCGGTGTGCTGCTCGAGACCATCGCCGAGCGCTACGACCGCCTCGACCATCTGGTCAACAACGCGGGTGGCGCCCCCTTCGCCCACGCTGCGCAGGCAAGCAAGAACTTCCACGCCAAGGTCGTCGAGTTGAATCTGCTCGCCCCGCTGCTGGTGGCCCAGGCGGCCAACGCGGTGATGCAGCGACAAAGCGAGGGCGGCTCGATCGTGAACGTGTCCAGCGTCAGCGGGCACCGTCCGTCGCCGGGCACGGCGGCCTATGGCGCGGCCAAGGCGGGATTGGACAGCCTCACCGCCTCGCTCGCCGTCGAATGGGCGCCCAAGGTGCGGGTCAACTCACTGGTAGTCGGGCTCGTCGACACCGAATCGCGCCACCTGCACTACGGCGACCAAAATGGTGTCGACGCGATCGGACGAACCATCCCCCTGGGTCGCATGGCTCGCCCCGAAGACATCGGCCGCTGCGCGGTCTTCCTCGCCTCGCCGCTGGCCGGCTACGTCAGCGGCGCGACCTTGCTGGTACACGGCGGCGGCGAGCGACCCGCTTTCCTGGCCGCCGCCACGGCGCAGCAGCCGTCCTGAACAACCCGGAGATGAATCCGAGCCCCCGCTGGGAAGAGGACGGAAGAGGACTAGATGGACGCCGACCAGATCTGCGCCGGGCGCGTCGTGATCGTCACCGGTGCGGGGCGGGGCATCGGCCGCGCGCACGCCCGCGCTTTCGCCGCGGCGGGTGCCCGCGTGGTGGTCAACGACCTCGGTTCGGCACCGGACGGTGCCGCCACCGCGGAGACACCGGCGCAGCAGGTGGTCGCCGAGATCGAGGAATTCGGCGGCGCGGCCGTGGCCAACGGCGACGATGTCGCGGACTGGGCCGGCGCTCGCCGCCTCATCCGCCACGCCGTCGACACGTTCGGCACGCTGGACGTGCTGGTCAACAACGCCGGTTTCGTGCGCGACCGGATGCTGGTCAACCTCAGCGAGCAGGACTGGGACGCGGTGATCCGGGTGCATCTCAAAGGTCACTTCGCCACCATGCGGCACGCGATCGAGTACTGGCGGGCGCAGGCCAAGGCGGGCCGTTCGGTCGACGGCCGCATCATCAACACCAGTTCCGGCGCCGGTTTACAGGGCAGTGTGGGCCAAGGCAACTACGGCGCGGCCAAGGCCGCCATCGCGGGCCTGACGCTGACTGCTGCCGCCGAGTTCGCCCGCTACGGCGTCACCGTGAACGCGATCGCCCCGGCCGCACGCACCCGGATGACCGAGACGGTGTTCGCGCAGACGATGGCCGAGCCGGAAAACGGCTTCGACGCCATGGCGCCGGAGAATGTGTCTCCGCTGGTCGTGTGGCTGGGCAGTGCACAGTCGGCGGCGGTGACCGGGCGGATGTTCGAAGTCGAGGGCGGCAAGGTAGCGCTGGCCGACGGGTGGCGGCACGGCGTCGCCGTCGACCGCGGCGCCCGTTGGGATCCGGCCCAACTCGGCGCCGTCGTGGCCGAGCTGATCGCCGAGGCGACACCGCCCGAGCCCGTCTATGGGGCTGACCGGCACAGCCCCTGAAGGGAGCGGTGACAGGCGGAGGTCTACCATGGGCACCCTTCCATTCGAAAATCCCGTGTGAGAGTGGCGACCGGGCAGAGAACAGCGCTTCAACTGATCAGGAAAGGTCGGCGCGTGGCCGTAGGCCGCACACCCCGTGTGCAAGCGGTACCCGAGTTCCCCGGCACGCTGGACGATCTCGCTCTGGAGTCCTGCACGCGGGTCGGCTGTCCGACGTGCCGGCCTCGGTGGCCGGGCGAGCCGTCGAGATGGCGCGCTGGACGCGCAAGCCGGCGGAGGAGATCGGGGTGGACTTCCGGCGGATAACTCCGCCGAAGGCGATTGGTTCAGCTGGTTCAGCAGATGGCAGACCATCGCGTGACCTATGCTGCGGTTACTCGGCGTGCCTTCTCGGAATCGAGCCTGCTCGCGCGCAGGTGGCCGGGTCCGGCGCGATAGCGCGCGACCGGTCGGCTATTCGAACGAACCTGCGCCGCCGGGAATCTGATTCGGCGCGAACAGCCGACGCGGCGCGCCGATCGAAACTGGTTACGCGTGCCGATAACCCGCGCAACCCCGCATACCGGACCACGGTTGTGCCCTTATTTCTTCCGGTACGACCCGCGCGCCGACAGTGTGCTGCAAGCACATTTGCACGTGCATAACGCAACACGGTGCGACCCTGTGGGTCGCACCGTGTTGCCGTGCAGGAGAACCTATTCGGTGCCGTCCGGAGGAATTTCGGGCAAGCCTTCGCTGGCCCGCAACTTCTCCGCCATGGATGTGAGCAGGTTCTGTGATTCTTCGGACAGGTCGAACGCCCTACTCGACAGCCTGCGCAGTCCGTAGCCCTGCAACTGGGACAGCAGTTCCAGATCGTGATCGATCTTGGCGGCGTAGATGTCGTTGAAGAAGTAGTCCGGCTTGACCTTGAAGAACTTCGCCAGGGCGGCGACCGTCTCATCGGACGGGTTCGTCCGTTGTCCCGACCGCAACTGCGACAGGTACGGCTTCGAGATCGGATGTCCGGAGGCTGTCAGCGCTGCCGCAACCTCCGCGTTGGTGTGCGGCTTACGCCCCGGGGGATGCACGGTTTCGAACAGCTTGTTCAGCCGCGCCGCGAAATCAGCCATTGTGAGCCGCCCAATTCCCTTCGCTGTACTAACAGTCGTTATCTCGGATACCTATCATTGATATTAGCGGCTCAGTAACTGAAAACCTACGCCTGATTTCGGATTTCCTTGAAGCTTCTAGGTCGGAGCACGCTGAAGGTGCTGCGACGGTTGCGTTTGCGGGTCACCCCAACGGCTCTCGAGAACCCCGGGTACGAGCCGGTTCTGGCCCGTCGCTGCGGTCTCGCGCCGCAGAATCTTGATAGCCGCAAGATAGCTGAAGCCTCATGAGGTGTCCGGCACTGGGCTATATGTGGCGTACGACACGTTTTCGGCTCTGGGGGATGAAGGTTCAACCAATCAGTCGAATTGGTTGAACGCTCACAGGAGCTCGATGATGGTTCCTGTCGCAAGTGCGCCACCGGCGCACATGAGAATCATTGCTGTGCTTCGGTCGCTCCGTTCCAGTTCGTGCAAAGCCGTTGCGAGAAGGCGTGATCCGGTGGAGCCGACGGGATGTCCGAGTGCGATGGCACCGCCGTTGACGTTGACCCGATCCATGTCCGGCTGGTGGACCGACGTCCAGGAAAGCGCGACCGATGCGAATGCCTCGTTGATCTCGAAAAGGTCGATATCGCCGATATTCATGCCGGATCGTGCCAGTAACCGCGTGCACGCCTGCACCGGGCCGTCGAGGTGGAATTCGGGCTCGGCCCCGACCATCGCCTGGGCGAGGATCTGCGCTCGCGGACGCAAACCGGCACGCAGCGCGGTCTTTTCGTCCATCAGCAGGACCGCGGCGGCGCCATCGGAGATCTGGGAGGACGATCCGGCGGTATGTATACCGCCTTCCAGTACCGGCTTCAGCTTGGCCAGGCCTGCAATGGTGGTCTCTCGCAGCCCTTGATCCCTTGTCACTTCGACCTTTTCGCCGGTCGGAATTCCTTTCTCATCGACAGCGGGCGCGGAGACCGGGAGAACCTCGCGGTCGAACCGGCCTTCGGCCCATGCCTGCGCTGCCAGACGCTGTGAACGCGCGCCGAACTCGTCGGTGTCGGCTCGGGTGATGCCGCGCCGCTTGGCGATTCGCTCCGCGGCCGCGAACTGATCGGGCAGGTCGATCTGCCACGACGCGGGTCTGCGTGCTCCGGCGCGCTCGCCGACATTGGCGCCGAGGGGAACCCGGCTCATCGCCTCCACGCCGCAGGCCATGCCGACTTCGATCGCGTCGGCGGCGATCAGCCCCGCGATCAGGTGGTTGGCCTGCTGGGCCGATCCGCACTGCGTGTCGATGGTGGTGGCGCCGACCTGCCAGGGCAGGCCGGCGTGCAGCCAGGCGACCCTGGTGACGTTGTTGGACTGCTCGCCGGCCTGGGTGACGCAGCCGCCGATGACCTGCTCGACCCGCGCGGGGTCCAGATGTGCTCGTTCGAGCAGTCCACGTTGCGTCAGGCCGAGTAGTTCGGCCGCGTGCAGGCCCGACAGCCATCCGCCGCGCTTGCCGATCGGCGTGCGCGCGGCCTCGACGATCACGGGTGTGCCCATCTCCAACCTTTCCTTCCGGCCTTTCCTACAGCAGCGGAAAACTGAAACGCGTTCATGACATTTGTGAGAGGCGGATCTATCCGGTTTCTTTCCTCATTCTCCCGCCTGTGCTTCAATAATTATAGAACGTGTTTCAGTTTGTCGAAGGAGACATCTGGTGGCAGACACTCGGAAGGCCCGGCCGAATCTCCCGGCGGGGTTCGATGTCACGGACCCGGATATCTACGCCGAGCGCGTTCCGGTCGAGGAGTTCGCCGAACTGCGCCGGACCGCCCCGATCTGGTGGAACCCGCAGTCGCCCGAGGTCAGCGGGTTCCACGACGACGGTTTCTGGGTGGTCAGCAGGCATGCCGACGTCAAGGAGGTCTCGCGGCGCAGTGACGTGTTCTCCAGCGCCGAGAACACCGCCATTCCGCGGTTCAACGACGACATCGCCCGTACGCAGATCGAGCTGCAACGCATCGTGCTGCTGAACATGGACGCGCCCGAGCACACCAAGCTGCGCAAGATCATCTCGCGTGGGTTCACGCCGCGTGCCATCAACGGCCTGCGCGCGGAGCTGTCGGCCCGCGCCGAGTCGATCGTGCAGGCGGCAGCCGAAGCCGGCTCGGGGGATTTCGTCACCCAGGTGGCGTGTGAACTGCCGCTGCAAGCCATCGCCGAACTGATCGGTGTCCCGCAGGAAGACCGGATGAAGGTGTTCGCCTGGTCCAACGACATGACCGGCTACGACGACCCGGAGCGGACCGCCGACCCGGTCGCGGCCTCCACCGAGATCCTGGGATACGCCTACCAGATGGCGGCCTCCCGCAAGCGATGCCCGGCCGGCGACATCGTGACCACGCTGGTCGAGGCCGATATCGACGGCGACAAGCTCACCGAGGAGGAGTTCGGCTTCTTCGTGATCATGCTCGCGGTGGCGGGCAACGAGACCACCCGCAACGCCATCTCGCACGGGATGATGGCGTTCCTGGCGAACCCGGACCAGTGGGAGCTGTTCAAGCAGCGGCGGCCCGCCACGGCGGCCG
The DNA here is from genome assembly GCF_052545115.1 of Nocardia glycosmidis. Classification (NCBI taxonomy): domain Bacteria; kingdom Bacillati; phylum Actinomycetota; class Actinomycetes; order Mycobacteriales; family Nocardiaceae; genus Nocardia; species Nocardia glycosmidis. The sequence continues at coordinate 49,999 of NZ_JBQWRH010000015.1, read as the reverse complement.
ATGAGATCATCCGCTGGGCCACGCCGGTCACCTCATTCCAGCGGACCGCGCTGGCGGATACCGAACTGGCTGGCACGCAGATCAAGAAGGGGCAGCGCGTGGTCATGCTGTATCGCGCGGCCAACTTCGACGAGGAGGTCTTCGATCATCCCGAGAAGTTCGACATCCTGCGCGCGGACAACCCGCACCTGGCCTTCGGCGGGACCGGCGCGCATTTCTGCCTCGGGGCGAACCTGGCCCGGCTGGAGATCGACCTGATCTTCAACGCGATCGCCGATCACCTGCCCGACATCACCATGGTCGGCGACGCGAAGCGGCTGCGCTCGGGCTGGCTCAACGGGATCAAGGAATTCCCGGTCGACTACAAGACTTGTCCGGTCCCACACTGAGATCCGAAAGGGGCCCGCGCCGCACCTTTTCAGCCGGGATCGGCGAGGTGTTCAGTCGACCGGGCGCGCGGTTGCCATGGCGCGGTCGACCTCCCAGAACGCGCGCAGGGCCACGATCTTGCCGTCGTCGTCCACCCGGTAGGTGAACACGCCGTCGGCGTCGATCCGATGACCACCGATGGTGCTGCGGATGGTGCCCGTGAACGCGACCTCGTTGCCGCACGCGAACGAATCGTCGAACCGGAATTCGATCAGGTCGGTCTGCGCGATCGTCTTGTCCCAGAACGCGGCGATGGCCTGCTTGCCGTGGTGGCCCGCACCCGCCGGGTCGAAGCCGGAGGGGCCGATCGGGTCTTCCACGGTGCCGTTCTCGGCGAACAGCGCGACCCATGCCTGCTTGTCGCGCGCTCGAACCGCGGCCTGCGAGGCGAGGCCCGCCGCTCTGGCTGGATGCTCGTCGCTCATGCTCCCTCGGCTCCCTCGGCTCCCTTGGCTTCCTCGGCTATGGGTTCGGTGAGGTTGTCCTGCGCGAACTTGCGCAGCGAGTCCTGTTTGGCGGCGAGCGGGCCACCGAAGCCGATGCCGTCGGCCAGCCAGGGCACCACGATCGCGTCGGTGACGCCCGCGTCGGCGAGATCCTGATAACCGGACCGGCCGAAACGATCGACGCACACCGCCTGGATTTCGAATGGTTCGCCGGCCCTGCCGAACTCGGCGCGCAATGCGCCGAGCCTTGCAATTGTGTGCCGCAGCTCGTCGTAGGTCATCATGGCCGAGGTCCAGCCGTCGCCCACCCGTGCGGCGCGCCGTAGTGCCGCGTCGGTGTGCCCGCCGATGTAGAACGGCACCGGTTCGCTGGGCGCCGGACTCATCTGCAACGGATCGAAGTCGAAGAACTCGCCGTGATACTCGACCATTCCACCGGCCAGGACCAGCTTGATAACCTCGATCATCTCGTCCACCCGGGCGCCGCGCCGCGCGAACGGCGCGCCACACCACTCGAATTCCTCTGGTGCCCAGCCAATTCCGACGCCGAAACCGAAGCGGTTACCGGACAGGTTGGCCACCGAGCCGACCTGCCGGGCCAGCAGCAGCGGGTTGCGCGAGCCCAGTTTCAGTACGTTCGTGTAGAAGCGGATGCGGCTGGTCACGGCGGCCATGGCGGCCGCGCCGATGAGCGGGTCGACCCAGGGTGTGTCCGGTCCCCAGAACCTGCTGCCATCGGGCGTGTACGGGTACTTCGCCGCCGTGGACTTCATGTAGAACAGCGAGTCCGGCAGGGCGATCGATGAAAAACCGCATTCTTCCGCCGTTTTCGCGAGGTCGGGCAACTGATCGAGTGGACTCAGCGCGATGCCGACGGTGAACTTCAGCCCGGTCATCCCGGCTCCGATCCGACCACCCACATCGAGAAGTACTGCGACCCGCCGCCGTAGGCATGCCCGAGCGCCTTGCGCGCGCCCTCGACCTGATAGTCCCCGGCTCGTCCCATGACCTGCTTGGCCGCCTCGGCGAACCGGATGAGCCCGGAGGCGCCGATGGGGTTGGCGGACAGCACACCACCGGACGGGTTGACCGGCAGAATGCCGCCGATCTCGGTCTCACCTTTGTCGGTGAGTTTCCACCCGTCGCCGGGCGGGACTAAGCCGAGGTTTTCCAGCCACATCGGCTCGAACCAGGAAAACGGCACATAGATCTCGGCCGCGTCGATCTCCTCGAGTGGGTTGCTGATGCCCGCGGCCGCCCACAGTGCGGCGGCCGCGTCCCGCCCGGCCTGGGGATTGACCTGATCGCGCCCGGCGAAGGTGGTCGGCTCGGTGCGCATCGCGGTCGCGTGCACCCAGGCGACCGTCCTGCCCGCGGCCTCGACGTCGGCGGCCGCGTCGGCGTCGCCGAGCACGATCGCGCACGCGCCATCGGAGGAGGGGCAGGTCTCGTCGAAGCGGATCGGGTCCCACAGCATCTGCGAGGCGAGCACCGATTCCAGCGTGATGCCGGGCTGTTTCAGATGGGCGAGCGGGTTCTTGGCGCCGTTGCGGCGATCCTTCACCGCGACCATCGCGCCGATATGTCCCGGGGCGTTGGAGCGCCGGATATAGGAGCGCACGTGTGGTGCGAAATAGCCGCCCGCGCCCGCGCCGACCGGCATGGTGAACGGCACCGGAATCGACAACGCCCACATGGCGTTCGACTCCGACTGCTTCTCCCACGCCACCGCGAGCACGCGCTGGTGCACGCCCGCCTGCACCAGGTTGGCCGCGACGATGCCGGTGGATCCGCCGACCGACCCGGCGGTGTGCACGCGCAGCAGTGGTTTGCCGGTGGCGCCCAAGGCGTCCGCCAGATACAGCTCGGGCATCATGACGCCCTCGAACAGGTCGGGCGCCTTGCCGACCACGACCGCGTCGATATCGGCGATGGTGAGCCCGGCGTCGGTGAGGGCCCGATCGATGGCTTCGCGGCACATGCCTGCCATCGACACATCGGTGCGTTTCGCCCGGTGATGTGTTTGTCCGGTGCCGAGCACCGCGGCGGGATGATGCACACCTGTCGCCCGACCGCGGCCGCGCGATGCGGTACTCATCACGACCCCGATTCCAGGACGGTCACCAGGTTCTGCTGGAGGGCGGGGCCGCTGGTGGCATGGGCGAGGGCACGGTTCGCCGCGCCCGTCATGATCGCCTCGGCGGCGAAGCCGATGCGCTCCAGGCCGGCCGCGAACATGGGGTTGGCCGCGAGCGCACCGCCGGACGGGTTGATCGCCGTGCCGTCGCGCAGGCCGATGGCCTCGGTGAGGATCAACTGCTGATGACTGAACGGCGCGTGCAATTCCGCGATGTCGAAACCGCTGCTGTCGCCACCGGTGACGGCCGCGGCCGCGGCCGACGTCGAGGGGGAGACGGTGAGATCGCGCGCGCCGAGGAGCGGAGTGTCCACCCGGTGCGCCATGCCGGTGATCCAGGCGGGGTTCTCGCACAGTTCGCGGGCGCGGGCGCCCACCGCCAGCACGATCGCGGCCGCGCCGTCGGTGATCGGCGCGACATCATGCGCGCGTAGCGGATCGGCGACATACGGCTGGTCGAGCAGGCTGTCGACATCGCCGGACGCGCCCGCGGCCACGGCTGCCATCTCGCGCTCGGTCCAGCGACCCGCGTCGAGCCCGGCGCGGGCCTGTAACCCCGCGATGGACAGCGCGTCCGGCCACAGCGGCGCCACCAGATACGGGTCCAGCTGCATGGTCAGCACCCGGTGCAGCGCGCCCGCGGAGGACTTGCCGAAGCCGTACACCAGAGCGGTTTCCGCCTGGCCCGAGCGCAGTTTCACCCACGCCTCGTAGAGCGCCCACGCGGCGTCCATTTCCACATGCGATTCGTTGATCGGCGGTACCGCGCCGATCGCGTCGATTGCGGAGATGAACGAAAATGCCCGTCCGGCAAGGTAATCAGAGGAGCCTGAGCACCAGAAGTCGATATCGGACTTGGTGCTGCCGAGCCGGTCGTAGAGCTGCTGGAAGCAGGGCACCAGCATTTCGACACCGTTGCTGGTGCCAGAGGTCTCCGGCACGTGCGGTGCGTGGGCGAAACCCACGACCGCGATGCCGGTGGCGTTGTCGGTCAAGGCACGCCTCTTTCAGAGGTGGTGGGAGTAGGTCGCGTAATCGGCGTCCGGCTCGCCGGTGGGACGGAAGTGGTCCACGTTCTCCAGGCTGTAGCCCCACTCCTCGCGCGGCTTCCACACCGCTTCCACCCGCATGCCCATGCGCACTTCGCTGACATCGCCGCCGAGTACCAGGTGCAGCACCGGGATGTCCGCGCCGTCCAGCAGCACATACGCCGCCACGTACGGCGGTTTGATCCGCTGACCGAGGAACGGCACATTGACGATGCAGAAGGTGGTCACCGTCCCGCGGTCGGATAGTTCGATGAAATCGTTGGTCGGTCTGCCGTCGGTCGGGTTCGCTCCGCGCGGCGGGAAGTACACCTTGCCCGCGGCGTCGGTGCGCGCGCCGATCAGCTTGCCCTCTGCCAGTCCGCGCAGGTAGACGGTCTCCTGGGGCGAGGCGGTGTGTTTGTAGGACAGGTCGACCGGGGTAGTGATCACGGTGACCGGCTCCGCTGCGGCGCCGGGTCCGGCAGGCGCGCCGGACGTCTCGCCCGGCGCGAAGCACGCGATGTCGCGGATGCTGCCCTCGGTTTCCGGCGCCCACCGCGCGGTAACGCGCAGGCCGGTGCGCATATCCGCAGCGGCCGTGACGTCGATCGCGTGCAATAACGCGGTGTCCGCGCCGTCGAGCCGGATCAAAGCCCAGGCGAACGGGCGGTCGAACGGCTGACCCGGCAGCGGCTCGCGGACCCAGGTCCACGATTCGACGGTGCCGGTATCGGCGACATCGACGAATTCGGTCAGCGGTTCGGCGGTAATCGGGTCGTATTCCGGCGGCGGGACGATCACCCGGCCGTCCGAGCCGCGCGCGCCGATGATCTTGTGGTCGCGCAGGTTGGTCAGAAACGTTCCGATGGTGGTTCCCACGGAGCGGGTGTAATCGAAACGCACTCGCAGGGGCGCACTCAGTACGTCGGGCGCCGGCTCCGATCGGCGGCGCTCGCGGGTACCTGGGCGGTCATGCTCCACCGCCGGGGCTGTCGCTCGTGCCCCGGTGTCCAGTCCCGTGCCACTCGCACCCGCGATTGCCGTGGACGCGGTATTACCCTGAGTCACAATATCGAGTAGAACAGGTTCTAACTCTGCTGGCAAGCGGCGGTGCGCGCAGTAGCTATGCGGGCGCTTGGATGCCGCCGAGCCGGCACGGAAAGGGGTCCGGCGTGAAGTTCGGCTTGCAGCTCGGGTACTGGATGGCTCGACCCCCGGCGAACGCGGAGGAGTTGGTGGTGGCGGCCGAGGACGCCGGTTTTGACGCCGTGTTCGCCGCCGAGTCCTGGGGATCGGACGCATTCGGTCCGCTCACCTGGTGGGGCTCCTCGACGCGACGGGTGCGCCTGGGAACCTCGGTGGCGCAGTTGTCGGCGCGCACGCCCGCCGCGACCGCCATGCACGCTCTCACCCTCGATCACCTCAGCGGTGGGCGGGCCATTCTCGGCCTCGGCGTCTCCGGGCCGCAGGTGGTGGAGGGGTGGTACGGGCAGCCGTTCGGCAAGCCGTTGCAGCGCACCCGGGAGTATGTCGACATCGTGCGGAAGGTGCTCGCTCGCGAGGCGCCCGTCACCAGTGCCGGCCCGCACTACCCGTTGCCCTACACCGGGCCGGGCTCGCTCGGGCTCGGCAAGTCGCTGAAGCCGATCGTGCATCCGCTACGTGCGGATTTGCCGATCTGGCTGGGTGCGGAGGGGCCGAAGAACGTGGCCCTCACCGCCGAGATCGCCGACGGCTGGCTGGCCATCTACTACGCGCCGCGGCTGGCCGGGATGTACAACGACTGGCTCGACGAGGGCTTCGCCCGCACGGGCGCGCGGCGCAGTAGGGACGATTTCGAGATCGCCGCCAGTTGCCAGGTGGTGGTCACCAACGACCCGGCGAGCGAGCTGGAGCGCATGCGCTGGATCATGGCGCTCTACCTCGGCGGCATGGGCGCGCCGGAGCTGAACTTCCATGCTCAGGTGTATCGGCGGATGGGCTACGACCGGGAGGTCGACGAGATCGAACGCCTGTTCCGGGCGGGCAAGAAGGCCGAAGCGGCGGCGGCTGTCCCGGACGAGCTGATTCTGGACACCGCGATCATCGGCGACGAGGACCATGTCCGTCAAGAGTTGGGTGTCTGGGCGGCCGCCGGCGTCACCATGATGCTCGTGTCCATTCCCGATATCGGGCAATTGCGTCGGTTGGCGCCCCTTGTCGAATGGTAGAACGCGTTCTAAATTCAATGGAGTGACGACGCAGCAGTCAGTGCGAATTCTCGGTCTGTGGAACATCGCGGAAGCCGAACCCGGTCGCATCGCGATGGTCGATCCGTCCGGCCGCGAGGTGACATATCGCGAATTGGCCACGCTCGCCAATCGTTACGCCACCGGTTTGCGGGGGCTCGGCCTGAATGCCGGCGACGTGCTGGTGAGCATGGTGCACAACTCGGTGGAGGCGATCGCCGTCTACTTCGCGGCATATCAGTCCGGGTTGTACATCGTCGCGGTGAATTGGCATCTCACCGGCCCGGAGGTCGCCTACATCCTGCGTGACAGCGAGGCGAAGGCGTTCATCGCCGGCGATCGTTTCGCCGCCACCGCTCAGGCTGCGGCCGATGAAGCGGGGCTGCCTGCGACGGCGCGGTTCGCGGTGGGCGAGATCGAGGGTTTCAAGTCGGTCGCCTGGCTCGGCGCTGCGGACACCGGGCGACCGTCCGAGCGCAGCACGGGCGCGCCGATGCTCTACACGTCGGGAACCACGGGGCGCCCCAAGGGAGTCCGGCGCCCGCTCACCGGCGCCGACCCGGATGTCATTGCGCCACATGCCACCGCGTTCTTCGGCCTGTTCGACCTCGCGCCCTATGACGATCACGTTCACCTCTGCGGCTCGCCGCTGTATCACACGGCGGTGCTGAATTTCGCCACCATCTCGATTCAATTGGGCCATAAGCTCGTTCTGATGGACCGGTGGGACCCGGAAGAGATGCTGCGGTTGATCGAAAAGCATCGGGTGACCCACAGCCATATGGTGCCCACCCAGTTCCACCGCCTGCTCGCGTTGCCGGAGGAGGTGCGCGCCAAGTATGACGTTTCCTCGCTGCGCAGTATGGTCCACGGTGCCGCGCCCTGTCCGCAGCAGACCAAGCGGCAGATGCTCGAGTGGTGGGGCCCGACGGTCACCGAGTACTACGCGGCCACCGAGGGCGGCGGGACGGTAATCACCGGCGCCGACTGGCTGCGTAAGCCGGGGTCGGTGGGCAAAGCGTGGCCGTGGTCGGTGATCAAGGTGCTCAGCGAAGACGACGGTTCCGAGGTCCCGGCCGGCGAACCCGGCTTGGTCTATATGCGCATGGGCGCTTCGAGTTTCGAGTACCACCACGACAAGACCAAAACCGAGGGCTCGCGCGTCGGCGACCTGTTCACCGTCGGCGACATCGGTCACCTCGACGAGGACGGCTACCTCTACCTGCACGACCGGCGCTCGGACCTGATCCTGTCCGGCGGCGTGAACATCTATCCCGCCGAGATCGAAAACGTCCTGATCACCCACCCGAAAGTCGCGGACGTGGCGGTTTTCGGTATCCCGCACCCGGATTGGGGCCAGGAGGTGAAAGCGGTCGTACAACCTACGGAAGATGTCCAGGGAGACGACGCGCTCACCACAGAACTGCTCGACTTCGCTGCCACCCAATTGGCGAAATACAAGATGCCGAAGTCGATCGCCTACCTGCCTGAACTACCGCGCGACCCCAACGGCAAGCTCTATAAACGCAAACTCCGCGACCGCTACATCCCGGCCTAGTCCCGCTCGGCTCCGCCCGGCCACACAATCGTCACCGGGATGCCACGCTCACGAGCGACGGCCACCACGTCAGCAGTACCGCCGTAGCCGCGCGCCGGTTTCCCGTCCCACACCGCTATCAACTCGTCGGCTTGGTCGAGCATGCGCACGCTGCCTTCCTGGTGCGCCTCGGAGTCGGACTCTTCTCGATCGAGTTCGACTACTTCCGTGGCAGCAGAACGTAATTCGTCATATACGGGATGATGCTCGGCGGGCAGGCCCTCACGATATCTTCGCGCCGGGACGATAACGATCAAACCACCGCCGAGGTCGAGCACCGCCTGCGCAAACAGGCTGTCGGCACCATCTGCGAGGCAACTTATGCCGATCAGCTCGCTGTCGGCGCGCCCAGCGACTTCGGTGCGTAGCTGTGCATCGACAAGCGCGGTCGTCTGCGCCGGTAGACCTCGATGCCCGGTGATGGCCAAGCGCGTCATAGATCGTCCCGTCTGTAGAGAGTGGCCAGCGCATCGTCCAGGTGTCGCGCTTCATCGGTCCGAGTCGGCAGACTAGCCCGAAAATCTCGGGCCAGCCTAGTAATCCGCTCGCTGCGATAGCGCAGTCCAACGGCCAACGCCTCAGCGGCGAGCGCGCAACCGCCCTCGACATCGCCGCTGCGTGCAAGCACGTGCGCGTGCTCGACCTGAGCCAGGGCGCGCGGCTTGGCGACGCTCAACGCGGATTCAGCGGCAGCGAACGCCGCCCGAGCCGAACGGTGGTCCCCGAGCCGGGCGAGGGTGCTGGCCCGGTATCGCGCGGCCTTCGGCCCGTCGAAGACGAATACCCACGGCCATTGCGGTTCGCCACGCTGGCGGGCGGCCAGCCGCTCAGCGCGATTGAGCTCGGCAACGGCGCTCTTTCTGTCACCCGTGGCTGCGTTCGCCACGGCAAGCAGTGAGGCCAACCAGGCGCTCGCACTATCCGGCACTTCGGTGCCCATCTGCGCCGAGGCTGTACGCAGGAGTTTGAGCCCGGCTCGCCCGTCGCCGGTTTCGACGGCGTAATGCCCGAGCGAGGCAGTCATGTACGCGACAAGTAGAGGATGGTGGGTGCGTTCGGCGTGCCGTATCGCCTCCGTGTACCGCCGCCGCGCTGTTGCATCGTCGCCCCGGTCGGCGGCCAACCACGCTGCCAGCCCGGCGACCTCAGACAGCACACGGAAGCCGCTCGATGTTCGCAGCTGATCGCAGACGATACTGGTAACCAGGCTCAAATGCGCCTCGACTGCGGGGTGCAGTCGATCGGATGGTATCGACGACTCCATACGTCGGTAGTGGCTGGTCGGCCCGGCTATCGCCTCGATCAACTCGCCATCGGTGGGTGCGACATTCGCCAGCACCGCGCCCGCACTCGCGGCGAGCGCGCTCTGTAGGAACTGCTTTCGGTTCACGTCCTCGTTATCCGACAAATGCTGACGCCGGGCGAATCCCAACTCGGCATCGCTTGCAACGTTCAGTATTGCCCGCAGTGCCGCGCGGTAGTGCTTTCGCGGCCACGTTGTTTCGCCTCGCTCCCATTTGCCGACGTGCCGCTCGTCCACGGCACCCCGATTGTTGGTTGCCCGGAATACATGATCGTTGACGGCGTTCGCCAGTTCTTGGCGAGTCATCGAATGGCCAGGCGAACCGGGCGATTCCACCCTCAACCGCGCCTCGATGAGCAGGTCATTCCGTCCGGTCACGGGGTATCGGCCTCTCTTCTGGACCTATCCCGAGGATAGATACCACCCGTTGCGCGCGGCCAACCTTCCCACCATCTTCCCACCACATTCCCCATGGCGCGCAGTCGATCAACCGTCTGATACCAGCGAGTCTGAGAACAGCCCCGCCGCCGGGTTGATGCGGTGTCCTTCATCGACTCCCCGGCTGCGGGTGCACACCAACGAAACGCAACAGACAGGGGTGACGAAGTGGCGTTCAACTGGTGGAGGGAAGCCGAACCGGACGACACATCGCCGCAGGCGATCATCGACCGCGTACAAGCCGAGTGGCGCGCCGAACGCCGACGTGACCGTATCCGCGCCGGGCAGGCCGAACTCGCCGACACGGGCCTATGGCCGACTGGCTGGCCGCATGAGGCGCCCGATCGTCCGCTGAGTGTGTCTGAAGCGCATCGAACCATGCAGAGGCATCGCGGATGCCGCACCGACGCATGCCCCCGCAAGGCAGCGGCACGGCAGACGTTGATCGACGCCGGACACATGGTGCCGGACACCTCACGTACGTACCCGGACTCGTCACGCATGCACTGAGCAGCCCATCTGAACTTCCCGCGCGCATTTCTCCTCTCCGACGGTCACCGGTCGGGCGCGGGAAGGGCCGCCCCCTGGCATAACAAGCGATCGTTTCTTCGGGGCGGTCACCGATGTTGGAAGGAAGTACCCATGAAGATCACACCCTCATTGATGATTGCCGCGCTCAGCACGTCATTCGCATTTATCGGACTCATGCCCGCTCCCACCGCGTCAGCTCTGGCCGGCCCGCATGGATGCACCTCGACGTGGATCACGCCGGAAATCACCGCACACGGCACCGGAACGGCTGTGTGGTACGGAATCAACTTCGTCTGTACCGCGCCGGTGGGCTACAGCTTGACAGTGGCGGCCTATTCCGGGAATAACGCAGCCGGGCGGTCGACGCGTAGCGGCGTCTCGTCTTCTCCCGCCGTGTCGGCGGTTTCGGTGCCGTGCGTGAACAACAACAACAGCAGTTGGAGCATGTCCCTGACTGGATGGATCGAGGACACCAACGGCAGGAAACATGATCTGGGCGATCAACCGGGCAGTTGGCGTGCGGGTGTCACCGTGGGTTGTAGCCTGCGATGATGTCTCTCACCTTGGCTGCTCCGGCCGTCATCCATGTCGACAACGATGTTCGAATCTGGCATGGCGGGCTCATCCAAGGTCTTTCGCGAACCTACTTCGCGATCATCATCGAAGCTGTTGAACCGGAGGAGAATTCGTTTCCGCTGCCGGTTGACGTGGTCGTCCGGTTGCAGCGATCGGTAGTTGTGACCTTCTCGCGGGAGGGGGCCACCTTGCCGTATCCGATGATCGCCGGTGCCGAAGATCTGGCGTCGATGACGTGGTTCGCCACCTTCCCGCGCTTGGAACCTGGCGAATACACGATGCACGTCGATATCGCTGAACTGAATATTCACCACGCGACGCTTTTCGAGGTGGTAGCGCGCTGAAACGCCCGCGCCTCCTGGCGCCGGTCGATGACGCCGCCCTTGGCAACTACCGCGAAGGACGCCCCGGGGTCAGGTGCGTTCGCGCAATTCCGGGGCGAGGCCGAAGAGTGGGAAGAGTTTTTCGGTGTCGAGGAAGAAGTTCAGGCCGGCGATGGTGTCGCCGTCTAGTTCCAGCACCGTGATCGACCACGGCACCCACCGGCCCGGCTCGGTGCCGGGCTTGTAGTGGCCGAAGGCGGGCAGACCGTTGGCGCCTTCCAGCCGGACCAGTCGCGAATCGCGGCAGGCGCTTCCGGTGCCGAGCATGAACGCGGCCACGTTTTCCGGGCCCGAGATCCATAGCTCGATCGGCGGCATGGACAGCGCCACATCCGCTTTCAGCAGGGATGTGAGGGTGTCCATGTCGTAGGCTTCGAATGCCTTGACGAAGCTGTCCACCAGTCTGCGCTGGTCCTCGTCGGTCTCGTCGTAGGTGTCGGTGGTGGTGGGCTGCACCTTGGACATGGTGGCCCGTGCGCGCTGCAGCGCGCTGTTCACCGACGCGGACGTCATCGTGAGTGCCGCGGCGGTCTCGTTGGCGGAGAACCGCAGTACCTCGCGCATGATCAGGATCGCGCGCTGGGTGGCGGGCAAGTGCTGGCAGGCGGCGACGAAAGCCAGGCGCAGCGTGTCCTTGGCGCTGGCATGGTCGGCCGGATCGGCGCCGAAAGCCAGCGCGTTCGGGATCGGCTCGATCCAGACGTAGTCCGGCTGCGCCGCGGGCAGCGGCGAATCCGGCCGCGACGGACCGGACAGATCCATCGGCCGAGCCCGGCGCTGCGGGCCGTCGAGCATGTCGAGGCAGACGTTCGTGGTGATCTTGTACAGCCAGGATCGGAGACTGGCCCGCCCCTCGAACGAGGCATAGGACTTCCATGCGCGGGTGAAGGTCTCTTGCACCGCGTCTTCGGCTTCGAAGGAGGACCCGAGCATGCGGTAGGCGTACGCGCACAGCTCTCTGCGATGGATCTCGAACGAGGCGAGCGCATTGGCAGCGAGGCCGGCGGTGGAGCCGGACGAGTCGTTCATGGGGTCACCATGCCACAGGCCACCGACACGCAACAGGTCTCCAGCTCGAGCGGATCAAGATCATTAAACCTGCGCGCGGTGTGGGGCGTGTCACTTGGGCTGTGCCGATGAGTCGGCGGTCCGGGGTCCGTCATATCCAGTGACACGGACGAATCCGCTCGAAAGGAACAGGCCCATGAGCAGCAAGATGATCTTCATCAATCTCCCGGTCGCCGACCTGAACCGGTCGAAGACCTTTTACGAGGCGCTGGGCTGGAAGGTGAACCAAGAGTTCACCGACGACAACGCAGCCTGCATCGTGGTCGACGACAACATCTGCCTGATGCTGCTCACCAAGGATTTCTTCACCGCCTTCAGTAAGCGGCCGCTGGCCGACACGAAGGCGGCGATCAATGCCACGTACGCGTTGTCGCTCGGCAGCGCCGCGGAGGTCGACAGCCTCACCGCCACCGCGCTGGCCGCCGGTGCGACCGAAGAGGTGAACGAGGACAAGCGTGCGCAGGAGGCGCAGGTCGGGATGCACGGCCGATCGTTCATCGATCCGGACGGTCACCAGTGGGAGCCGTTCTGGATGAACTACCCGGGCGCGAACTGAGCCCGGCGCGGGGTCGCCCTTGGTGCACGCGCGCAAGCCAGTGCGCCCGCACCGGGGCGTTGAGCTCGCGCCGGGCCGTGCGCTCGCGCGGGGCGGGTCAACTTCCGGTGAAATCAACTTCCGGTGAAAGAGGGCTTGCGCTTTTCCGCGAACGCCTTCGGGCCCTCTTTGGCGTCGGCCGAGCGGAACACCGCCATGCCGAGTTCGGCGTCGATCCGGAAGGCGTCCTCTTCGGGCATGGCCTCGGTTGCCCGAATGGTGCGCAGGATCGCCTGCACTGCGAGCGGGCCGTTGGCGGCGATCTGCCCGGCGAGTTCCAGGGCCTTGTCCAACGCCGTCCCGTCCGGCACCACGTGCCCGATCAGGCCGATCTGCTTGGCCTCCGCCGCTGTGATGTGCCGTCCGGTGAGCAGGATGTCCGCGGCGACGGTGTAGGGGATCTGGCGGACCAGTCGCACCGCCGAGCCGCCCAGCGGGAACAGGCCCCAACGTGCTTCCGACACACCGAATTTCGCGCTTTCGCCGGCCACGCGGATGTCGGTGCCCTGCAGGATCTCGGTGCCGCCCGCGATGGCGGGGCCCTCGACCGCCGCGATGAGCGGCTTGGTCAGTCTGCGGCCCTTGAGCAGCGCCTCGATCTTGGACAGATCCCAGCCACCGTCCGCGAACGAGTCGCCGGGGTGCCGGGCGGTCATCGCCGTGAGATCCGCGCCGGCGCAGAACGCGCCGCCCGCGCCGGTCAGGATCGCCACCCGGATATCGGGATCGTTGTCCACCTGGTCCCAGGCGTCTTTCATGATCGCCATCATCTCCGCCGACAGCGCGTTGCGCACCCGTGGCCGGTTCATGGTGACGACGAGTATCTGGTCGCGCTTCTCGACGAGGCAGTGCGACATCGCTGATCTCCTGACTTCGAGCCTTGTCAGAAACAGTAACACGTTCTATTTTTATGGCTGTGAGCTACAACATAGCGGACCTCGTCGAACACGCCGTCGACCTGATGCCCGATCGTGTCGCGCTAGCCGGCGAGGGCCACGAGGTCAGCTATGCCCAGTTGGAGGAGCGGGCCAATAAACTTGCTCACTACCTGCAAGAACATGGAATTATGCCGGGCGACAAGGTGGGCATCTACGCGCGCAACACGATCGCGGCCGTCGAGGCGATGGTCGCGATCTTCAAGGCGCGCGCCGTGATGGTCAACGTGAACTACCGATATGTCGAGAACGAGTTGCAATACATCTTCGACAACTCGGACATGGTCGCGCTGATCCACGAGCGTCGCTACAGCGACAAGGTCGCCGCGGTGGGCCCGAATACCCCGAAGCTACGCACCGTCATCGTCGTGGACGACGATACGACCGGCACTGTGGCGACCGCGGCGGATTCGGTGGAATACGAGGCGGCGCTCGCGGGAGCCGCAGGTGAGCGCGACTTCGGCCCGCGCTCCCCGGACGACCTGTACCTGCTCTACACCGGTGGCACCACCGGCAAGCCCAAAGGCGTGATGTGGCGCCAGGAGGATGTGTGGCGCGTACTCGGCGCGGGCATCAACTTCGTCACCGGCGAGTACGTCCAGGACGAGTGGGAATTGGCGAAGGTCGGCGCGGGCAGCCCACCCATGGTGCGGTTCCCGATTCCGCCGATGATCCACGGCGGCGCACAATGGGCGACGTTCCACAGCCTGTTCGGCGGGGGCAAGGCGGTGCTGCTCCCCGAGTTCTCCGGGCACGGCGTGTGGCAGGCGATCGACCAGCACAAGGTCAATCTGATCTTCATCACCGGCGACGCGATGGCGCGCCCGATGCTGGACGCGCTGCTCGAAGGCAATCCGGAAACCGGTCAGCCCTATGATCTTTCGAGTTTGTACGTGCTGGCCAGCAGTGCGGCGCTGTTCTCGCCCGCGCTCAAGGACCAATTCCTCGAGTTGTTGCCGAACCGGATGATCTCCGATTCGATCGGCTCGTCGGAGACCGGTTTCGGCGGTCTTTCCATCGTGGCGAAGGGCGCGACGCACACCGGAGGCCCCCGGGTGAAGATCGACGCGTCCACCGAAGTGCTCGACGAGCACGGCAATCCGGTCCAGCCCGGCTCCGGGGCTGTCGGCGTCCTGGCGCGGCACGGGCACATCCCGCTCGGCTACTACAAGGACGCAGCGAAGACCGCGGCGACCTTCAAGGAGTTCAACGGCATTCGCTACGCCATCCCCGGCGATTTCGCCAGGGTCGAGGAAGACGGCACGGTCACGATGCTCGGCCGCGGCTCGGCCAGCATCAACAGCGGCGGCGAGAAGATCTACCCGGAGGAGGTCGAAGGCGCGCTCAAGACGCACCCGGAGATCTTCGACGCGCTCGTGCTCGGCATCGAGGACGAACGCTGGGGCCAGCGGGTGGTCGCGGTCGTGCAGTGCCGTGGCGAGAAGCGACCGACCCTGGAGGAGCTGCGCCCACTGCTCACTCGAGAGATCGCGTCCTACAAGCAACCGCGCAGCCTGTGGTTCGTCGACGAAATCAAACGCTCGCCCGCGGGCAAACCCGACTACCGCTGGGCCAAGGAGCAAACCCAGGCCCGTCCTGCGGACGATAATCCCGAGGCGAATTCGAAATAGCCGACCGATGGGCGGGCCCCGCGTCCCGGGCGACGGCCCGACCAGGGCATCCGGCGTGCCCCCTGGTGTCAGCGTTGACGATCGGTCTTCCTCGGATGCCCGGTTCCGGCGAGGGTCAAGTACAAAATTCGGTTGGCGTCATCGATCGCGTACCATATCCGGCCGCCACCGGTGATCTCGTACTGCCACTGCTCCAACTCCGCACCGCCGAGCTTGACCGATTTCAGGTCGAATTTCAATCGATGCTGCCGGGAAGGATTCGCGGCGCTGCGTGGGTCGCTGGTGATATCGACCCAGGCTCGATCGAGGTTGCCGGGTGCTTGGGCGAGTAAATCGGCCCATCCGCGCGCCGCGTTCAGACTGTGCACGACAACTCGCCAGGGGTTGGGGCGCGGAACCTCGTCGCCTCTGTGGAGTTTCATTCCGCATGTCCCGGGCGGGATACCTCGCTGAAGTCCGCCGGGTCGAACGGTCCGGTCAGTCGATGTGCCAGTTCCGGCTGAGCATAGATCTCGGCTGTGTGCTGCCAGGCGACGAGGTCCCGAGCGAACGGAGTGAACAGGCCGGTGTCGGCTCCGGCGATCAACTGATCCAACAGTTCAGCGGCCGCCTCGGCGCGACCGGTGTCCGGCAGCCATTTCAACCAGGGCAGTTCTTCTGCGAAGACTTCCTCCGCCAGGCCGCGGTTGGACCTGGCGATGATCGCGATAGTTCGGGCGAGCAGGCGCAGCGCCGTCTCTTTCGCCTCGAATCGTTCCGAACGAGACAGCACCAGATTCTCAGCGTCGCGGCGTTCCAGGATCACATCGGCATCGGCCAGAGCGGGAAAGACCGATGTCTGCTTGCGAATCAGGTCGCTGAACGGGAAGCTCTTTTCGGCCATGCACCCATTCTACCTCGACTTCTGAAGTAGTTCAGTTAGAGTGTGCCGCTACGTGCTGCGGCTCCCGCACACCCTCCAGCGCTACTTGACGTCGACGCTGTCTGCATGAAAATCGATCGGTATCGCGCAGTACCACGCGGTACCATCGGGCCATGGCTGGTCTTAACATTCGGTTTTCCGACGACGAGCTGGCTGCTTTGCGGGAGCGCGCGGAGGCCGAGGGGCGCAGTATGCAGCAGTTCGTCCACGATGCCGTCATCAGGGCGATCAACGAGCATTCCAGGCTGTTCAACGAAGCCGCTGATCACGTCCTACGAGTCAGTCAGGAGCTGAACCGGAGGCTGGCCTGATGGAGTATCTGACGCTGGCCGAACTACTGCGTCTGGCCGAGCGCCTGGGCACTCCAGTGGTCCGTGACTATGGTTTGCTCGACTCAGCTCTATCCCGACCCCAGTCCAGCGTGTTCGGGCAGGACGCCTATCCGGATGTGTGGCAGAAGGCCGCCGCGCTGATGGAATCGATCGGACGCAACCACGGCTTGGTAGACGGCAACAAGCGGTTGGCGTGGTACGCGAGTTGGGTTTTCCTGCACATCAACGGTCATCGGCTCGACCCGCACTTCGATGTCGATGACGCCGAACAGTTCGTTCTGGACGTGTGTCAGGGACTGCTGGATCTACCTTCGATCGCCGAACATTTGGCGAAGTTCGAAGGTTGATGCGCAAAAAATCGCGACGCTGAACAGAGCAAATCCACATCCATAGTCCACGATCCGGTGCACTCGGCGATGGCGTGTTCAGGCTGGGGTCCCGGCTAGTAGCGCGCCGAGCGCGCGCAGGTGGTCGGTGCCCGCGCCGAGGGCGAACTCGTTGTGTTTGGCGGCGGTGAAGTAGTGGTGCACGATGTGATCGCGGTCGATGCCGACGCCGCCGTGCACGTGGACGACGGTGTGCGCGACGCGGTGGCCCGCGTGGGCGGCCCAGAATTTGGCGGTGTGCACCGCCTCGGCCGCGGGCAGATCCTCCGACAGCAACCAGGCGGCCTGGGTTGTCACCAGACGCAGGCCCTGGACGTCGATGTACGCGTCGGCGAGCCGCTGGGCGACGGCCTGGAAGCTGCCCAGGGCCTTGCCGAACTGCTCGCGCTCGCGGGCGTATTCGGCGACCAGCTCCAGTGCCCGGGTCAAGGTGCCCAGCTGCAGGGCGCTCAGTCCGAGCCAGGCGCGCGTGAGAATCCAGTCCAGGATCTGCGCGCCATCCGCGACGCTGCCGATCACTTCGCCGGGCGTGTCAGCGAGTTCGACTGCGAATTCCGGGCTGCGGTCGACGACTTGCTGCGCCGTCACGATCGCCGTCGCGGGGTTGACCAGGAAGACCGCGATAGCGCCGGATGCCGTGGCGGGCACCAGGATTCGCTCGGCGCGGTTGGCGTAGGGCACGGTGGTCTTGGCGCCGGTCAGCCGCCAGCCCGCGCCGGTCTCGACCGCGGTGGTGGTCGGTGCGGCGGGTTCCCAGTTGCGCTCTTCGGCCGCGGCGACGGTCAGGATGATCTGACCGGCACCAGCCCGGGTAGCCAGATCCCGTTGCCCCGCAGCACCGAAGCGGGCCAACGCTCCCGCGCCGAGGACGATCGACCACAGGTACGGCACGGCCGCGACGTGCTTGCCCAGTTCTTGCAGGATGGCAGTCTGTTCGAGCGGCCCCAGGTCGCTGCCGCCGACCGATTCCGGCAGGGCGGCCGCGAGCACGCCGGTCTCGGCCAGCGCACGCCACAGCGGCTGGTCGAATCGCTCGGTGTTCGTTCCCGCCCCGGCGGTGTCGAGTTCGCGCAGCCGGTCGGCGGTCACCAGCTTGCCGCACACCTCGCCGGTGAGCCGGGCGAGATCGAGTTGGGCTTCGGTGGGGGTGAAATTCATGGTGGTCTGATCGCTTTCGCTCAGCGGGCAGCGGCAGGCTGCCGGAGGGCGGTCATGGCGATGATGTCGCGCTGCACCTCGTTGGTACCGCCGCCGAAGGTCAGGATGAGTGCGGCGCGATGCATCCGCTCCAGTCGCCCGCGCAGTGCGGCGCCGGGGGAGTCCTGGCACAGATACGCCTGCGGCCCGAGCACCTCCATGAGCAGCCGATAGGCCTCGGTGGCCAGCTCGGTGCCGTACACCTTGCAGGTCGAGGCGTCCCACGGCCGCGGGGCCGCGTCGCCGCCCGTGTCGGCCCGGCCGGCGATCTCCCAGTTCAGCAGTCTGAGGTAGGCGAGTTTCGCGTGCACCGTGGCGAGGTCGAGCCGCACCCACTCGCGGTCGATCACCCGGGAGCCGTCGCTCGCCTTGGTAGTGCGCGCCCACTCGATGGTCTGGTGCAGCGCCGATTCCAGTGGCCCCGCGCACGTGAGCGCCACGCGCTCGTGATTGAGCTGGTTGGTGATCAGCGCCCAGCCGCCGTTCTCCGGACCGACCAACGCGCTCGCGGGCACCCGGACGTCCTGGTAGTACGTCGCGCTGGTGTCCGGGCCCGCCATGGTGTGTACCGGGGTCCAGGAGAAGCCTTCGGCAGTGGTCGGCACGATGAGGATGCTGATGCCCCTGTGCTTCTCGGCGGTGGGGTCGGTGCGCACCGCCAGCCAGACGTAGTCGGCGTAGGCGATCAGGCTGGTCCACATCTTCTGGCCGTTGATCACGTAGTCGTCGCCGTCGCGGACCGCGGTGGTGCGCAGAGCGGCCAGGTCGGTGCCTGCGCCCGGCTCGGAGTAGCCGATGGAAAAGTGCAGTTCCCCGGCTGCGATCCTGGGCAGGAAGAACTTCTTCTGCTCCGCGCTGCCGTACTGCATGATCGTCGGCGCGACCGAGTTGATGGTCAGCAACGGCACCGGCGCGCCCGCGATCGCGGCTTCGTCGGTGAAGATCAACTGGTCCATCGTCGAGCGGTCCCGGCCGCCGTACTCCGTGGGCCAGCCCAACGCCAGCCACCCGTCCCGGCCCATCTCCTGGACGACCTCGCGATAGACGTTGCCCTGTCCGTACTCACCGGTCTGCGCGCTGAGCGCCGCTCTGCGCTCCGGGGTGATCAGCCGCGCGAAGTAGTCGCGCAGCTCCGCACGCAGCTGCTCTTGTTGCGACGTGTACGCGATGCGCATGGCAATACCTCTTGGCGGATGGTCAGCGGGCGGAGCTTGCGGATCGGGGTCTCCCGATCATTGCACACGGAATGAAACATGTTCCAGTATTTGCCGGGGAATCCCGCCGATGGCGGCCCGGTGGAGCAGGTCGGCTTGTTAGGCTTCGAGTAGCGCGGTGGTAAAGGAGTTGCGATGAAGATCAGTGTCGATCCGGACCAATGCGAAGCGAATGGAATCTGTGTCGGAATAGCCCCCGACGTGTTCGAACTCGATGACGAAGACGTACTGCACATCGCCGGCGCCGAGGTGCCCGAGGATCGCCTCGCCGCCGTGGAGGACGCGGTCGCGCAGTGCCCGAAGGCGGCACTGCGGCTCCAGTGATCGCGGCCCTTGCCCGAATATGTAACACGTTCTAAAGTCGGCCGGGTGAGCGATGATCTGAGCCTTGCCGGCCGAGTGGCGATCGTGACCGGCGGCGGCGCCGGACTCGGCCGCGCCGAAGCGCTCGCGCTGGCCCGGGCGGGCGCCGCGGTGGTGGTCAACGACCTCGCGGAGTCGGACGCGGTCGCCGACATGCTGGCCGAGATCCGCGCTTTGGGCGCCGAGGCGGAGTTCGTCGCGGGCAACGTCGCCGAGCGAGTCACCGCCGACGCGCTGATCCGCACCGCGGAGGAATCCTTCGGATCGGTCGACATCGTCGTCAACAACGCCGGTATCACCCGCGACCGCATGCTGTTCAACATGTCCGACGAGGACTTCGACACGGTGGTCGCGGTGCATCTGCGCGGCCATTTCCTGCTATCGCGCAACGCTGCCGCCTACTGGCGCGGCAAATCCAAGCGGGCGGGTGCCCCGGTCTACGGCAGGCTGGTCAATACCTCCTCGGAAGCCGGCCTGCTCGGGCCGGAGGGGCAGGCCAACTATGGCGCCGCTAAGGCGGGTATCACGGCGCTGACTCTCTCGGCGGCACGAGCGCTGTCGCGCTACGGCGTGCGCGCCAATGCCATTGCGCCGCGCGCTCGAACCGCGATGACCGAGGCGGTGTTCAGTCCCGCGCCAGAGGGAGAAGTCGATCCGCTGTCGCCCGATCATGTGGCCCGGCTGGTCGCCTACCTCGCCTCGCCCGCGGCCGATGCGGTGAATGGGCAATTGTTCGTCGTCTACGGGGGGATGGTGGCACTCATGGCGGCGCCGGTCGTCGAAAGCCGTTTCGACGCGGCCGATGGACAGTGGTCGCCCGAGGCGCTGGCCGACACGCTGGGGGGGTACTTCGCCATTCGTCCTTCCGGGTGGACCTTCTCGGCGTCCTCGCTGGTCGAGCTGGGGTGACCGCAGGCGGCTCGCCGCGGGCGCGTCACTGATCGAATGTCCAGCCGTTGATCATGGGATCAGCGCTTGGTAGACATAGGGAC
This sequence comes from Nocardia glycosmidis, assembly GCF_052545115.1. Classification (NCBI taxonomy): domain Bacteria; kingdom Bacillati; phylum Actinomycetota; class Actinomycetes; order Mycobacteriales; family Nocardiaceae; genus Nocardia; species Nocardia glycosmidis. The sequence continues at coordinate 29,268 of NZ_JBQWRH010000015.1, read as the reverse complement.
GGGCTGTGTCACACCTCGCAACCGGTGTGGTCATATCGAGTGAAACCGGTATCAAATTTATATGCCGATTTTCCGAGAAAATGCACTTCAAAGTGCGCAAAATGCTTCCTTGAACACGGTGAACATGTTCTAATCGTTCCGGCGATGCGGCCACGGTGGAGATGCTTACCGTGCGCCGCATACGGCGGTTGAGCAAGGAGGATCGTGGATGAACGAGGTCCTTGCCGCGCCTGTGCGGGCTGTCGGTGGATTCTTCGAACTCACCGCCGATGTCGCGCGTTCCAGCGTGCGCCGGCCCTTTCAATGGCGTGAGTTCATCGATCAGTCCTGGTTCATCGCGCGCGTATCGATCGCCCCGACAGTGTTGGTGGCCATTCCGTTCACCGTTCTGGTCAGCTTCACACTGAATATTTTGTTGCGCGAGATCGGCGCGGCCGACCTCAGCGGCGCCGGCGCGGCATTCGGCTCCGTCACCCAGGTCGGGCCGATCGTCACCGTGCTCATCGTCGCGGGCGCAGGCGCCACCGCGATCTGTGCCGACCTGGGCGCGCGCACCATTCGCGAGGAAATCGACGCGATGCGGGTACTTGGTATCGATCCGGTGCACCGACTGGTCGTGCCTCGTGTGCTCGCGTCGATGTTCGTGGCCCTGATGCTCAACAGCCTGGTCTGCACGATCGGCATCGTCGGCGGATTTCTGTTCTCGGTATATCTGCAAGATGTCGATCCCGGCGCGTTCGTCAATGGGATCACGCTGCTCACCCACCTGCCCGAGCTGATCATTTCCGAGGTGAAAGCCGGATTGTTCGGGCTGATCGCCGGGCTGGTCGCGTGCTATCTGGGACTGAATGTCAGAGGTGGGCCCAAAAGTGTCGGTGATGCGGTGAATCAGACCGTAGTCTTCGCTTTTATGGCCTTGTTCGTCGTGAACGTGGTGGTCACCGCCGTCGGCCTCGAGTTCACGGCGCGGTGACACGATGGCCTTCGTCGTCCGATCCCGCTTTCCCCGGACGGTTCGGCGCGTACGCCGGATATCGGATTCGCTCGATTCGGTGGGCAAGCACGCGGTGTTCTACGCGCAGGCGCTCGGCTCCGTTCCGCGGGCGCTGCTGCACTATCGCACCGAGACGATCCGGCTGATCGCCGAAATCAGCATGGGCACCGGCGCTTTGGCGGTAATCGGCGGCACGGTGGTGATCGTCGGGTTCCTGACGCTGTTCGCCGGCGGCACCATCGCGGTGCAGGGTTATAGCTCACTGGGCAACATCGGCGTCGAGGCGTTCACCGGCTTCTTCGCGGCGTTCATCAACGTCCGGATCGCGGCGCCGGTCATCTCCGGCATCGGTCTGGCCGCCACCATCGGGGCCGGCTCCACCGCACAGCTGGGCGCGATGCGGGTGGCCGAGGAGATCGACGCGCTGGAGTCGATGGCGATCCGGCCGGTGCCGTATCTGGTCGGTACCCGCGTCCTGGCCGGGATGATCGCGATCGTGCCGCTCTACGCGCTCGCGGTAATCGCCTCGTTCCTGGCGAGCAGGTTCGCCACCGTGGTGATCTACGGGCAGTCGGCGGGTGTCTACGACCACTACTTCTCGACCTTTCTCATCCCGAGCGACATCCTCTGGTCATTCGCCCAGGCGATCTTCATGGCCTTGGCCGTCATGATGATTCACACCTACTACGGCTACCACGCCGCGGGCGGGCCGGTCGGCGTCGGTGTCGCGGTCGGGAACGCGGTGCGGACCTCGCTGGTCGCGGTGGTCACGGTGACGCTGCTGATCTCGATGGCGATCTACGGCACCTCCGGCAACTTCCATCTCTCCGGGTAGCGATATGGCGGAATCGAAGCACACGCAAGGGCGTCTCAGGCGGGCGCTGCGCGGCGGGCCCGGCCTGAAACTGGCCGGCGCCGCGCTGGTGCTGGCGGTGGTCGCGATCGTGGCCCTCGCGCTGGTCATGTTCGTCGGCGGGTTCACTCCCACGGCCACCGTCACGGTCGACGCGCCGCGCAGCGGTCTGGTCCTGAATCCGGATGCCAAGGTGAAGGTGCGCGGGGTGGAGATCGGCCGCGTCGAGTCGGTCGACTACACCGGCCAGGGCGCCAGGCTGAAACTGGCTCTCGATCCGGAGTTGCTGAAGCTGGTGCCGTCGAACGCGGACGTAGACATCAGATCGACCACCGTCTTCGGCGCGAAGTACGTCAATTTCGTTATCCCCCAGCAACCTTCGCCCATGGCGCTGCAACCGGGCGCGACCGTCACCGCGCAGCGGGTGACCGTCGAGTTCAACACGCTGTTCCAGCATCTGTCCGACCTGCTCGCCGAGATCGAGCCGGAGAAGCTGAACGCGACACTGTCCGCGCTGAGCACCGCACTGCAGGGCCGGGGACAGCAGCTGGGCGACCTGCTCGCGCGCAGCGACGCCTACCTGCGCGAGATCAACCCGTATCTGCCTGCGCTGCAACAGGATCTGGTGAAGACCGGCGACGTTACCAACCTGTACGCGGACACGGTGCCCGACCTGCTGCGCACCGTGAGCAACGCGACGGTCACGAGCAATTCGCTGGTCCAAGAGCAGGACAATCTCGACAGCGTGCTGATCAACCTCATCGGGCTGGCCGACACGACCGGTTCGGTCCTGCGCGACAACGAGAGCCAGCTCGTCACGGCGCTCGATCTGCTGCGCCCGACCACCGGACTGCTCGAGGAATACGCGCCCGCGCTGTTCTGCTTGATCGGCGGCCTCGGCAAGGCGCTTCCGTTGGGCGAGGCGGTCTTCGGCGGCCTGCAAGAGGGCGTCGGGCTGAACACCGGCTTCATGTACGGTGCCGAGCCCTACACCTATCCGGCGGACCTGCCCAAGGTCAACGCGACCGGCGGTCCGCGCTGCGCAGGCTTGCTGGACCGGGTGCCGGGCAGCCACGCGAACTATGTCGTCACCGATACCTCGGAAGGACACGTGTACACACCGTCGACCATGCTGACGGTGCACCCGCCGAAGATCTTCCAGATCCTGTTCGCCGGCCTGCCGGGGGTGCCGCGTCCGTGAAAAACACCGCGACAACCGTCAAACTGGCCATCTTCACCCTGGTGATGTCGCTGGTCTTCGCCGGACTTGTGGTCGTGTTCGGTCAACTGCGTTTCGCGCCGGAGAACGGCTACCACGCCGTGTTCACCAATTCCTCCGGCATACTGCCCGGCGCGAAGGTGCGCATCGCCGGTGTGCCGGTCGGTTCGGTCAGCTCGGTACGGGTCGGCACGGACTATCTGGCGCATGTCGAGTTCGACGTCGACCGAAAGTATCGACTGCTCACCAGCACGCGCGCGGCGATCAAGTACGAGAATCTGGTCGGCGACCGCTATCTCGAGCTGTCCGAGGGTCCCGGCTCGAATCGGGTACTGCATCCCGGCGGCACCATCGACAAGGAACAGACCTCGCCCGCACTGGATCTGGATATGCTGCTCGGCGGGTTCCGGCCACTGCTGCGCGGCCTCGACCCCGGCCAGGTGAACGACCTGACCAACGCGCTGCTGCAGATCTTCCAGGGCCAAGGTGGCACGCTGGTGGCGCTGCTCGACAGCGGCGGGTCGTTCGCACAGACGCTGGCCGATCGGGACGCGCTGATCGGCAGCGTGATCGACAACCTGAACGCGGTGTTGCGGACCATCGACCAGCGCGGCGACCAGTTCGCCACGACCATCGCCGAATTGCAGCGGCTGGTCAGCGGATTGGCCGCCGACCGCGACCAGATCGGCGACGCCATCCCGCGCATCGCCGGCGCCACCGGCGACCTCACCGGCCTGCTCGCCCAGGCCCGTCCCGACCTGCGGGGCACCATCGAGCAGACCGGACGCCTGGCCAGCAACCTCGACGCCGGGTCCGACACCGTCGAGTGGGTGCTGCAGCGGCTGCCGTCGACCTATCGCCAGCTGATTCGCGTCGGCGCGTACGGCTCCTTCCTCCAGCTCTACGTCTGTCAGACGAACTTCCTGGTGGACGGCCCGAACGGACAAACGATGAAGATCAACATGCCCGGGACGCAGACGACCGGAAGGTGCGCGGACGAGCGATGAACCAGCAGCGATCATCCACCACGATCGGCATCGTCGGCCTCGTGCTGGCGGTGGCGGTGGTGCTGTCGGCACTGCAATTCGACCGGCTTCCGTTCCTTCGCTCCGGCGCCATGTTCACCGCCTACTTCGCCGACGCGGGCGGCTTGGTGCCCGGCGACCCGGTCCAGGTCGCGGGGGTACGGTCCGGGCGGGTCGACGCGGTCGGCCTGGATGGGGCGAAGGTGCTCGTCCGGTTCACCCTCGCGGAGTCGATCGTGCTGGGGGAGAAGTCCTCGGCGGCGATCAAGACCAACACGGTGCTCGGGCGCAAGTCGCTCGAGGTCACGCCGTCCGGTCCGGGCGCGCTGCGCGTCGACGACACCATTCCGCTGGACCGCACCACCTCGCCGTATTCGCTCAACGAGGCATTGAGCGATCTGGCCGGCACGGTGCACGGCTTGGACCTGGACCAGGTGGACCGGACCCTTGACGCACTCTCGGCAGCGTTCGCCGACACGCCCGCACCGCTGCGTTCGGCGCTCGATGGCGTCACGGCGCTCTCGCGCAGCATCAACGCCCGCGACCAGGCGTTGTCGGATCTGCTGCAGCGGGCGCAGAACGTGACGAAAATCCTTGCCGACCGGGGCAATCAGATCAACGCGCTGCTGCTGGACGGCAATGAGTTGCTCGGCGAGCTGGATCGGCGGCGCACCGCGCTCGGGCAGCTGATCGTCTACGTCAACGGACTCGCCCAGCAGTTGTCCGGTCTGGTGGCCGACAACGAGGCGCAGCTGAAACCCGCTCTGGACAAGCTGAATTCGGTGCTGGCGCTGTTACAGCGGAACAAGCAGAACATCGCCGATGCGCTGACGGGGCTCGGCCCGTTCGCCGCCGCGCTCGGCGAACAGGTCGGCAGCGGTCCGTATTTCCAGGCGTACGTGGTCAACGCCGCGAGCAAGACGCTACAGCCGCTGGTGGACGCGCTGGTGTGGCCGCAGCACCTGCCGAACGACTTGCAGAGCTACCTCACGCCGTTCCCGTCGATCGAACCCGCGATACAGGAGCCGCCGCGATGAGCGAGCGAACCATCGACCTGATCCTCCCGGTGCCGAGTATCGGTGCGGTGCCGGCATGACCGCGCTGGATGCCGTGCGGAAACTGCCCCGGTGGGCGCTGGCAGCGGCCGGTGTGCTGGCCGTGCTCGTGGTCGCCATCGCGTGGAACGGGATAGCCCGCGTCGCAACCACCACGGTCACCGCCTATTTCCCGGCCACCTCCGGCTTGTACGCGGGCGACGACGTGCGTGTGCTCGGCGTGCGGGTGGGCCGGATCGACGCGATCGAGCCCGGCGCCGATCGGGTGAAGGTGACGATGACGCTCGACCGCGGTGTCGAAATCCCCGCCGACCCGCGGGCGGTGCTCATCGCGCCCTCGCTGGTGTCCGCGCGGTTCATCCAGCTCGCGCCCGCCTACACCGGCGGCCCGAAGCTCGCCGACGGCGGTGTGATCGCGATCGAGCACACCGCGGTGCCGGTGGAGTGGGACGACATCAAGGCGGAGCTGTCCAGGCTGGCCACCACGCTCGGGCCGGTCGGTGCTGACCAGCAGGGCTCGTTCGGGCGCTTCGTGGAGACCGCCGCCGACAATCTCGATGGCAACGGCCAGCGGTTGCGCGACACACTGCGGGAGCTGTCGGCGACCGTGAGCACACTGTCGGACGGCCGCACCGACCTGTTCGGCACAGTGCGCAATCTGCAGGAGTTCGTCGATGTGCTGTCGGCCGCCAATGAGCAGATCGTGCAGTTCGGCGGACGGCTCGCGTCGGTGTCCGCGGTGCTGGCCGGCGTTTCGGCCGATCTCGGCGCCGGACTGGACAATCTGGACGCCGCGGTGGCCGATGTGCGCAGGTTCCTCGACGGCAGCGGCGCCGAACTCACCGAGGGCGTGCAGCGGCTGGCCGACGCCACCCAGGTGCTGGCCGACAAGCGGCCGGAGCTGGAACGTGTGCTGCACTCCGGTCCGACCGCCTTGGTGAACTTCTACCAGATCTACAAACCGGCCCAGGGCACCCTGACCGGCGCTATCGCCCTGAACAACCCCGCCGACCCGCTCGGTTTCCTGTGCGGCTCGGTGCGCGCGCTGGAGACCAACGACTCCGATCGCAGCGCCGACCTCTGCGCCCAGTACTTGGCGCCGGTGATCAACAGCTTGAGCATGAACTACCTGCCGATCATGACGAACGCGGCCAGCGGTGTGACCGCGTTCCCGGATCAGCTGGTGTACACCGACCCCGATCTGGCCGATCGGGTGGCGAGCCAGACGCGTCCACGAACCCCGCAGGTGAGTGTGCCGGACGGCATCGCCGGACTGGCTGTCCCGGGAGGAGGGCGATGACGCCGCTGCGGCGACTACGCCGCACCGCCGCCCTCGCTGCAGGGCTGGCGGTCGCGCTCAGCGTTTCCGGCTGTCAATGGGACGGGCTGAACTCGCTGCCGATGCCGGGTACCGAGGGCACCGGGCCGGGCTCCTACCAGGTGCGCATCCAGATGCCGAATGTCACCACCTTGACCAGGAATTCGCCGGTGCGCGTGCATGACGTGACGGTCGGCACGGTCTCGGAGATCAAGGTCGAGGACTGGCACGCGCTGGTCACCGTCTCGTTGAATCCCGACGTGCGGCTTCCGGCGAACGCGGTCGCCACGATCGGGCAGACCAGTCTGCTCGGGTCGAATCACCTCGAACTGTCCGCGCCGACCGACCAGCCGCCGGAAGGCGAGTTGCACGCGGGCGACGTCATCCCGCTGGGCCGGGCCGGGAGCTACCCGACCACCGAGCAGGTGCTGTCCTCGCTGTCGGTGGTGCTCAACGGCGGCGGCGTCGCCCAGTTGGAAACCATTACCCGCGAACTGAATTCCGCGCTCACCGGGCGAACGGACGCGATCCGGGACCTGTTGCCGCAGTTGCGCGAGCTGACCACGAACCTGGACCGTCAGACCGGTGCCATCATCGCCGCGATGAGCGGCCTGGACCGTCTCGGCGGGCAGCTGGCCCAGCAGCGTGACCTGGTGGCAGCCGCTATCGAACAGATCCATCCGGCGTTGACCGTGCTGGCCGACCGCCGGGCGAACATCACCAGGGCGCTCACCGCGCTCGGCGAATTGAGCGACGTCACGCAGCGGATCATCGCCGTCGGCGGCGACGACCTGAAGGCCAACTTGCACAGTCTCGTCCCGGTGCTGCGCTCGCTGTCCGATACCGGAAACAACCTGACCGAGGCGTTGCAGATCGTGGCCACCTTCCCGTTTCCGATGAAGAATCTCGACCACGCCATCAAGGGCGACTACCTGAATCTCTTCATGACGGTGGATCTCACGGGGCGGCGGCTGGATTCGAACTTCCTCACCGGCACACCGCTGGGCGGGCGCTTCGGCGGGGTGGAAGGCGCGCTGGGCAGCTTCGCACCGGACACGGCCGCGCAGAACGGTAACCCGGCCACCGGGCCGTTGCAGGCCCCGCCACCCACGGCGAGCCCACCCAGCCCGACCATCGCCGGTCTGCCGCCGATACCAGGCCTGCCCGCTATCCCGGGACTGACCGTGCCCCTGCCGGGTGACCCCGCACCGCAAGGGGGTTCAGGACAGTGAAACTCACCCGGCTGGTCCGCACCCAGCTGATCATCTTCACTGTGCTGACGATGATCGGCCTGGTGGTGATGGGCGGGGTGTACGTGAAACTGCCCGCGATGTTCGGTATCGGACGCTACGAGGTCACGGTGCGGCTGGCCGCGACCGGCGGACTGTACCCAACGGCCAACGTCGCCTATCGCGGCACGAATGTCGGCGTGGTGCAGGAGGTCCGGCTGACATCCGCGGGAGTGGACGCGAAGCTGTCCATCGGCAGCGACTACAAGATCCCCGCCGACGTCGACGCCTCGGTCCGCAGCGTGTCCGCGGTCGGCGAGCAGTACCTCGACCTGGTGCCCCCGGAGCACCGCCGGACCGGCGCAAACCTGCACGACGGCAGCGTGATCCCGGTGGAGCGCACCACGCTGCCGCAGGACGTCGGCGCGATGCTCGATCAGGCCGACCGGTTGCTGTCCAGCGTCGCGGACACTCGGCTGCGGCAGGTCATCGATGAGGCGTTCGTCGCGTTCAACGGCGCCGGACCGGACCTGCGGCGGTTCATCGACTCCGCGGCGCTACTGGTGCAGGAAGCGCAGGCCAACGCCGAACCGACCAAACAGCTCCTCGACCGGATCGGGCCGCTGCTGGACACCCAGACCCGCTCGGATGCCGCGATCCGTACCTGGACGGCCGATCTGGCGACGGTCACCGATCAACTGCGCGGCCACGACCCCGCGCTGCGCGGTGTGCTGAACAAGGGGCCGGCCGCCATGCAGCGGGTGACCGCGCTGTTCAACGATCTGCGCCCGACGCTGCCGCTGCTGCTGGCGAACCTGGTCAGCGTCGGCCAGGTGGGCGTTATCTATCACGCCGGCTTGGAGCAGGTCCTGGTGATCTACCCACCATTGGTCGCCGCGCTGCTCACCGCCATCCGCGGCCCGCTCGAATACGGCGCCATGGTCGATTTCATGACATTGATCAACGATCCTCCCGCGTGCACCACCGGCTTCCTTCCACCGGAGCAACGCCGCTCGCCGAGCGAGCTGGACACGCCGGACACGCCGCCCGGCCTGTACTGCAAAGTGCCGCAGGACGCGCCCGAAGCGGTGCGCGGTATCCGCAACACACCATGCGCCGAGGTGCCCGGTGTGCGCGCCCCGACGCCGGAACTGTGTCATAGCGGGTACGTTCCGTTGGGGAACAATCCGCCGTTCGGGCCGCCGCAGCCGGTCGCGCCGGCGAACTACGGTGGCGCCGCTCCGGCTGCCGCGCGGGCCTACGACCCGGCCACCGGCGTGTACATCGGCACCGACGGGCGCACATACCGACAGAGCGATATCGGACCGGGCGGTTCCGGCACGATACCGACCAGCTGGCAGGCAATGCTCGAGGAGCAGCAGCGATGAGTGCAAGCAACGGAGAAGGTCACCGCACCCGGCGCCGTGCGGTGCGCTCGGAGGGCCCGCCGGCCGCGCACAGTACGACCGCGACCACCGAGGAGGCGAAGCCCCCTGCCTCGGCGGCCGGTAGCGCAGGAATCTCCGGCCCCGCCCCAGGTAGCGGACCGAGCCCCAGTGGTGCCGAGCCCGATCCCTCGACCGCACTGGCAAAGCAACCGGATGCTGTCGAGGCCGTCCCGGCGGCCGCCGCCGTTGCTGGAACTGGCACCGAGAGCGCCGTTGCCGGAGCCGGCACCGAGCGTGGCACTGCTGGAGCCGGCACCGAGGACGCCGCTGCTGGAGCCGGCACCGAGGACGCCGCTGCCGGAACTGGCACCGAAAACGCCGCTGCCGGAGCCGGTGCCCAGAACGCAGATGCCGAGGAGTCGACGACCGAGAACGAGGCCGCACAGACGCGCAAGCGTGGCGTAGCGCGGATTCTCGCGCAGGCCGCCTCGGCGCTGTTGGTGTTGGCGCTCGTATGTGGTGCGGCCGTCTCGGTGTTCGCGGTCCGCTCGGCGCGCGAACGCGACGAGCGTCGCGCCGAGTACCTGCAGACCGCGAGGCAGGCGATTGTCAACCTCACCACGATCCGCGCCGATTCGGCCAAGCAGGACATCGACCGGATCCTGGCGCTGGCGTCGGGCGAGTTCAAGACCGAGTTCGCCGGCCGGGTGGACCCGTTCACCAGCATCGTCCAGCAGGCCAAGGTGGTCTCCAGCGGCGAGATCGTCGAGGCGGCGCTGGAAAACGACGATGATCGCTCGGCGCATGTGCTGGTCGCCGCCAAACAGACACTGACCAACGCTGGCCAGGCCGAACCCCAGACCAGGTACTACCGGTTCCGGGTCACCGTGGTCCGCGGCGATTCCGGTCTGACCGTCTCCGATGTGGAGTTCGTGGCATGAGCAGGAACGGAATTCGAAGCAGGATACTGCTCGCCGTGATGGGCGCCGTGGTCGCGGCGGTCGCGGTCATCGGCGGCGTCAACAGCTACCGCTACTGGGACGACCGGCAGGTCGAGCAGGCACGCAAGGACGCGGTCGCGACGGCCGGCCGCACCGTCGAGGCCATGTTCACCTACAGTCCGCAGACCGTCGACACCGACCTGCGCAAGTCGGCCGACTACCTCGGTGACGACTTCCGCGCGGACTACCTGACGTTGATCGACAAGCAGATCGCGCCGGGCGCCAAGGAAAAACAACTGACCGTCACCGCGACCACCCAGGCGAGCGGTGTCATCTCCGCCGACCGCTCACACGCGGTGGTCCTGTTGTTCCTCGATCAGGTCATGACGAGCAAGGACACGCCGCAAGGCAGCACCACCGGCAGCCGCGTGCGCGTCACGTTGACGAAAACCGACTCGCGCTGGCTGGTCGAGGCGGTCACGCCGGTCTGAACGTCGAACCTTCACCCGGTAACAGCGCCGCCGACGATGTGCGAATTCGTCTTGCGCGGCAGCCGCACAGTGAACGTCGTCCCGTCATCCGGCGTGCTGCGGATGCCGACCTCGCCGCCGTGCGCGATCACCAGAGCCTGCACGATCGACAGACCGAGGCCGGTGCCGCCGCTGCTGCGGGTGCGGGAGGTGTCGGTGCGGTAGAAGCGCTCGAAGACACGTTCGGCCTCCTCCGGCGGCAGGCCCGGGCCGGTGTCGGCCACCTCCAGCAGGACGTGATCGGCAGCGGGTGTCAGCCGCACCGTCACCGACGCGTCGGGCGCGGTGTGCGTGACCGCGTTGTTCAGCAGGTTGGCCAGAATTTGGCGCACACGTGCCGTGTCGCCGACGACCTCCAGCGTCCCCTCGCCCGGGTCGACTTTCAGTTCGATGGTGCGCACGGGTCCGTCGGTGTGTCCGGCTGCGACCACCGCCCGCGCATTGTGCACCGCGTCGCTGGCGATGGCGAGCAGGTCGACCGGCCCCAGCTCCAGGGGGCGCTGGGCATCCAGCCGCGCGAGCATGAGCAGATCCTCCACCAGCACGCCCATCCGCTGGGATTCCCGTTCGATGCGGTCCATGAACGTGCCCGGGTTGCCGGTGGCGCCTTGGCGGTACAACTCGGCGAACCCGCGGATCGTGGTCAGCGGGGTGCGCAGTTCGTGGCTGGCGTCGGCGACGAAGCGGCGCATACGTTCCTCGGAACGCCGGGCCGCCTCCTCGGACGCCGCGGTCGCGGTGAACGCGCGCTGGATCTGCGCCAGCATTCCGTTCAGCGACCGGGACAGCCGGTCGACCTCGGTGTTGGTGCCGCGCACCGGAACTCGGCGATGCAGGTCGCCGCGCGCGATCGCCGCCGCGATGCTCTCCACCCGGCGCAACGGCCGCAGACTCCGCCGCACCACGAAGTACGCGATCACCGCCAGCGCCGCCAGGACGATCGCACCCACGACCAGCTGCAACGTCACCAGCCGACGCACCGTGTCGATGTTCTGGGTGAGTGGCAGCGCCACCGTGGTCGTGCCGTCCGGCGTGCGGACCGTCAGCGCACGCCACTCGACCGGCCCGCTCACGGAGCCGACGGTGTACGGACCTGATCTCGGTGTCTGCGGCAGATCGGGTTCGGCATCGACACCGAAAGCCGGAATCAGAACCACGCGCCCATCGCTGCGCAGCGAGCGCACATAGAACTGGCTCGGCGCGTGGCGCGGATCGGGCTGCTGCACCGACGCCGGCGGGGGCCAGCGCGACCATTCCATCGCCCCGTCGCGCAGCTGCTGGTCGGTGCGGTGGGTCAGCTGGTGTTCCAAGCCGGAGGTGACGACCATGCCGGACACGAGCAGGCCGAGCCCCGCGGTGAGCACCAGCAGGATCATCAGCGTGACCCGCAGCGGGATCGCGGCCAGCAGCTCCGAGGCTTTCGCCCGCGTTGTCGCGATCCGGCCCGGGCTCACGTTCCGCTCTTGCGATGAGGCGCGCGCATGACGTAGCCGACGCCGCGCAAGGTGTGGATCAGGCGCTTATCGCCGGTGTCGACTTTCTTACGCAGGTAGGAGACATAGGTTTCCACCACGCCGACTTCGCCGCCGAAGTCGTAACGCCAAACGTGGTCGAGGATGCGCGGCTTGCTGAGCACTGTCCCCGCGTTGACCATGAAGTAGCGCAGCAGCGTGAACTCGGTGGGCGACAGAGCTACCGGCTCGCCCGCCTTCCACACCTCATGGGTGTCGTCGTCGAGTTCGATGTCCTCGAAGCGCAGGCGCGAACTTTCCCGCTGCGGCGCGGCGTGACCGGCACGGCGCAAGATGACGCGCAACCGGGCCACGACCTCCTCCAGACTGAACGGCTTGGTGACGTAGTCGTCGGCGCCCAGGGTGAGGCCGGTGACCTTGTCCTGCACCTCGTCGCGCGCGGTGAGGAACAGCACGGGCGCGTCGACGCCATCGGCGCGCAGCCTGCGCAGCAGGCCGAAGCCGTCCATGCCCGGCATCATCACGTCCACGATGAGCGCCTGCGGGCGGAAGGTCCGCGCCTTGTCCAGCGCTTGGGCGCCGTCGGACGCCGCGTCCACCTCGAAGCCTTGATAGCGCAGACTCACCGCGAGGAGTTCGACGATCATCGGCTCGTCGTCGACCACCAGCACCCTGGCCTCGGGGCTCTGCTCCACCGGCGCGCCGCTCATGGTTTGCCTCGCTCGCGCTGGGCTCCGTGCTGCGCGCCGCGCACTGCGCCGATGTTTCGCTCGCTGCGCTCGCTCATGGCTTCATGGTCCGGCAGTCTGCTGCGAAGTTCCTGGACCGAAGCTGGGTGATTCCTGTGAACCGAGCGCGGTGAGCGGCCGGACGCCTGCTCAGCGCGTCTCCCGGGATTCCGGGTACACGTCGTCGTCGGTCAGCAGTGCGCTGCCCGCGACCTGGCCCTGGGCCAGGGCGTCCAGGAAGGCACGTGCCCAGCGGTCCACGTCGTGCGCCAGCACCTGGCGGCGCAGCGAACGCATCCGCCTGCGCTTGGTGTCCCGGTCGTCGTCCAGAGCGGCGACGATGGCGTCCTTCACGTCGTCCAGGTCGTGCGGATTGCACAGATAGGCCTGACGCAGCTCGGCGGCGGCGCCGGTGAACTCGCTCAACACCAGGGCACCGTTGAGTCCGCTGTGGCAGGCGACGTACTCCTTGGCGACCAGGTTCATGCCGTCGCGCAGCGGCGTCACCAGCATCACGTCGGCGGCCACGAAGAACGCGACCAGTTCGTCCCGCGGAATCGGCCGGTGCAGGTAGTGCACCACCGGATGGCCGACCCGGGCGAACTCGCCGTTGATCCGGCCGACTTGGCGCTCGATGTCGCCGCGCATCTGGATATAGCTCTCGACCCGCTCGCGACTGGGCGTGGCCAGCTGGATCATGACCGTCTCGGCCGGATCGATCCGGCCCTCGATGAGCAGTTCCTCCAGTGCGTTGAGCCGGATGTCGATGCCCTTGGTGTAGTCGAGGCGGTCCACGCCGAGCAGGATGTTTTTCGGATTGCCCAGTTCGGCCCGGATCTTCGCGGCGCGCTCACGCACCGACCTGCGGCGGGACTGCTCGTCCAGGTCGGCCGAGGCGATCGAGATCGGGAAGGCGCCCACCCGGACCGCGCGGAATCCGACCTGGACGACGCCGAGCTTGGCGCGCACGCCGACCGAGCCGCGCGATGTCGGCTGGCCGGCCAGCCGGCGGGCCAGGTACAGGAAGTTCTGCGCGCCGCCGGGCAAGTGGAAGCCGATCAGGTCGGCGCCGAGCAGGCCCTCCACGATCTCGGTTCGCCACGGCATCTGCATGAACAGCTCGACCGGCGGGAACGGGATATGCAAGAAGAACCCGATGGTCAGATCCGGGCGCAGCATGCGCAGCATCTTGGGCACCAGCTGGAGTTGGTAGTCCTGCACCCACACGGTCGCCCCCTCGGCCGCGACCTTCGCGGTGGCCTCGGCGAAGCGCCGGTTCACCGTGACATACGCGCTCCACCACCTGCGGTCGTAGACCGGCCGCACGATCACATCGTGGTAGAGCGGCCACAGCGTGCCGTTGGAGAAGCCCTCGTAGTAGTCGGCCACCTCCTGCGCGGTCAACGGGACCGGATGCAGTTCGAGGCCGTCCTCGATGATCGGTTCGACGTCCACGTCCGGGACCCCTGCCCAGCCGACCCACGCGCCCTTGTTGTTGCGCAAGACCGGTTCCAAGGCGGTGACCAGACCGCCGGGGCTGCGTTTCCACCTGGTGGTGCCGTCGGGCAGCCGATCGAGGTCGACCGGCAGCCGATTGGCGACGACGACGAAACCCGATCCCGGGTCGGGCCCGGTGATTGCTGCCGCGGCGTCAGCGGTGGAGTTGTCTCTGGCGTGCTCGGAGTCGTCGGACGGATTCATCTGGTCCACTCACGCATCCTTTGCGCGTTGCTGTATCCCGCTGCAGTTGTGTCATCGGCGCTGCGTTTGGCGTTGGTGCCGCCTTCGGCGTTGGCGCTGCCGTTGGCGTCGAGAATGAGACTATTCGCCTCGGGAGCTCGGTCCAATACCCAACATGGACAACAACATCCGGCATTCGTCAGCATCTTCGGCATATGCCGCGACCACTCGTTGCGCCTGGCGGGCGGTCTCGTCGGCGAGTGGTTCCAGCTCGTCGTCCGCAATGTCGTTGGCGCTGCCCTTCGCGGCCATTGTCAAGTCCTCCCGGCTCAGTGCGCTCGTACGTGCGAAAAGCCAATGGTATGCGACGCTGGGAGGTATGTTCGCCAGGGCGTCGACCGCCGTATGGCACTCGACACCAGGTCACCCGGTCGATGCGCCGACCCCGCTCGGCCCTATACCGTGGGGAGCGCAGCACCAACTCCACGAAAGGGTCGACATGCCGCTGGCCACGGTGAACGGGATTTCCCTCAACTATCAGGTGAGAGGTGACCGCGCCAGGGGCACCGATGCCAAGGGCTCTGCTGCGCTCGTGGTGATGATCATGGGCACCGGCAGCCCGGGCCGGGTGTGGGAGTTGCACCAGGTACCCGCGCTGCTCGCGGCCGGTTACCGGGTGTGCACCTTCGACAACCGCGGGATCGCGCCATCCTTCGAGGCCGGTTCCGGCATGACCATCGACGAGCTCGTCGCCGATACCGCCGCCCTGATCGAATTTCTCGATGAGGGTCCCGCTCTGGTGGTCGGTACTTCGATGGGCGCCCGGGTGGCCCAGGAGCTGACGCTGGCCCGCCCCGACCTGGTGCGTAAGGCGGTGTTCATGGCCGGGCACGGGCGGCTCGACCAGTTCCAGAAGACGCTGTCGTTCGGCGAACACGAGCTGGACGCCGGCGGGGTGAAACTGCCGCCGAAATACGAGGCCGCGATTACCGCGGTGATGAATCTCTCGCCCGCCACCATGGCCGAGCCGAACGCCGCCCGCGACTGGCTGGACCTGTTCGAGTTCACCGGCGGACCGGTTGCGCCCGGCATCCGTGCGCAGCGCCGGATGGACCACGATTTCGACCGGGTACAGGCATACCGGGCGATTCGAGTGCCCTGCCTTTCGGTCGGATTCGCCGACGACCGGATGATTCCGCCGTATCTGTCCAGGGAGATCGCCGACGTGATCCCGGGTGCGCGATACCAGGAGGTGCCGGACGCGGGACATTTCGGATACTTGGAACGACCGGAGGCGGTCAACAAGATTCTGCTCGACTTCTTTGCCGGCTGATTGCAGGGTCGGCCGAGGTGACGGCCCGGGTGAGCGCCCAGGCGTAACGTCTTGCTTGCTAGTGTCGAAACAACGCTCGGGGACTCTCGGTGCGGGTGGCTCGTGAAAGCCCGGCGCCGTGCGAACCAAGAGCGATCCCGTACATTGCGCCAGTATCCAGTGAGGTGAAATTGAGCACCAACCCGTTCGATGATGAAGACGGCCGCTTCTTCGTCCTGGTCAACGACGAGGAGCAGCACTCTCTGTGGCCGGCTTTCGCAGAGGTTCCGGCCGGATGGCGAGTTGTGTTCGGCGAGGACAGCCGCGCCGCCTGTGTGGAGTACGTGGAGAAGAACTGGACCGATATGCGTCCGAAGAGCCTGCGCGATGCCATGGCCGCTGACGATGCGGCCCGCCAAGGCTCTGCCTGATTCACAGCGCCTACGGCGCTGGGCGTCAGCGGCCCACTGATGGCTCGGGTCCGAGCGACCGCTGTTCGCGACTTCGTCGCGGTGCGGCATTCGCTCGGACGCGGGCCGGGCCGCGAACGGGCAACGTCCGGTCTCGCTCCGCTCGAACGCGGGGTGCGGCCGGCAGTCGCGTAATCTGGTCGACTCCGGTTCCCGGTGTTGGACAGCCGGACTGGCCGGTTATGATGACAACCGCTTACCCGCCTCCTTAGCTCAGTGGTAGAGCACTCGCCTTGTAAGCGAGCGGTCGTCAGTTCAATCCTGACAGGGGGCTCAAATGGCCGCTGCGGGCGCCGCGCGAGCTGGCAGGTTTCGACTGGCGCAGATGTCCTGGTGTCGCTGCACCACCACAAGGCACGCAACTCGTGCGTTCTGTCCCACAATGGCCGTGTGACCAGCCTAGTTGGTGGGCTGATAGAGGCGCGAGAGGAGCTCCAGCGATGACACGTAAAGAAATACGCGTACGCCTGCTGGCTGACCGCGCCCTGACGAAGATCGAACGTGAGCGCATTCCACTCGACAGTGCCATGTTCGTTCTGGCCTTGAGTGTAACTCGTTCCAACGTTCGCGGCCCGCTCATGCATGAGGCTCTGGCCAAATGGAGTTTGATGCTGTTGACCGGCAGCGTTGCCACCGTGCGCCGCGAGATGGACGACGATGAGCTGTTCGCCAGCTTGTCGCCGTTGAACGTGGTCCTGTCCGAGCAGGAACGCCGCGATGCACTGACGGAATTGCACGGGCGCCAGCGGGCATCGGCTGGGCGTCACATCGCGTTGACCGGGTGAACCGCGCCCAGCTCGAGCAGGCTATTTCTGCTATCGGCCGCACTGCTCACCTCGGCCGAAATCGCCGCACACATCGATGAATACGGCATCGACTGGCCGCCGGTGGCCTACCCCGACTCCGACGCAAATGCTCTGGCAGAGTGCAGGTTCCGGGACTGGCTGGTGGCCCAGTAGCCGCCGGTCTAGGTGTGCTGTCTCATGACGTCGTCAAAATAGTCCTCGATCCAAGTTTCGGTGCACTGTCATCGCTGGTGCCCCCGTGTGGTGTCGGGGATCATGCGCCCGGCGTCGATCAGTGCCTGCTGTGCGGCCGCTTTCCGTGGGCAGGTGTCGGTGCGGCAGCCGCGATGGCGTTGCATGGTGGCGTGTGCTTCGGGCACGCTGAGCGGGTGTTCGGGTTGTTCGGGTGCCTCGTGTGGCGAGCCGGTGGGCCGGTGTCCGGGGTTGGTCTGGGTGGCGCGTTGGGCTCGCCATTCGGCTTGTACGCGGTCGATGATCGCCTGTGGTGATGTTTCGTCCGGTTCGGCGTTGCGCCACCAATCGAACCCCACTGTTTCACCCCTGTCGTGTCGTCTGCTGTTTGGTAGGCGCCCGGCGCCGGGGAGTTCGCGATTCGACCCGGCGCCGGGCGCTACGGAAAGTGTGTTCTGCCAGCGGACTTCGCTGAACGGGCTTAGTGTTTGCCTGTGTTTACCGATTCGGGGGTGACGGGCGCACTACTGCGCGAGCTGCGCACGATCGCCGGTATCGGATTGCGCCGCATGGCCCGCCGGACATGCTTCACCTCCGGCTACCTATCGCTGATCGAGACAGGGCAGCGGCCCGTAACCGCCGGAATCCTTGAGGCATACCGGTCTGTGCTGTCCGACCCCGTGCTGGGCCTGGAATCGGTCGACCTGGAACGGCTCGGCGCGACCGTAGGCGACCCGTCCCGCGCTGGCCGTGCTGGGCTGGAAGACATATCCGCGATCCTGGACCTCACACGGCACCTGGAGGACGTTGTGGGCGCGGCGGCCATCGTGCAACTGGTCCGCGGCATGGATGCGACAGCGCGTACCCTGGCGCGACACCGCGCAGGCGGTACGGCGTCGGCCGGCCTCGCGTCCGAAGTCGCGCGATACCGCGGCTGGCTGGAACACGCCACCGACCGAGCGCATACCGCCGACCGCGTACTGGGCGACGCCGCCAGACTCGCCGAGGACGGCAACGATCCGTCACAGCTCGCGCACGCGTACAGCTTCCGTGCCTACACTGCGCGCCACAACGGCGACCTACAGCGCGCCGTGGACCTCACCGACGCGGCGATAGCCGTCACCCGGGCTCACCCGATTCTCGGCGTCTACGACCGCTATCAGCGGGCTGAACTGCTCGCGCTTCAGGGGGACCGGCGCCGGGCTGCGCGGTCGCTGCATCATACCGACGCCGCAGCGACAGCAACCGAAGGCGTCGAGCTTCCGGCGTTCGGGTACTGGTACACGCCAGGGTTCTGGGGCCTCGAACGCGGCATTGTGCTGGCGGCGATGGGCCGCATCCCGGACGCGATACGGGAAGCCGAGAATGGGTACGCAGCGCTGCCGAAGGATCACAAGGGCACCGATTGGGCTTGCTCGATGCTGGCCCGGATCGATCCGCAGATGAGCCTCTGAGTTGTCGCGGGGTTGTGGCACTCGTTGGATTCCACCGGACGGATCTGGACTTACGTGGAGCCAAGAGCCGTGGGGCACCATAGTTGCAGGGAAAGTGGATGTGCAGAAGGGCGGGCGCGGTTGTTGGCGTCGACAATCCGCGGCTGCGGCTGCGTCGTTGGCGTCAAACGCTGCTTCGGATTTTCGCTTCTGATGCGCACGACCAGTCCGTTTTCGGCTCGCTATGACCGGCGGGCGGGGCGGCAATCTTTTCCGTCAGGGCGAATATTACTACGGGGAGATGGTCATTCCGTCGGTCGCGGCAGAGGTCCTGGGGCGAACCATCATTCGAGTTCGAATCAGGATCTCCGAAGAAGCGAGCGACCGGTATGTAGTGTCGCTAACGTACGGCACACTGTCCGGTCGATCGCGGGCGTACTATCGGCACTGGGAATATCTGCAGGCGAACAGGTCTCGCCGCGGGTTCGGTGAGGTCACGAGCAAACACCAGGTGGGCCACATCATGGACATGGAGGCATCTTCTGTTGACATTGTGTCGAATCTGATCATGTCGGGTTCTTCATCTGTCGAAAGCTGTTGAAATGTACGACCATAACGCGTTACTGCAGACCAGCGCGCGGACTCGTACGGGGGTGCGTGATGACTGAACTGATCGATTTCTCCGCCGCGTTGATCGAACCGCAGGCGATCAAGGATGCTGGATATGCCGGTGTCATCGGCTACTTCAGCGATTCCCGGCCGGGTACTAATTTCGGAGCGAAGCCATTGCGGCGGGATTATTGCGACCGATTGCGTGCCATTGGTCTCGAGATTGTGAGCAATTATCAGTACGGCAAGGGCGACACCGCGGATTGGAAGGGCGGCTATGACGCGGGCGTGCGCCACGCGCGAATCGCGCTGAACTACCATCTCGCGGCCGGCGGGCCGAGCTTGCGGCCGCTGTATGCCCCGGTCGACGCGAACCCCTCCCTGGACGAGTGGAATTCGCTGATCGCACCGTTTCTGCGGGGCTGGGCGTCGGTGGTCGGCCTGGAGTGGACCGGTATGTACGGCAATGCGCGGTGCATCGACTGGGCGCTCGAGGATGGCGTCGCCACCTGGTTCTGGCAACACAATTGGTCCGGCGATCCGTCGATCAACGGCGACCATCCGTCCGCGCACATCCACCAGATCCGCATCGACAGCGACCAGGTCGGGGGTGTCGGGGTGGACGTCAATAAAGTTCTCGCCGTCGATTACGGCCAATGGTCGAAAGCGGCGGATCCGAATGCAGGGGGAAACGTGAACAAGCCGGAGTACACCGAACTCGACCGCATGGGCAACTCCGCGTCCAGCCGCCACGGGGCGCGCATCACCAACTTCCTGTTGCATACCCAGGAGGGCAACGGAACTGCCGAGAGTCTGGCGAACTACCTCAACAATCCCAGCAACGGCGTGAGCTATCACTACACGGTCCGTGATCGCATCGTCGTCGATGTCGTCGACACCGACCTGGCGAGCTGGTCTGTGCTGGACGCGAATCCGTACACGATCAACCTGTGCTTCGCGGGGAGCCGGGTCGCGTGGAGCCGGGACGTCTGGCTCAGCATCCGCGACGATATCCGGATCGCGGCGTGGCTAGCGGTGCAAGACGCCAAGAAGTACGGTTTCGACACGTACGTCATCGCGCCGCCGTACGAACGCCGCGAGGGAATATCCGATCACAAGTACGTGACCGAGGTCCTCGGGTTCGGCAACCACACTGATGTCGGACCGAACTTTCCGTGGGATGTATTCGCCGACGATGTGCGCGGCTTCGCCACCGGCGAACCGGGTGGGTCGGAGCCGAACGCGATCAACGACAGCGCCGCCGCGAATCCGTGGCTGGGCAGACGGATTACCGCGGGCGAAATCGCCACGCCCGACGGTGTCGGCCGCTTCGCGCAATTCGAGCACGGTTACATCTATTGGCACCCCGACACCGGCGCACACCCCATCCCCGAAACGCTGTGGGCGAAGTTCGAGGAATTGCGCTGGGAAGCGGGCCCGCTGGGCTACCCGATCACCGACCGCACGGTTTTGCGTGGGCCGGACGGTCAGCCGTCGGGCGAGGCGCAGGGATTCCAGGGCGGCGCGCTCTACCGGCAGCAATCCAGCGACCGCGCCTTCTGGGTGCACGGCGCGATCCGTGACCGCTGGAACCGCTCCGGGTACGAGAACGGCCCCCTGGGCTGGCCGAAAACCGACGAAATACCGTGGGATACCGGCACATACCAGGACTTCGAGCACGGCCGGATCTATTGGACCCCGAGCCAGACGCTGGCAACCGTCGCAGTCGGCGGAGTAGATACTCCGTTACACGACGTCACCGGCTGACTCCTGTATCACCGCAAGAGGCCGACCACCGTGGGCTCGGCTCCTTGCCGAAACCTAGGTGACGACTGATCTCGTACGAACATGGGTAACTCGTCGGGCACGCCCAGAACCAGAGTGGCGCTCAACGCAGGACCTGAACGCAAATCTTGCGTCACCCGACCCGTATGGCCTAAAGATTCGGAGAGGCGGGGGAGCACCCAACGCAGGACCTGAACGCAAATCCCGCGTCACCCGACCGGTACGGCCTGAATACCCGGAGAGGCGGGGGAGCCCTAAAGATCCGGAGAGGCGGGGAGCGAGGCGGGGGAGCCGGAGTCCGGGACGTTGGCGCCGTAGCCGAGGTCGCGCAGTGCCTGTTTGATCTTGGCCTGGGCCTCGTCCAGGGATTCGGGGCTCGGATTGGGGTCGGCGCCGGAGATGTCGAAGTCGCCGAGGGTGAAGGCCGGGAAGACGTGCACGTGCAAGTGCGGCACCTCCAGGCCGGCGATCAGCAGACCGGCGCGCGGCGCGTCCCACGCCGCGCGTACGGCCTGGCCGATCTTCTGCGCGACTGCGGTGAGCCGGGCGAGGGTGTTGGTGTCGATGTCCTGCCACTGGTCGATTTCCTTGCGCGGCACGACGAGGGTGTGGCCCGGAGTGATCGGGGCGATGGTGAGGAAGCCGACAAATTCGTCGTCCTCCCAGACGAATCGGCCCGGGAGCTGACCGGAGATGATCGCACTGAAGACAGAAGCCATGCTCCGCAGACTAGACCGGTGCGCGCGCCACCGGCCGCGCTACACCGCGACGAAGTGCGACAGAATTCCCTGCACCTCGTAGATGTCCACCTGGCGGTTGAACCGCTTCTGCAGCGGCTCGGGTGTGCCCGAGATCCAGATGGCCAGCTCGGCGTCCAGATCGAAGGTGCCCGCGGTCTCCACCGAGAAATGGGTGATCGCGCGGTAGGGGACACTGTGGTAGCTCACCTTGCGGCCGGTGACGCCCTGCTTGTCGATCAGGATCAGGCGGCGATTCGTGAACAGCATCGCGTCGCGGACCAGCAAGTACGCGGCGTAGACCTGTTCACCATTACCGAGGAGCTTGGCATACTCCTGTTGCGCCTGGCCCGGATCGATCCGCCCGGCATTGCCCATCAGTCCGTCGATCAGCCCCACTGTCCCGCCTCTCCGGGTATTCAGGCCGTACCGGTCGGGTGACGCGAGATTTGCGTTCAGGTCCTGCGTTGGGTGGCGCTCGGGTTTCGGGCGTGCCCGACGAGTTACCCATGTTGGTACGAGATCAGTTGTCACCTTGGCGTTTTGGCCAGGCTTTTATAGTCCCAATAGTTCCGGGGCCGTGGCAAGCCCGCGATGCTGGAGCAGTCGGAATGGTCGAGGGTGGTACCACTCGCCTGATCGGTGACCGACAACATCTAGGCTGTTTGCCGTGCGTGTACTCGTCATCGGTTCCGGAGCCCGTGAACATGCCCTCGTCCTGGCCCTGCGCCGGGACCCCGCGGTGACCGCGCTGTTCGCTGCCCCCGGCAACGCGGGGATCGCGCAGCACGCGCAGGTCCGCCCGGTCGACCCGAGCTCGGCCGAAGACGTGGTGGCGCTGGCCACGGGGGTGGGCGCGGACCTCGTGGTGATCGGGCCCGAGGTTCCGCTCGTGCTCGGGGTTGCCGACGCGGTGCGCGCCGCGGGGACCGCCTGCTTCGGCCCGTCGGCCGCCGCCGCCAGGATCGAGGGATCCAAGGCTTTCGCGAAGGACGTGATGACCGCGGCGGGTGTGCGCACCGCACACAGTGAGGTCGTGGACAGCCCGGCTGAACTCGACGACGCACTCGACCGCTTCGGACCGACCTGGGTGGTGAAAGACGACGGGCTGGCCGCGGGCAAGGGCGTCGTGGTTACCACCGACCGCTCCGCCGCGCGCGAACACGGCGCGGAACTGCTCGAGCAAGGCCATCCGGTGCTGCTGGAATCGTTCTTGGACGGACCGGAAGTGTCGCTGTTCTGTCTGGTCGACGGTGAAACCGTGGTGCCGCTGCTGCCCGCGCAGGACCACAAGCGCGTCGGCGATGGCGACACCGGCCCCAACACCGGCGGCATGGGCGCCTACACCCCGCTGCCGTGGCTGCCCGATCAGACCGTTACCGCGATCGTCGAGGACGTGGTGAAGCCCGTTGCCGCCGAAATGGCGCGGCGCGGCAGTGGATTCTCCGGCCTGCTCTACGCGGGCCTGGCGATCGGCAAGGATGGTCCCGCCGTGATCGAATTCAATTGCCGCTTCGGCGATCCCGAGACGCAGGCGGTGCTCGCGCTCCTGGACAGTCCGCTCGGCGAGTTGCTCAACGCCACCGCCACCGGCACGCTCGCGCAGGTCGCGCCGCCGCGCTGGCGCACTGGTTCGGCGGTCACCGTGGTACTCGCGGCGGAGAACTATCCGGGCCGCCCCCGCGTCGGCGACGTCATCTCCGGTGCGGGGGAGGGCGCGCTCGACGAGACCGCCACGGTTTTGCACGCGGGAACCGCGCAGCGCGAAGACGGCACGCTGGTCTCCGCGGGCGGCCGGGTGCTGAACGTGGTCGGCGTCGGCGCCGACCTGGTCGAGGCCCGCACGCGGGCCTACGACCGCATCGCGGGAATCAAGCTGCCCGGCAGCCACTTCCGCACGGATATCGGCTCGGCCGTAGTCGCGGACAGTCCCGCCTCTGCGGGTCGTTAGGCCGTACCGGTCGGGTGACGCGGGATTTGCGTTCAGGTCCTGCGTCGGGTGCCGGGGGGTTTGAGGTGCCGGGGAGTGTGTCCTGATCATTGCTCTGCTCCTCTCGTCGGCGGGCGAGGTCATCTCAGCGGCGGCCCACGCCCGAACCACACCGCACCCACGGCAGCACAACCGTTGCCACCAAAACAAACGGGACCATCGCGGCGACCGAGCGGAGATCGTTGTAGATGTTCCACTGGTGCAGCAGGTTCGTCGCGTCGGCGGGTAGCGCCTCGGGGTCCCAAGTTTTGATCTGCGTGTTGAGCGGGATATTTCCGAAATATGTGACGAGTAGGCACGCCAGAGCCGACGCGCCCGCCAGTCCGGCGATCAGCCGCTCCCGCCCACGGGTGAGCACTGCCAATGCCGCGCAGCTCACCAGCACGGTCGCCATCAGGGGCGGCATCAGCGGGGCGTTGCGAGCCATGAGCGGCACCCGGAACCTGAGCTGAATGTCGGTGGGTACATCGAAGAAGGTGGGAAACACGATCAGCCACCCATAGGCGAACGCGCCCGCCAGCGCACCACTGGCGAGCACAGCGGCCAGTCGCACGAATGGGATTGCGCGCGTGGGGATTCCGGGCTTCGCTTCGGTCGGTACGGTCACGACAACTCCAAGATAGATTCAAACGAATCGGATTCATATGAATCTATCATAGGATTGCGGCATGTCTAGCGGCGATGTGAAGTCGGTCGAGCTGCGGTTGGGGTTGCTGTTGCGGCGGGCTCAGCGACGAGCTGCGGCCGTCGTGGCGACGGCGCTCGCGCCCCTCGACCTCAGTGGACGGCATTTCGGCGTCATGCTGCTTCTCGCCCGCGATGGCACGTCGACACAGAAGCAATTGCTCACCGACCTGGGCAGCGACAAGGCGGGCATGGTACGCACGGTCGACGAATTGGACCGCCGCGGATTCGTACGCCGCACCCAGTCACCGCACGACCGGCGCCTGTACCACTTGAGCTTGACGGATGCAGGCCGGAGGACCTATACGACCGCCCGCGAGCTGGCGGACACCGCAGCACAGGACATCTTCGCCGGGCTGACGCCCGACGAGCGAGCAACCCTCGCCGACCTGCTGTCCCGAGTCGCCGACCCGCCCGCGCCGTAGCACGACGAGCTGGTGACAGCGATGAAGCCGGGCATCGCGCGCCGGGACCTCATCATGAAATATCAAGAGAATGCTCCGACCCCAGCCGCCAACAAAACTCGGGAGCCGCCATCTACAGCTGGGGTCGCACCTGCCCGGCGTGGTTGCCGACCAGCCATCGCTACTTGTCATCAAACCCGCCATTTAATGGCTGAGGTCAATCAACAGCGGCCCGGTGACGATCGGTCAGGCGGTCGTGGTACCAACCAGCTCTGCCCATCTCATTCGACGGCAGCGCCGAACCACTTGGGCAGCCTACCTCGCCCTCGCGCTCTTCATCTCGGTGGGCCGCTTCTGACCGATGACCTGGCCATCGGCCGTACCCCACCACCAGCCCACACCCGACCCTGTTCTCGACACGGCCCACCGGGAGAAACATGATCACCGTTCTTATGACCGGCGCCACCGGCACCCACGGCGGAGCCATAGCGCGCAGTCTGCTCGCCGCCGGTCAGCGCGTCCGCGCCCCTGTTCGCGACCCCGGCGTCGGGCGCTGAAGATCCCGCGACCGCGACGTCGATGTGGATGTTGGCGCGGGTGGCCCATGCGTGAGGATGCCCAGACCGCGCGGGCCCGGATCGAAGCCCGGTTGTGTCTGGGATTACCAGCGCATCAAGCGTTTCTGCCGCATCGCGGTCGGCGTTGCAAACGGCGCGGTGCCGGTGATCGACGCGACCAAGGTCGTCGGGTTGATCAGCCTGCCCGGCATGATGACCGGGTTGATCCTGGCCGGGACCGACCCGCTCACCGCGATCCGCAATCCGATCGTGGTGATGTACATGCTGCTCGCCGCGACCGCGCTGGCCGCGTTCACCGCCACCCGGCTGGCGGAGCGGGCGTTGTTCGACGACGCGCATCGTCTCGTACCGCTTCCGTCAGTGCGCTGAAAACCCGCTGGCTGCCAGCTTATTTCGGTGGTTGCAGGTTTGTCGCGTCGAGTGCGGGCCGTAGTGCTGTGGCGAGGGTGACCGCGTCGTCGACGGCCCAGTAGTGGGCATAGAACAGGCGCGGGGTCTCGGTGAGGCTGTGGTTGTGCACCTCGACGATCGCAATGTTGCCCTTACGCAAGGCTTCGATGACCTTCTGCACCTCGTTGCCGGTCATGACGAAGTCACCGTTGATCGCGGCACGCCCGTCACCCAAGGGCTGGAAATTGATCACTGTCGTGACCCCGAACGTGGGTGGCACCACCATGTTGTTGTCGGTGATGGTCTCGGCGCGGGCGATGTTGTACTTGTAGAGACCGCCGTCGACGGTTCCGGTGCGCCCCAATGCCGCGATGACACCCGCGGTGTCGATATCGACCGGTGGTTGTTGCGCCGGTGGCGCGGCGGCAGGCGCGATCGCGGTGGCGTCCAGGGCTGCCTTCAACCCTTGGGCGATCTTCGCCGGGTCACCCATCGCGTGTACATGTGTCCACCACACCGGTGGGGTCTGCTCGAGCAGGTGCTTATGCAGGGCGGTCTGCTCGATGCCCGCGGCTTGCAGTGCGTCGGTCACCTTCGGCAGTTCGGTTTCGGTGACGACCAGATCCCCCATCAGCATCACGTCGCTGCCGTACTTGGCGAACGCGGCGTACCCGCCGAGCGACAAGCCGGGCTTGATATCCACCCCGTAGGACTGGATGTGGAGATCGGTGCGAGCCAACGAGATTCGGTAGACAGTGTTGTCGTCGCCGAACTTCCCGGTCCGGGCGAGAATGTCGGTGACCGGTTTCCAATCGGTGTCGGTGGTTTTCACAGGTCCATGCGCCATCGACGGTGACGGCGCGGTTGTGGTGCTGGTGCCCGATGAGCCGCATCCCGCTATGATCAGCGTCGCGACACCGACGAATACGAGCGGCACGCGTCGGCGTCCGGTACGCGGGTGGATGCGGGACGCCGATCGGATCCGACGGGTGGGGCTCACTGGTGGTCTCCATGGTTTTCGGTGCCCAGGTAGGCGTAGTTCTGGTCGAGGTGGACCTCGACCCTGGTGCCGTCGGTTTTGGTCACGTCCACGCCGTAGGCGATGTTGCCCTCGTTCTCGGCTTCCACCTCACCCGCGGTGCCGCCGCCGACTGCTTGTAACGCGGCCGCGCGTGCCTTGTCGGCGTCTGGTCCGGTGATCGGTGTGTCGTTGTCGCCGTCGTGGTCGAATCCCGCCGCGATGCCGAATCCAGCCGCGCCCAGCGCGGCGACGGCGGCGACACCACCGAGGCCGATCTTGGTTCGCTTGTTCATCACACACCCCTCTTTCACTGTCGATTCCGGTGCGACAGCTATGGGCTTACCCGGCTCACATGAAGCTGCGATGAAGACGTCTAACGTGAATCGTGCCTGGTGGGGCATGCTCGAGGGTGGGAGGTTGGTGATGCGGGTACTGGTGGTCGAGGACGAACCGAGGATGGCGAGTCTGCTGCGGCGCAGCCTGAGCGAAGACGGCTACGCCGTCGATGTCGCCGCCGACGGTGTCGCCGGGCTGGACGCCGCCGTCGGCGCCGGTTATGACGCTGTCGTGCTGGATGTGCTGCTACCCGGGCTGAACGGGTTCGAGGTGTGCCGGGCGCTGCGTGAACGCGAGATCTGGGTGCCGATCCTGATGTTGACCGCACGCGGCGCGATCCCGGACCGAGTGCGTGGGCTCGACGGCGGCGCGGATGACTACCTGACCAAACCGTTTCATCTGGCCGAGTTGTTCGCCCGGCTGCGCGCGTTGGTCCGGCGCGGCCCGGTCGAACACGCACCAGTTCTGGAAATGGGCGAGCTGCGCTTGGATCCGGCCAGTCACCGCTGCTGGCGCGGCGATACCGAGATCGCTTTGACCGCAAAGGAATACGCGCTGATCGACACGTTCATGCGCCGCCCGGGTATGGTCGTGACCCGCGAGATCCTGCTCGAGCGCTGCTGGGACTTCGCCTACGAATCCCGCTCCAATGTCGTCGACGTGCATGTGCGCGCGTTGCGCGACAAGATCGACCGGCCCTTCGGCACCCACGACCTGCACACCGTCCGCGGCGTCGGCTACCGGCTGGGCACCGCGGCCCGGGACGGTGCGCGATGATCACCCGCTGGCCCATCCGGGTACGGCTCACCCTCGCATTCGCGGCATTGATGGCCGTCGTACTCGGTGGAGTCGGCATCGCGACCGTCGCGCAAACCCGCGAAGCACTCGACGAATCGGCCGCCGTGTCGCCGCAGATCCGTGACAACATGATCACCGACCTGCGCGGCGAACTCGCAATCGCACTGCCACTGGTATGGCTCGCCGCCACCGTGGGGGCGTTTACGCTCGCGACCGCGACCCTGCGCCCAGTGGAACGGATGCGCCGCCGCGCCGCTGAGATCACCATCACCGACACCCGCCCGAGCCTGCCCGTCCCGCACTCGCGAGACGAGATCGCCCGCCTCGGTACCACCTTCAACGATCTACTGGCCCGCCTGCACGAAGCGCTGCAACGCGAACGCGAGTTCGTCGCCGACGCCGGCCACGAACTACGCACCCCGCTGGCCATGCTCACCACCGAACTCGAACTCGCCCTGCACGCACCCCGCAGCAACGACGAACTCCGCGCCGCACTGACGGCGGCACTGTCCGACACAAACCGGCTCGCCCGGCTCGCCCAGGACCTGCTGTTGCTGGCCCGAGACAACTCGGAGCCGTTGATTGTGGTCGCAGTGGATAAGTTGCTGACCGACGTGATCGGCCGCTACCGCAATGGCGACATCACTCTCACCGTCCCCGCTCAGGTGTTCGTCCGTGCCGATCCCAGCCAGCTCGAACGCGCGATCGGCAACCTCATCGACAACGCTGTCGACCACGGTCGCCCACCGATCATCGTCCAGGCCGCCGAACTCGATGGCCTGGTCACCATCACCGTCCGCGACCACGGCCCCGGATTCCCTCCCCAGTTCCTGGCGCGCGCGTTCGACCGGTTCACCCGCGCCGACACCGCCCGCACCAGCGGCGGCACCGGCCTTGGCCTGGCCATCGCTGCCGCCGTCATCGGTCGCCACCACGGCACCATCCGCGCCACCAACCATCCCGACGGCGCCGAACTCACCCTCACACTCCCCGCCGCAAGAAGGTAACCACGGTTACATAATATGTGTAACCGTGGTCACACTGCTCGGGCGTGAGTGACGGACAAATCATCCTGTCAACTCGGTGTCTACCACCCGGAACCTCACGATTTCGCTCGCGCCCCGCGTGGTTGCCGGCCAGCTGTCGGTACTTGTCATCAAACCCGCCATTCAATGGCTGACGTCAACCAACAACGCTCGGATACGCCAACGCTGGAAATCAATATCACCGCCGAAATGGAGTGGGCACTCAATGTATCCGCAGCTCAGCGACCCAATGAAACCAGCTACATCCAACGCGGTCCGCTCGTTGA